>NZ_JBIWFQ010000001.1:233-372898 GCF_044763105.1 Lysinibacillus sp. NPDC096212 | reverse complement strand
ACCAAAGAAGTCAAACGATTAGAGCAAAAGTTAAAACGAGAGCAACGAAAACAAGCTCGTAAGCTCGAAGCCAACACGAAAGAGTATACTAAAAAACGAAAGCCAATCTATAAAACACCTTTAAAGAATATGAAAAATATTCAAAAACAACACACTGCAATCCGTAATTTATATAAGCGACTTAACGACATCCGAACAAATCATTTACATCAGTGTTCTAATGAGATTGTGAAAACCAAACCATCTCGTATTGTAATGGAACATTTAAATGTAAAAGGTATGATGAAAAACAAACATCTGGCGAAGGCGGTAGCCGGGCAAAAGCTATATGAATTCAAACGGCAAATTCAATACAAATGTCAAAAATACAGAATTGAATTTGTTGAAGCCGACAGATGGTTTCCATCATCAAAAACTTGTTCTAGTTGTGGACAAATCAAAACCGATTTGAAATTGAAAGACAGATTATTTATCTGTTCTTGTGGATTAAAGTTGGATAGAGATTTGAACGCAAGCATTAACTTAGCAAATTACTCAATCTAAGGAATTTAACTGACACTTAACCTTAGATGTGTACGCAACGATACTGCGGAATTTAAGCCTTTGGAGAGTCATACTAAATGGCAGTAGCTTTGGCGAAACCAGACTCAGAGAATAAGGAAGACACAAAATACGAAAGTCGGAAGATATAAGTTGTGTCACAGTAGAGATGTCTACATTTTTTAAGAAATGTATATGTTTTTCGTATCGGCACTCGTTTTATAGCGACAAAGGAATGTGTTGATGCCTCTGAGGCTTATAAAGAAGCCTTAATCGGAAGCACCGAGGCAGATACGACTGTTATAAAACGCTCTATAGGCGCACCGGCAAGAGCGTTGAGCAGTGAATTTACGGAAAAGATATTAGAAATTGAGCGTACTACACCTACGTATGAGGCATTAAAAGATTATATTAGCGGGAAAGCAAATAAACGTTTTATTTATGATGGCGAAAAAGATGAAGGAATTGGCTGGGCTGGACAAGTTACAGGAATGATCCACGATATTCCAACAGTCGAGGAGCTAATCACTCGAATGCTTGCAGAAGCAGAAAGTATCCGGGTAAAATGGTGTCAGTAAGATAAAGGTGGTTATGTCCAATGGAATACTCTTATCCATTTTCAACTGATTGGTCAACTGAGGAAATTGTTGATGTTGTCCAATTTTTTGAAGGAATTGAACAAGCTTATGAAAAAGGCATTAAGCGTGAAGTAATGATGACGAAATATCGTCGTTTTAAAGAAATTGTTCCTTCACAGTCCGAGGAAAAAACAATTTTCCGTGAGTTTGAAGAAGCAAGTGGCTATGTCAGTTACCCTGTTGTGAAACAAGCAAAAGAAGGAACTGATGGCACGATTATTAAAGTTGCCCCGAAGCAACGTCGATAAAAATGTGGACGTGAGAAATACTCACGTCCACATTTTTTATCTGCTAGCTTTACACTATCCCTGTGTTAAAAATAAGCGTATTTCATATACTACATAAACAATATAAAACATCCCAATTTTTTGAAAAGAAGAGAAAAAATAAATAATTTCCTCAAACCCTCATCCATAAGAATATTCCTCAAATAAATTTTCAATAGCTAGGAATAATAACGAAAATTTTCCACAATATATAAATATCATTAAAATTGTTTTAGTTATTATGTCACAAAGCTTGAAGCACAATCCGTCAAACTTTATTTTCCAACAATGATGTTATAAATAGGGAGTAAATGGCTAAAGGTTTCTTCCGTTAATTGATGAAGTTGGCTAGCTGACAGCTTGACAGCTTGATCTTTTGGAATATGGCGACCTACTAAAAACTCGCCTTTTTTAACATCACGTAAACGGATAAGTAATTCATCTAGCTTGTCTTCCTTTGCATCTTGCATGGAAATGGCTGCTGGAGACATGTGGTCCCCAGAGACAATGAAATCCTCAGGAAGCTGCTGCAGCATTGCTCTGTTGGCAATTAAACGTTCTGCCATCACATTTTTTTGTGGAGCTTCATAAATAATAGCTAAGACGATGAATAAATGTGTGCTCCAAAGTCCAATCTGAAAGTGAGGTAATGATTTATAACCTCTTTTGTACGGAGCGAAAGCAACCCAGCTGTCGTTTGGGGGATTTACTGTTCTACGCGCATGCTTCGCAACATGAGGATAAAATTCTTCTCCGAGATGACTCGAAAAGAAGGAAGAAAAATCCTCTCCAAGCAATTGGAATTTTGGACGTACACATACATTTAAAGCATCCATTCTCTGTTCTAAACCGTCTATTTGAAAAACATTGAAGTCTTTGTTAGTCCACTTTATTTTCGGCATTTTTATTAACTCCTTTCGATTTATAAGGTTTATTTTATAAGGAAAATGGGAAAAAATCTTATAACAAGCATTTTATCGAATGTGACAAGTTTTGTGAAAAAATAAAAAAAGGAAGTGATTTTTATGAAACCAATCGTAAAAATTATACGTAAAGTCGACATTGAAAAGCAATATGAACACATTTTGCAATTAGAATTAGATTATGAATTAGCCTCGCTATTCTCGGCAATGAATGAAAAAAATGAAATTGAAATTGAAAAAAGTAAAAAACGTCTTGGTGAAATTCAGCTGGAACTTGAAAGCTTGCACGCCTATGCGTAATAAAAATAATATTCCGATTTGAAAAATCACTTGCTGAATATTCCGACAGCAGGTGATTTTTATTGCTATAAAGGGTAAAATAGACAGTATATCATAATGGAAAGTTATATTTTCAGGGAAGAATTATGTGCTGCTTATTAAGTAGGCTAAAAGCATAGGACCTTTTCTTATAATCGAAGGGTGGGTTTTTATGGATTTACAACAAATTGATCAATTTGCGAAAAGTATTATATATGAAGCGGGTAGCCGTATTCGAGAGGCCTTTTCGTACAATCTAGTTATCGAGACAAAATCAAGTGCAAACGACCTTGTCACAAATATTGACCGTGAAACAGAATTATTTTTTATCGAAAAAATACGAGGTTTCGATCCAACCCACAAAATTTTAGGGGAAGAGGGTATGGGAGAGAAAGTTGAGTCGTTAGATGGTGTTGTATGGATTATTGATCCAATCGATGGCACGATGAATTTTGTGAAACAACATCGTCATTTTATGATTTCTATCGGTATTTTTGTTAATGGGGTAGGCAAGCTTGGTTACATATTTGATGTAATGCGTGAAGATTTATTTTATGCTATTGCAGGTGAAGGGGCATGGTACAATGACTCACCATTACGTAAATTGCAGTCAGTCAAAATAGAAGAATCGGTCATTGGTATAAACGCACACTGGGTAGCACCAAATCGACATATTCACAATGAAAAAGTAATTGAAATGGTTCGGAAAATACGTGGAACGCGGTCATATGGTTCAGCCGCAATGGAAATAGCGTTTGTTGTCAGTGGTAAATTAGATGCTTATGTATCAATGCGACTATCGCCGTGGGATATAGCTGGAGGTACGATTATCGCCAAGGAAGTTGGTGCTATTACCACTAATTTACACGGAGAGGGCTTTGATTTCTTGCATCAGGATACGTTTATTATTGCCAATCCTTCTATACACAAAGAGTTATTAGAAAAATATATTGTGCCTTATGAATAAAAAAGGAGCTGTCTATTTTTTAGACAGGCTCCTTCTTACATTAGCAATCAACTCTTATTAAAGTAAACCTTGCTCACGTAGTTTACGTTTCATTTTAAAGGCTGTCATGAAAATGACACAAGTAGCAACAATGCCTGCTATTATACCTAATACACTGTCAATTGCCACTGAATATCCGATAGAACACATTGCTAAAACAGCTGCTAATGCGTAAATGGCCATTACGAATTTTGCACGATTCATAGCCGAGCCTCCTATATTAAAAATTTGTAAATAAAATATATTTTTTAGAATGAGGAAAATTCTAATAAGGACATTTCTATCCTTCTTGTGCTATAATATCACAGTTAAACATTCGAAAAAAGAATATGGAGTGGAATAATGACAAACTTACGTCAAGATCTTCGCAATATCGCAATAATCGCCCACGTTGACCATGGTAAAACTACTTTAGTCGACCAATTACTAAAACAATCAGGTACATTCCGTTCAAACGAACGTGTTGAAGAACGTGCAATGGACTCTAACGATATTGAACGCGAACGTGGTATTACGATTTTAGCTAAAAATACAGCAGTAAACTATGAAGGAACTCGTATCAACATCCTTGATACGCCTGGACACGCTGACTTCGGTGGTGAGGTAGAACGAATTTTAAAAATGGTAGATGGCGTTGTACTAGTTGTCGATGCGTATGAGGGTTGTATGCCACAAACACGTTTTGTGTTGAAAAAAGCATTAGAACAACGTTTAACACCAATCGTTGTTGTTAATAAAGTAGACAAAGATTCAGCTCGTCCACTAGAAGTAGTAGATGAAGTACTTGAATTATTCATTGAACTAGGTGCAGATGAAGATCAATTAGAGTTCCCTGTTGTCTATGCTTCAGGTGTAAATGGTACAGCTTCTTTAGACGCTGATCCATCTAAGCAAGAAGCGGATATGAAATGTCTATTTAAGAAAATTATCGAAGCTATTCCAGCACCAATTGATAACTCAGAAGAGCCATTACAATTCCAAGTAGCTTTACTTGACTATAATGACTTCGTTGGACGTATCGGTATTGGTCGCGTATTCCGCGGAACAATTTCTGTAGGTCAACAAGTATCTCTTATGAAGTTAGACGGAACAGTGAAAAACTTCCGTGTAACGAAAATCTTTGGTTTCTTCGGCTTAAAACGTGAAGAAGTTGAGACAGCAAAAGCTGGTGACTTAATCGCCGTTTCAGGTATGGAAGACATCAACGTTGGTGAAACAGTTTGCCCTGTTGAGCACCCAGAAGCGCTAACGCCATTACGTATTGATGAGCCAACTTTACAAATGACTTTCTTAGTAAACAATTCTCCATTCGCAGGTCGTGAAGGGAAATGGGTTACTTCTCGTAAAGTAGAAGAGCGTTTACGTGCTCAATTACAAACAGACGTATCTTTACGTGTTGAAGATACTGATTCTCCAGATGCTTGGACAGTTTCAGGTCGTGGAGAGCTTCACTTATCTATCCTTATCGAAAACATGCGTCGTGAAGGCTTCGAATTACAAGTTTCAAAACCACAAGTAATCGTGCGTGAAATCGACGGCGTGAAATGTGAACCTTTCGAACGCGTTCAAATCGATGTGCCTGAAGAAAATGTTGGTTCAATTATTGAATCAATTGGTACACGTAAAGGTGAAATGCTTGATATGGTGAACAACGGCAGTGGTCAAGTTCGTTTAACGTTCTTAGTACCAGCTCGTGGATTAATCGGTTATACAACTGAATTCATGTCGATGACAAAAGGTTTCGGTATTATCAACCATACGTTCGATTGCTATCAGCCATTATTACCAGGAAGAATTGGTGGCCGTCACCAAGGTGTACTAGTTTCAATGGAAACTGGTAAATCAACAACTTATGGTATGATGCAAATTGAAGACCGTGGTACACTGTTCTTGGAGCCAGGTACAGATATTTACGAAGGTATGATCGTTGGAGAAAATACTCGTGACGCTGATATCACTGTAAACATCACAAAAATGAAACAAAAAACAAACATCCGTTCAGCAAACAAAGACCAAACGAATGTTATTAAAAAGCCACGTATTCTATCACTAGAAGAAGCGCTTGAATACTTAGGTGATGACGAGTACTTAGAAATCACACCAGAATCTATTCGCCTTCGCAAACAAATTCTAGATAAAAACGAACGTGAGAAAGCAGCGAAAAAATTACGTAACGCAGAACAATAATTTTCCGCTGACATGAAAGGAAGAGGAGTCTTGGATATAAAGTCCGCTTTATTGGGTGAACTAAATGTTATTCAAGTTGCTGCATCAACAAATGCAGAGGAAACAACAAAGGTTTATGAGAGAATGGCTGGTATAACAAGATTTTTATATGAAAATTTACCGAGCTATGACATTGCAGGCTACGTTGTATTTCTTCTTGTATTTGTACTTTCTGCTATTGTCTATAAATTAGGCTTTGCAAAGAAGTTAAAGCTATCTCAAAATATTGCCATTTATGTATTCCTGTTCCTAGGATGTATTATGTTGACATTTTTCGCGTTGTTCCTACCTATGATTGAGGGTCTCATCGTAGCGGCGTTAATTTTGATTGTATATAAAACACGTATGTGGCGTGAAAAAAGAGAAGAGCAACAAGCTGCAAATCGATGAGGGTAGCTTGGCTCCTATACCGTGAAACTTGTATTGAGTTTTTAAGTAATAAAACAGCCTTAGCATTAATTTGCTAAGGCTGTTTTATTTGGTATAGTAAAAAATTTTATCGTTTTAAGCCATCTACATATAAACGATTGGCTACGGAACCCATTTTCAATCGATTGTGTCTCTCAAACCTAAATTGATTGGCACCGAAATCTTCTAGTGTGAATAAGTTAATGTCGATAGGCTTATTTCATCAATCAAGGAGGAAATGGAATGCGGTGGCTTAAAAAAGGTTTACTATTTAGTGTTATTGCTTTATTATTCCTTTCTTTGACGGCGTGCAATAAAACAGAGCTTGAAAAAGTCAAAGTTGGGGAAGTGACGCGCTCGATTTTCTATGCGCCGCAGTATGTAGCACTTGAAAAAGGGTACTTCAAGGATGAAGGGCTTTCCGTTGAGCTACAAACAATTGCAGGTGGCGATAAGACAATGACAGCGTTACTTTCTAATGGCATTGATATCGCCTTAGTTGGATCGGAAACTTCTATTTATGTAACGCTCCAAGGCGCCAATGACCCGATTCAAAATTTTGCGCAGTTAACTCAAACTGATGGCACATTTTTAGTGGCGCGTAAAAAGATGGATAATTTTTCATGGGATCAATTAAAAGGCTCTACATTTTTAGGACAACGTAAAGGTGGAATGCCACAAATGGCTGGTGAGTTTGTCCTGAAAAAACATGGCATTGACCCTGCGAATGATTTAAAGCTCATTCAAAACATTGATTTTGCTAATGTTTCTACAGCCTTTGCTTCTGGAACAGGGGACTATGTACAGTTATTTGAACCACAAGCTAGTATCTTTGAGAAAGAAGGTAAAGGCTATATTGTCGCTTCATTTGGTACTGAATCTGGGCAATTACCTTATACATCATTTATGGCGAAAAGCAGCTATTTAAAAGACAATGCGAAGACAGTTCAAGGCTTTACAAATGCATTGAAACGAGCACAGGATTTTGTACAAAAAGCGAGTCCGGCCGAAATAGCGAAAATTATTCAACCATACTTTGAAAATGTCGATGTTGGATTAATTGAAACAGTGGTTGAGCGTTATAAATCACAAGGTTCCTATGCTACAGATCCTATTTTGGATAAGGGGGAATGGGATAACTTGCAAAAGATCATGGAGGAAGCAGGTGAACTTCCTCAACGGGTGGATTATGAAAAGCTTGTGAATACAACCTTTGCTAAAAAGGCAGCTGAGTAATATGGAAATTTTAAAAGTAGAAAATATTCACCATAGCTATTTTTCAAAAACGCAGGCTAAGGAAGTTTTACGTGATATAAATTTAGATATTCGTGAAGGTGAGTTTGTTTCTTTTATAGGGCCTAGCGGATGTGGGAAAACGACGTTATTATCAATTATTGCGGGCTTATTTGCGTCTACAGAAGGTAAGGTATACATTGATGGTGAGGAAATTTCATCACACAATCAGTCTCTCATTGGTTACATGCTTCAGCAAGATTATTTATTTCCTTGGAAAACTATAGAGGAAAATGTCACGATTGGTTTGAAAATCATGGAGCGAAGCACTAAAACGCATAAAGTAACTGCAAATGCACTTTTGCGAGAAATTGGTTTACCGCACGTAGGGAATAACTATCCGAGAGAGTTATCAGGTGGCATGCGTCAACGAGTAGCACTGGCAAGAACTTTAGCGGTGGACCCTAAAATTTTATTGCTAGATGAACCGTTTTCGGCACTTGATTATCAGTCTAAATTAAAACTGGAGGATTTGGTTGTTGAAACGTTAAAGGCCTATCAAAAAACTGCAGTTCTTGTAACACATGATATTGGTGAAGCCATTGCGATGAGTGAACGGGTATTTCTATTCTCGGCAAATCCGGGTACATTGCATAGAGTTTTTGAAATACCTTCGGAGTTACAAGAGCTTTCACCTTTTGATGTTCGACAGCATCCAGCATATTCAGATATATTCCAAACTATTTGGAAGGAGCTGGAGAGTCTTGGATAATGCTTTATTTAAACAGTATCTGCAAATGCTAAAAAAAGAAAAGCGCTATGTTCGATTATATCAGCTTATTATCTTACTCGTATTTTTTTGTGGGTGGGAGCTTCTTTCAAGATTTGGATGGATTGACCGTTTAATTTTTAGTTCACCAACGCAGGTATGGCACACATTAGTAGAAAAAGTGAGTGATGGTACGTTAACACTGCACGTTGGTGTAACGTTAATGGAAACAATCATTGGCTTTATTGCTGGTACATTAATAGGTACTTTAATAGCAATCGTATTGTGGTGGTCACCGATGCTATCAAAGGTGCTGGATCCATATTTAGTAATTTTAAACGCCATGCCGAAAGTTGCCTTAGGGCCAATTTTAATAGTCGCTCTTGGTCCGGGGTATTTTTCAATTATAGCGATGGGTGCGTTGATTTCAATCATTATTACAACCATCGTAGTTTATACAGCTTTTAAAGGGGTAGATCCAAACTACAGCAAAGTATTACAAACTTTTGGGGCAACTAGATGGCAAATATTTAGGGCAGTTATTTTACCTGCTTCGTTCCCAACGATTATTTCTACTTTGAAAGTAAATGTAGGACTTTCTTGGGTAGGTGTCATTGTAGGTGAGTTTTTAGTTGCTTCCAAAGGGTTAGGTTATTTAATTATTTATGGCTTCCAGGTGTTTAATTTTAATCTTGTGCTTATGTCACTTCTCATCATTGCTTTCTTTGCTACGATTATGTATCAGGTTGTCGAGTTAATTGAGAAGGCGATTGTAAAAAATAATGATTAGACGACGAAGGAGGTGTCTCAAAAATAATGAGACACTTCCTTCAGTTGTTGAAAAACTCTTATATTAATGAAATTAAGGTTTCCCATTATATAAAGTATGGCTCTTCGGCAAAGTGCGGGGGTTGATTTCCGTTCCGACAGGGTGCTTTCGCGCAGAGCAAAGCTTCCTAGGGGCGTCCGATGAGCCGCTTCGCTTCGCTGCAGGGTCTCGGGCCAACATGTCTTTTGCGCGAAAGCGTAGTGCTAACGAAGCGTCAGCAAAAGGGTTTCATTCTGTGCGAAAGCGTAGTGCAACGAAGCGACAGCAACAGCACGATGTTGGTCACGAGGGCGTTATCACAGGACGTGATGCTTTTAGCCTTCGTTCCTCTTTTGCTAATCCCCTAGGAGTCACCCAGCCTCCACTCCAATCAACCACTTCACATAGCGCGTATCTTCTGGCATGTTGCTCTAATTTATAGTGATAAACCAAAATTTCAGCAGCAAATGTTTTCTGTGCGAAAGCGAAGCGTAAGCAACAAATGTTTTCTTCGATGAAATGAAGTGTCAGCGGCCCAGGGTTACGATCGTATCACTGTTATAAGTCTTTCCATTCGATTAGAGAGCCTGGAATCACCTTTATCTAAAGCACCGCAACATTCACAAAAATGTCCTTGACCATTTTATTTTTCAACACTATAAAGGAGGTGTCTCAAATAATGAGACACCTCCTTCAATTGCTGTTAAAATTCTTTATCCATTTGTGGTGAAGTACGATAAAAACGGAAATTTCCTGTTTCAATGCGTGCAACGGTATTTTCTTCAATACGATCATGGCATGTGCCACACATATACGTATGAATTGGTCGATTGCGTAATTTTTTTGCTAACGGTAAATTATCATCTAAATTGTTAATTGTATCGCAAATAACGCATTTTACGCGCATTGCATTCCCTCCTACTCAGCACGAATTGCTACTATATTTTTGATAGGGTTGTCTACATTTGAACCGTCTCTAAATAGCACATGAACAGGGCCATCTTCCATTAATGGCTTGCCATCTTGGCTATATTTTAAAATTAATGTGTAAGCTTCTTCAATTGTAAATGAATATTCTTTGCCATCTTCACATTCAATGACGATTGTTGTTGCTTCAGGTTTAATCTCAGCATTTTTCAAGAAGTGACTTAATTCAATCCCGAAAGTACCTGTTTCCATCCCTTTGCGGTCAAATTTTCGTTCTGATTTCAATGTTGGTGGGAAAGTAGCTCCTTCCATAATCTCACGCGACCAGTGAGCACCTACCTCACGCATATATTTAATATCCGAATCTTCCTCAACTTCTTTTGTATCGAAGTACGTTTTTAAATCTAATTTACGATCATCGAAAATCCAAACAGTGGGATCTAATGTTAGTTGGAATGTAACTGCGCCCTTGATAGGAATTATTGTTTCCATTATAGAAATCCTCCTCAAATCTTGTATATCCATGAAATAGTATAACGCTAATGACTAGAGATAATAAAGAAATATAATTCGATTTCTCTATTTTCCAATGTAGACACTTGCATTTTTAACGACTAAAAGATAAACTTTATTAAGATAGAATCGAAGAAATATCAGATAATGGGGGCGTCCTCATGGATACTAAATCACAAACTTCTTTTCAGGAGAAGGCTTTGGAGCTTTTAGTTGCTGATGCAGACAAAATTGCTCGCCTCATTCGAGTACAAATGGATCATTTAACAATGCCACAATGCCCTTTATATGAAGAAGTATTAGATACACAAATGTTCGGCCTTTCACGTGAAATTGACTTTGCTGTGAAGCTTGGACTCGTTGATCGCGAAAAAGGCAAAGAAATTCTCGATTCACTCGAGAAAGAGCTTTCTGTACTACATGACGCGTATACAGACAAATAAAAAGAAAAAACTCAAACGCAATTTGCGATTTGAGTTTTTTTTCTAGAATGAGGTTTTCCGATGAAACAATATTTAAAACGTTATGCACAAAATTTTGATTACCCATTATTTTTTACTGTCCTATTTTTATGCTTATTTGGATTAGTAATGATTTATAGTTCAAGTATGATGGTAGCGATTGCAATAAAAGAAAAGGCGCCAGATTATTATTACCACAAGCAAGTAATCAATTTATCTGTAGCTTTTCTTGGATTTTTAGCAGCGGCATTTTTCCCGTATAAGCATTATGCAAATAAAAAAGTTATGTTGATACTTACCGCTGTATTAGTTGTACTATTTACTTGGGTAAAAATTGCAGGTAATGGTGATGAAGTAGGAATAGGGTCTAAAAGTTGGATTCATGTCCCTGGTTTTGGGAACTTTCAGCCTTCTGAATATGCGAAGCTATTTATAATTTTATATTTTGCTGCTGCTTTTTATCGGAAAGGACAAAAATATACACTTGAAAAGCTACAACCAAAAGAAATATTTTATCCAATATTTATCTGGATTATGGTTGTTGCTGGCGTAGCATTTGAAACCGATTTGGGAGCAAGTATTATTTTATGTGGAATTGCTGTTTCTGTTGTAGCAGCGAGTGGCATTCCATTTAAAACGTTTTGGAAGTTTTTTGGGGTATTGGGTGCGTTTGGAGGAGTCATCTTTGGTATACTAATGCTGTTTAAAGGAAATATGTTAACGCCAAACCGTATGGGACGTCTTCATTCTTTCATAAACCCGTTTGAGTATGAGAGTGGTAGTGGTCACCAAGTTGTCAATAGTTATTATGCCATTGGCGGAGGCGGTCTAGAGGGAAGAGGTCTCGGTCAATCGATTCAAAAATTGGGGTATTTACCTGAACCACAAACCGATTTTATTATGGCGATTATTATGGAGGAACTAGGAATTTGGGGCGTTCTTATCGTTTTAGGTGGTATAGGATTTATTGTATATAAAGGATTTTCGATTGCGTTGCGCACGAAAGATCCACTAGCACGTATGATTACGGCTGGTATTGCGAGCTGGATTGGCTGGCAAACGTTTATCAATCTTGGGGGTCTAACTGGGTTAATCCCGTTAACCGGTGTAACGCTACCTTTTATTAGCTATGGCGGGACATCTATAATTATTCTATCTTTAGCAATGGGAATATTAATCAATGTTTCTATGTTTGAAAAGGTAGAAAGGAGAAAGACACAATCATAAAGGGGGATATCAATGGAGTCAATCAAAAAAATTCTCGTAGCCAATCGAGGAGAAATTGCAATTCGTATTTTCCGTGCATGTACGGAGTTGAATATCCAAACAGTAGCTATTTATTCGCGGGAGGACAGTGGGGCTTTCCATCGCTTTAAAGCAGATGAGGCCTATTTAGTAGGAGCTGGCAAGAAACCAATTGATGCTTATTTGGACATCGAGGGCATTATTTCGATTGCCAAAGATGCTAATGTTGATGCGATTCATCCGGGTTATGGTTTTTTATCGGAAAACGTAGAATTTGCACGTCGATGTGAAGAAGAGGGGATTGTCTTCATTGGGCCGACTTCTCAGCATTTAAATATGTTTGGAGATAAGGTGAAGGCGCGTGAACAAGCAATTGCTGCAGGCATTCCTGTTATTCCTGGAACAGATGGTCCAGTAGATAATTTAGCAGAGGTAAAGGCTTTTGCTAGCGCATATGACTATCCAATTATGATTAAGGCAGCATTAGGCGGCGGTGGTCGTGGAATGCGTCTTGTTCATACAGAAGAGGAGCTAGCTTCCTCCTATGAACGTGCAAAATCAGAGGCGAAGGCAGCATTTGGCTCTGATGAGGTATATGTAGAAAAGGCTATTATTAAGCCAAAGCATATTGAAGTCCAAATTATTGGCGACCAACAAGGTAATATCATTCATTTATATGAACGTGATTGCTCGATTCAACGTCGTCATCAAAAGGTTGTTGAAATTGCACCATCTAATTCAATTTCGGAAGATTTAAGAAACCGAATTTGTGATGCAGCGGTTCAATTAATGAAAAATGTCTCATACATAAATGCAGGGACAGTAGAGTTTTTAGTCGCAGGCGAGGATTTTTATTTCATCGAAGTCAACCCTCGTATTCAAGTAGAGCATACGATTACTGAAATGATTACGGGTGTTGATATTGTGCATGCCCAAATTAAAGTAGCAGCAGGCTACGGACTGCATAGTGAGGAAATCCACATTCCACAACAGGCAGATGTTCCAATGATTGGCTATGCTATTCAAGCACGTGTTACAACGGAAGACCCTGCTAATGACTTTATGCCAGATACAGGGAAGCTTATGGTGTATCGTTCAAGCGGTGGCTTCGGCGTTCGATTAGATGCCGGAAATGGCTTCCAAGGGGCTGTAGTAACACCGTTCTATGATTCATTGCTGGTGAAAATTTCAACGACAGGGATGACGTTTAAAGAAGCTGCAGCAAAAATGGATCGAAATTTAAAAGAGTTCCGTATTCGTGGGGTGAAAACGAATATCCCATTCTTAAATAATGTCGTGACGCACGAGAAATTTTTAACAGGTGCATTTGATACAAGCTTTATCGATACAACACCTGAGCTATTCATTTTCCCTGAGCGCAAGGACCGTGGGACAAAGCTCTTAAGCTATATTGGTAATGTGACGCTAAATGGCTTCCCTGGAGTAGAGCAGAAAGCGAAACCAATTTTTATACAGCCGAGCATTCCGAGAGTCGATAAACTAATCGTTCCTCCAGCGGGGACGAAGCAAATTTTAGATGCCCAAGGAGCAGACGGGCTTGTGAAATGGATTCTAGAGCAAGAGGACGTGCTATTAACGGATACAACTTTCCGAGATGCGCACCAATCACTTCTTGCGACACGTGTACGTTCACAGGATATGTTCGAAATTGCAGATGCAACAGCGCGTATGATGCATGATTTCTTCTCACTCGAAATGTGGGGAGGCGCGACGTTTGATGTGGCTTACCGTTTCTTAAAAGAAGACCCATGGGAGCGCCTTGCCAAGTTGCGCGAACAAGTACCGAATGTGCTATTCCAAATGTTATTACGTGGTGCGAATGCAGTTGGTTACACAAACTATCCAGACAATTTAATTCGTGAATTTATCGCTGAATCAGCGGCATCAGGCATTGATGTTTTCCGTATTTTCGATAGCTTGAACTGGATTAAAGGAATGGAAGTAGCCATTGATGCTGCACGTCAATCAGGTAAAATTGCTGAAGCTGCGATCTGTTACACAGGAGATATTTTTGATGAAACAAGAGCGAAATATTCAGTTCAATACTACAAGGAAATGGCAAAAGAGCTGGAAGCAGCAGGTGCCCATATTTTAGCGATAAAAGATATGGCTGGATTATTGAAACCAGAAGCAGCATATCGTTTAATTTCCGAGTTGAAAGAGACGACAAGCCTACCAATCCATCTGCATACGCATGATACAAGTGGCAATGGTATTTATTTATATGCCAAAGCGATCGAGGCGGGAGTGGACATCATTGATACGGCGCTCGGTTCGATGGCAGGTTTAACGTCCCAGCCAAGTGCAAATTCCTTGTACTATGCAATGAAGGGCAGTAAGCGTGGGGTTCGTGCCGATATTGATGCGCTTGAAAAGTTATCGTACTACTGGGAAGATGTGCGTAAATATTATAAGGATTTTGAAAGCGGCATGATTAGCCCGCATTCAGAAATTTATGTCCACGAAATGCCAGGAGGCCAATACAGTAACTTGCAGCAGCAGGCCAAAGCAGTGGGCCTTGGGGACAGATGGGAAGAAGTGAAGCACATGTATTCCCGTGTAAACCTTCTATTTGGCGATATTGTCAAAGTAACCCCATCATCGAAAGTTGTCGGTGATATGGCGTTATTTATGGTACAAAATGATTTAGATGAAAATTCTGTACTGACAAGAGGGCAAACTATCGACTTCCCAGATTCTGTGATTGAGTTCTTCCAGGGGTATTTAGGACAACCGCATGGCGGCTTCCCAGAGGCACTGCAAAAGGTTGTGTTAAAGGATCGTGAAGCAATTACTGTACGTCCTGGCGAGCTATTAGGGCCTGTGAATTTTGAGCAACTAGAGGCGGTACTCGAGGAAAAATTAAATCGTGCCGTGACGAAACAGGATGTGCTAGCGTTTGCTTTGTATCCAAAAGTGTTTGAAGAGTATGCCAAAACAGTGAACTCCTTCGGTAATATTTCGGTATTAGATACGCCAACATTCCTATATGGGTTAAAACTAGGCGAAGAAATCGAAGTCGAGATCGAAAAAGGAAAAACACTGATTATAAAACTTGTTTCCATTGGTGAACCACAGCACGATGGTACGCGTGTTATTTACTTTGAGCTAAACGGTCAATCCCGTGAACTAGTCATTCAAGATATGACTGTCGAAGTAGATGGTAGCTTGGCATTGAAAGCTGATCCAAGCAATCCAAATCAAATTGGTGCAACGATGCCAGGTACGGTCTTAAAGGTAGTCGTATCAAAAGGAAGCCATGTAAAACGTGGGGATCACTTATTGATTACTGAAGCAATGAAAATGGAAACGACCGTCCAAGCACCGAAAGATGGCATCGTGAAAGAAGTTTACGCAAGTGCGGGCGACGCCATTTCAACAGGTGATTTGTTAATTGAAATTGAATAATTGATAAAAAAGAAGGTTATTAGATGGCTTTTATAGCATACTAATAACCTTTTTCTTTGCTATATTGATTCATCAGCATAATGTAGGATTGCTTTCCCGGGGGCGTCGGGGCAACAAGTCTGTGCGAAAGCGAAGCGACAGCAACAAATGTTTTCTGTGCGAAAGCGAAGCGACAGCAACAGATGTTTTCTGTGCGAAAGCGAAGCGGCAGCAACAAATGTTTTCTGTGCGAAAGCGAAGCGGCAGCAACAGGATGTTGGTTTTATCGGAACACTTTCAGGAATTATCGACCAACTTTTGAATTTTATCTACTAACTTTTACGTTTTATCTACTAACTTTCACGTTTTATCACCCAACTTTTAAATTTTATCGACATCCACCTTCCAGAGAGCAAAAAAGATTCACACACAAAACTTTATTTTGTCGCAACTAACATTTTCATATGACACGTTTTAATAAATGCCATTCCCAACTTTTGATGATGTACCTATAAATATTACTATTGTTTAATAATAAACTTGTTGATTTTTTGACATATTATTGAGATAGAAGCGTTTGAAAATAAAAAGATTCGCCATCGAAAATATGGCGAATCTTTTTCTACTATTATTTGTTTTTTTCATTATAATTGCTACGTGCAACTAGCATTACCATATAGCAAAGTAGACCAAATAGAATTGAAATAAATAATGAATGAAGTAATGCGACTGTTAAATTCAATTTAGTTAGAACTACTAGCATACCAGCAATTACTTGTAAAATTACTATCGTAAAGGCAATAATCCAGCCGTAGTAAATAACACGTTGATGTTTATATTCTTTTACAACGTGCCACGTTATGTATGCAATCCAAATGAAAAAGATAAGAACAGCTAGACGATGTCCCATTTGCACCCATTCATACATATTATTAAAAGCTGCGAATGGTGTGTCGTTATAGCAAAATGGCCAGTCAGGACATATTAAGCTAGAATCTGTATGGCGAACAAGCGCCCCTGTATAAACGACTAAATAAGAATAAATTGTGACAGCAATCGTATGCCAACGCAATTTTTTTCCAATAAAAACGTTATCGGCATCAAATTTCCGATCGACTTCAAATACAATCATAGAAAGAAGGAGTACAGCAGCAAAGGAAATAAGAGAAATCCCAAAGTGGAGCGCTAATATGAAATCACCTTGTCCCCACAACACTTGAGCTGCTCCGATAAGAGCTTGTGCGATTAAGAAAAACATCGCTAAGAAACCTAATAATTTTACTTCGCGAATATGACCGAGTTTACGCCATGTCCAAACTGTTAACGCAAGAATTGAAATAGATACGACCCCAGTTACAAGACGATGTGAAAATTCAATTAAGACTGCTGATGTAATTTCTTTTGGAATAAGAGAACCATTGCAATCAGGCCAGTTTCGACCACAGCCTAAGCCACTATCTGTTTTGGTAACTAGTGCCCCACCTAGTAAAACAAGGAGCATTCCAACTGTAGCGGCAACAGCAAACCATTTCATATACCTGTTGTGTTGCATAAAATGAGTCACCTACTTTATCTATGGACATTACATGAAAGTAATGTTTCTGCTACTAGATAATATCGAAAATACAATTAAAATACAACTTGTAATGAGTAGGGAGTATTAGATGTCGATTCCATTTCACAAATTGTTCATAATTTCGTACTCTAACCTTCACAATTCATTTTAGAAAATGATTTACTATAGATATGTTGTTTTTAATATATTTCTAGACAAAGCTAATTTTTACAACTTCATCTAAATTTCACTTAATGTCTAGAAATCAATCGCAAATTTCGCTATAGTAATTGGTAGCGGAATATGCTTACAAAAATGAAAGGAGAAGGTATCATGTCAAACGGTCGTGCACTGACGGCTACTAGAAATAATGGACCAGCATCTACATCTGTTGTAAAAGATTTCTTAGCACTAATAAAAATTGGAATCGTTAACTCGAATCTTGTCACAACGTTTACAGGGATGTGGCTGGCATTTCAATTTTCTAGTAGACACTTCTTGCAAGAGCTTGATGTCATATTGTTCACCATGCTGGGTGCGGCATTAATTATAGGTGGCTCAGGCGCAATGAATAACTTTATTGATCAGGATATTGATCCAATCATGAAAAGAACAAAGGGTAGACCGACAGTAACGGGTAGATTTAAGCCGAATTTTGTATTGACTATTGCCCTCTCATTTTTAATTGTAGGTGAAATTTTGTTATTTGCGGCATCGTTTGCTGCCGGCATGTGGGGACTAGTAGGGATATTTGCTTATGTCGTTCTGTACTCAATGTGGTCAAAGAGGAAGCATGTTAGTAACACGGTTGTAGGAAGTATTTCAGGGGCGATCCCACCAGTTATTGGGTTTGCAGCAGTTGAACCTGCATTAGGTCCTGGAGCACTTGCCCTATTTCTTATTATGTTTGCATGGCAACCACCGCATTTTTATGCACTTGCTATGAAACGTACTGAGGAATATCGTGCAGCTAATATACCAATGCTACCTGTAGTAAAAGGATTTAAACGTACAAAGTACTCAATGTTTTTCTGGATTCTTTTATTATTACCATTACCATTCCTTTTACCAGAGCTTGGGGTTGGCTTCTTAATTCTTGCCACTGCATTGAACTTGGGCTGGTTGATTCTAGCTTGTAAAGGCTTTACCACAAAAGATGATATGAAATGGGCAAATAAAATGTTTATCTATTCTTTGAATCATATGACCATACTATTTGTATCCATCATAATTTTTGCGTTGTTTAGCTAAATTTAGGAATTCTTTCTTTTCCTAAAGAATTCATATAGACAGAACTTATTTCCTAGGTACACATGAAAAATACAACAAAGAAAGAGGGGTTTAATTAAGCTATGATGAAAGGGCTTAAAAAATGGCGTCTTTTTTCACTACTAGCAGTGATGATGGTTTTCCTTTCTGGTTGTGGTGAAGAATATATTTCTGCACTGAAACCATCTGGTCAAGTAGGTAAAGAACAATTCAATCTATTAATGCTAGCTACTGGAATTATGACGTTAGTTGTAGTGGTAGTATCCGTTATCTATTTACTTGCATTCTTAAAATTCCGCCGTTCAAAAGTTGGCGAAAACGTTATTCCTAAGCAAGTAGAAGGAAGTCACACTCTTGAAATAATTTGGACAGTTATTCCAATTATTTTATTATTAATCTTAGCTGTACCAGTTGTTACGGCTACTTACAAATTTGCAGATGTTGCTGCGATGGAAGAAGTAGATGAAAACGGTGACAAAACAGCACTTACTGTAAATGTAACTGCACATTTATATTGGTGGGAGTTTGAATACCCTAACCAAGGTATTATAACTGCACAAGAATTAGTTGTACCAACAGGTCAAAAAGTTTACTTTAACTTAAAAGCTGCCGATGTTAAGCACTCATTCTGGATTCCTGCTGTAGGCGGTAAAATGGATACGAACGTTGATAACTTAAACAAGTTCTATCTAGAATTCGATAAAGAATCAAAAGACCTTAAAGACGGCGTGTTCTATGGTAAATGTGCTGAGTTATGTGGTCCTTCACACGCATTAATGGACTTCAAAGTTAAAGCATTGAGCCCGGATGCATTCGATGCATGGGTAGCTTCAATGAAAACAACAGATAAAAAAATGCCTGATAAAACTTCAGCTGATCTAGGCGAGGCAACATTTGCTAATAGCTGTATGGGTTGTCATGCTGTATCTGGTACAGGCGGTTCAGGTTCAGCGGGTCCTAACTTAGCTACATTTGGTGACCGTAACCGTGTCGCTGGTTTCTTAGATCATGATGAAGAAAACTTAAAAGCTTGGATTAAGAATCCTGAGCAATTCAAGCCAGGTAACTTAATGATGAACGCAGAAGGTACTGCGCCAGTTTATGGCGATTTAACTGACGAAGAAATTCAAGCTCTAGCAACTTATATCATGGGCTTATCTGTTGAGAAATAATTTTAACTTTTATGTAACAAACTTTGAGGGAGGTAAAAGTTGTGAGCTCATACACACAGAAAAAGGGCTTTGGAGCAACTGTCTGGGAATACATTACAACTGTTGACCATAAAAAGTTAGCAGTAATGTATTTATTAGCCGGTACATTGTTCTTCGCTATCGCTGGTTTTGAAGCGTTATTAATGCGTATTCAATTAATGAAACCAAATAACGATTTCGTCTCAGCTGGTTTTTTCAATCAATTATTAACAATGCACGGAACAACAATGTTATTCCTAGCTGCGACTCCATTACTATTTGCATTTATGAACATGCTTGTACCATTACAAATTGGTGCGCGTGACGTAGCATTCCCGTTCCTTAACTCTTTAGGGTTCTGGTTATTCTTCCTAGGTGCATTATTCCTTCACCTATCATTCTTTATGGGTGGCGCGCCTGATGCGGGCTGGACGTCTTATGCATCATTATCTTTATATTCTCCTGGACATGGTATTGACTTCTATGTTCTCGGTTTACAAATATCAGGGGCGGGTACATTAATATCAGGTCTTAACTTTATCGTTACGATTATTACGATGCGTGCTCCAGGTATGACATTCATGCGTATGCCATTATTCACTTGGACAGCTCTAGTATCAAGTGCATTAATTCTATTCGCATTCCCTCCACTAACAATTGGTTTATTAATGATGTTATTTGACCGTATGTTCGGTGGTAACTTCTTTGACCATTTAATGGGTGGTAATACAATTATTTGGGAACACTTATTCTGGATCTTCGGACATCCAGAGGTTTATATCTTAGTATTACCGGCGTTCGGTTTATTCTCTGAGATTATTCCAGCGTTCTCTCGTAAACGTTTATTTGGATACTCTTCAATGGTATTCGCAACAATTTTAATCGGTTTCTTAGGGTTCATGGTTTGGGCTCACCACATGTTTACAGTTGGTCTTGGGCCAACAGCCAACGCAATCTTTGCTGTTGCAACAATGGCAATTGCCGTTCCAACAGGTATGAAAGTATTCAACTGGATCTTAACTATTTGGGGCGGATCTATTAAAGTTACAACACCAATGCTTTATGCACTTGGTTTCATCCCGTCATTCGTTGCGGGTGGTGTTACAGGGGTAATGCAAGCATCTGCACCTCTTGACTACCAATTACACGATTCTTACTTTATCGTTGCTCACTTCCACTACGTAATCGTTGGTGGTATCGTAACAGCGTTATTTGGTTCAGCGCACTTCTACTGGCCAATTTTCTTCAACCGTATGTTAAACGAGACACTTGGTAAAATTACTTTCTGGGTATTCTTTATTGGATTCCATTTAACGTTCTTCGTTCAACACTTCTTAGGTCTAATGGGTATGCCACGTCGCGTATTCACTTACATGGAAGGTCAAGGTTGGGATTCGTTCAACTATATCTCTACAATCGGTGCATTAATGATGGGTGTAGGGGTTATCTTAATGGTAATCAACTGCTTAATGTCAATCAAAGGCAAACCAGCAGGTCGCGATCCATGGGGCGATGGACGTACATTAGAATGGTCAATTCCACAACCAATCCCATTCTATAACTTCCGTCAAACACCACTTGTTCGTGGTTTAGATCCATGGTGGATCGAAAAGCAAGAAGGTAATAAAGAAGTTACATTTGCTGAGCCAATCGGTGATATTCATATGCCAAACAACTCAGCTATCCCATTTGTTATTTCTATGGGCTTGTTTATCGCAGCATTCGGTGCTCTTTATAATCAAGATGCAGATAAACCATGGTCAATTTATATTTTAATTGGTGGTCTTGCAATTACATTTGGTGCTATGATTTTCCGTTCTGTTAAGGACGATCACGGTTTCCACTTACACAAAGAGGAAATTCTTGAAATTGAAGAACATCTTTACGGCAAAGGAGGAAATAAATAATGGATTTCAATACTAAATTTACTCCTCATACTTGGCCAGATCATCCTGAACAAGCGACGATGGAAGGGAAAAATAAAGTTGTTGGTTTCTGGATTTTCCTTGCCTGTGAAGTTGTACTTTTCGCAAGTTTATTCGCTACTTACCTAGCACTTAAGAACAAAGGGCCTGCTGGCATGGAGTTCACAACACAAGATTTATTTGAATTACCTTTAGCTTTTGCTATGACGATGTTATTATTAACATCTTCACTAACATCTGTTTATGCCATTTACCATATGCGTAACTTTAACTTTAAAGCTATGCAAACTTGGTTTGGTATAACATTACTTTTAGGTCTTGGATTCTTAGGTCTTGAAATCTATGAATTCAATCATTATGTAGGTCTTGGTTTTACATTTGACCAATCTGCATTCTCAACTGCGTTTTATTCATTAGTTGGTACACATGGTTTCCACGTAACATTAGGTCTTGTGTGGTTTGCTACGTTAATGCTTCGTAATGCTAAGCGTGGTCTTAACTTATACAATGCACCTAAATTCTTCGTGGCTGCTTTATACTGGCACTTTATCGACGTAGTTTGGGTATTCATCTTTACGGTAGTATACTTGATGGGAGTGATCGGATAATATGTCTTCACACGATACACCTATAGTTGCTAAGTCTCAGGCACAATACGAGTATGATCGTCATCATAATGCCGTTCATATGCGTAAACAAGTTATCAACTTTGCGATTATGATTTTCTTTACGTTTATCGCATTCGCAGTAGTTGCAGCTGATTTTTCTAAATACTTAATATTACCGCTTATTTTATTGCTTGCTGGTGTTCAAGTTGTTCTTCAACTTTACGCTTTCATGCACTTAGAAGACAAAAAAACACACTTCGGTGGTGTAATTGGCTTCTTCATGTGGATGGGTATTTTAATCGCATTTACATTCTTCTTAGCATTTTTAACAATTATTTGGTGGTAATCACCAAAAAAGCACGTTCTCTACTTCGGTAGGAACGTGCTTTTCTTTTTGGGTTCTATTCACGTTATAGTGATGAGCCGGTATGAATTAATATAATTCATGTGAGAATGATTTTCGTTCCAGGTTACTCGCGTTCCTGTGGGCGAGCGTCGAGCCGCTTCCTTCGCTGTTGTTGTTGCTGTCGCTACGCTTTCGGACAGATAAAACATTTGCTGCCGCTACGTTAGCACTACGCTTTCGCACAGAAAACATCCGCTCCGTGCAGGGTCTCGCCTGTCTCGCTTTCCCACGGGAGTCGAGTAGCCTTCCACTCCAATCAGCAATAGCGTAGAATTTTTATAAATTTTATTCATTTCAATAGTGGACGCTATGGATAACACACCATAATGAATAGAATAGACTTGTAACAGTGACGTAATTGTACATTTCTGTTGGTTTTACACAGACAAACCCTTTTGCTAAAGATACGTTTTCATTTAAATTAAGAGAATACATGCTATGTGAATCAGTTGATTGGAGTGGAGACTGGGCGACTCCTCGGGGATCAGCAATAGAGGAGCGAAGGCTAAAACCATCACGTCCTGTGATAACGCCTTCGTGACCAACATCGTGTTGGCCCGAGACCCTGGAGTGCAGTGAAGCGGCTCATCGGACGCCCCCAGGAAAGCGCCCAGTCGGAACGGAAATCAACCCTACGCTATGCTGAGGAGCTGGAATTTCCAATAAATTTGGGTACATCATTGAAAGTTGAGGATGACATTTTGTTAAAACGTATGTCATGTGAATCAGTTGATTGGAGTGGAGACTGGGCGACTCCTCGGGGATCAGCAATAGAGGAGCGAAGGCTAAAACCATCACGTCCTGTGATAACGCCTTCGTGACCAACATCGTGTTGGCCCGAGACCCTGGAGCTAGCAGCGCGAGTGAAGCGGCTCATCGGACGCCCCCAGGAAAGCACCCAGCCGGAACGGAAATCACCCCACGTTATGATGATGAGCTAGCAAAAAATAATATAATCCATGTTGGGTTTTTATACTCTGAATATTTTTTCTATAAATATGATAATCCTGTAAGAGAGGTAAACTATAGATAGTAATTTGTTCACCTTTCGTTCATTGCAGAATAAGTGTAAGCGTTCTATAATAGGGGTACTGAAGTTAAAGGAGTGCGTTCTGTATGCCACTTAGTATATTTGGTTTCCAAGCTTTATGGAGCCCATACTTAATAGGGGTTCTTGTTTTCATAACAGTCATCTATTTTCTAGTCACAACAAAGTGGCGCAAGGATTTTAAAGTAAGTGAGCCTTTGAAAAAGGAAGAGGCTATTTATTTTGTACTGGCAATGGTAACGATTTATATTATTAAAGGATCACCGATAGATTTAATGGCGCATATTATGTTTACGATGCATATGGTGCAAATGGCTATTTTATTGTTACTTGTACCGATTTTCATAATTAAGGGAATTCCTTGGTGGGTATGGAAAGTAGCGATTGAAGCACCGGTTGTTAAATCTTTATTTAAAGTATTTACACTCCCTGTCGTTGCGGTATTTGTGTTTATTGGTTTATTTTCTTTTTACCACTTACCTGCAGTATTAGACTACATTAAATTAACCGAAACTTTACATGGTACATATACGTTTGTATTATTTGTTTCTGCAGTTTTAATGTACTGGCCTTTGATTCAAAAGATGCCTAATCGTCCGCAAATGAAACCTTTGTATAAATTAGGCTATATCATTGCGAATGCGGTATTAATTACACCTGCGTGTGCGTTAATAATTTTTGCACCAAACGCTATGTATGAAACATATACAAATGGTGATGCATGGCTAAAGGCAATGGAACTTTGCGTACCAGTTTCCACATTATCTAGTTTATCTCTTTCAGGACCAGAGCTCTTTACAAATATGTCAGCTGTTGCCGATCAGCAACTAGGCGGTGTTTTAATGAAGATTTTACAAGAGCTTATTTTTGGGGTATTACTCGGATCAATCTTTATTAAATGGTATCGTTCAGAACAAAAGGATCCTGATAAAATTACTGCTGATGCATTAAAAGAACATCAAAAGAAATGGGAAAGTCAACAACAACAACATCAGTTGTAAAAAGAAACTTAAATTTGTATAAGGGGTTTTGTAAATGGAATTGCAAATTTTGCCTACTATAAGTACGTCATTCATCGTTATTAGTGCTGTACTTGTAGCTATTGGTTGGGGCTTAATTATAAAAGGAAAAGTAGAGGCACATAAAAAAGTAATGCTTGCAGCAGGAGTTGCAGCACTTATCTTCTTTATTATATATGCTACACGTACAGTCTTTATTGGTAACACGGCTTTTGGTGGCGGAGAAGATTTAAAGCCATATTATACTTTCTTCTTAATTTTCCACATTACTCTCGCAACAACTGGAGCAGTATTTGGAATTGTTAGTATTATTTCTGGTTTGAAAACTAATCTCAAGCTTCACCGTCGTATTGGACCGATTACAAGTATTATTTGGTTCTTCGTAGCTATTACCGGAGTTTTAGTATACATTTTACTATACGTAATGTTTGAACCAGGTGAAACAACATCTGTCTTTAAAGCTATATTAGGCATTTAACCTCTTTCGGCAGGTGTTTAAACATTTAGTACTACGCTTTCGCACAAAGAACATCTACCGGCCTAAACACAAAGCCAATTCAGGACGCAATTATGCTGAGGCATAATTGATAAAAAAAAATCTCCCTCCTTATTTTTGAGAAGGTGGGAGATTTTTTATGGATGTTTGATTAAATAGGGAAACGATGACAACAACGAGTAAAGGACCAATTAAAATACCGAAAAATCCAAACATTTTAAAACCGATAAACATGGCAATAAAGGTTGTTAGTGAGGAGAGTCCAACTTTATTTCCAATAACTCTAGGCTCAATCATTCGTCGAACTAAAAATTGTGCGATCGTAAGTATGACTAATATAAAAGCATAGATATATTCGCCTGTAAAGGCTTTGTATATTGCCCAAGGAATAAGTAAAATAAATGAATCTAAAAAAGGTACGAAATCTAAAATGACTAGTAAGAGTGCTAAAATAAATGGGAATGGTGTTTTAAGAAAATAAAAGGTTCCAAAAGCTATAGCAAAAATGCAAATACCAACTAAAAATTGTGCTTTTACAAAACCAAATAAAGCCAGTTTTACACGCTGTCCAATAAATAGTATTTTTTGATGATAGTGAAACGAAATAGGTGCTAACATTTTACGGTTAATATTCGGTAGTTCTAAAAGAAACATATATAGTACAATCCAATAAACAAAAATATCGAACAAACGAGAAGTTATATACGTAATTGAAGATGACCAAACATTTACATTTGTTAAAGAAAGAGCATATTTCTCGATTGAAGATAGAGCCCGTGCTATCATAAGTTGAATCTGTATAACAAGATCTAAGGGCAAGTGATAAGTATAGTTGGAAAGCTTGGATTGTGTTTGAATCCATATTGCTGATAGCTGATTGAGGTACTCTGGAATATGAATGATAAATGTTGAAAATTGTTTCCAACTTATAAATATAATGAGAATACATAATAGTAATGTCATGCTTGAAAAGAACAAGAAAAAAATAGATGCGACTATTTTGCGTTTTTTTCGGAACCGTTTACTAATTCGTATGATGACAGGTTCCAATAATAATGCAGTTACGTAGGCAAGCAGTATGGGTAATGACAGGGATATAAACCAGAGAATTGCAATTCCGATAGCTATAACGATGATCGGATGGCGAAAAAAGGGGTGTTTTAAAAATTGTAACATTTATCTCACCTACATCATGTAAAAGATATAGTTAGTATGAGGAGAAATAAAATTTTTACTCAAAATAAAAAAGACTGGACCACCAGTCTTTTCAGATTTAGCTATTGCACTGCATGCTACTGTTGCCGATTTACTGTTAACCCTAATAAAAAAATAAAATAATTTCGATGTTTAATCGACATGTATGCAAAGTGAAAATAACTATCTAAAATTATGCATGAATTTCAAAAGCTTCTAGGTCTA
The DNA here is from genome assembly GCF_044763105.1 of Lysinibacillus sp. NPDC096212. Lineage (NCBI taxonomy): Bacteria > Bacillati > Bacillota > Bacilli > Caryophanales > Bacillaceae > Lysinibacillus > Lysinibacillus sp. NPDC096212. The sequence continues at coordinate 346,274 of NZ_JBIWFQ010000001.1, read as the reverse complement.
ATTTAACCTTTTTTAAGATTTCTTCACATTTTTTTACAAGATGAGCTGGATAAACTTCATCATCACCATACTCAACACCGTGTGGATAGTAGTACTTACCAAGTGCTGGTTTCATTAATGTTAGAATTGCATCGTGTGCACCAACATCACCAGATTTAGCATATGAGAATACACGTAGATAATAACGACCTTCGCGAGTATCGAAACGCTTATCAAATGTCATACGTTCGTAATCCCAGCCGCCATCACATTCTAAACCGTTTTTTTTCATGACGCTTACAATAAGTTCTTGATCAGCTGTTAAATTTTCAAGGTTAGTATTTTCGAAATACATCTATAATCCTCCTTTAGGTTCTCGTACAAAGTATACGCTCATTTTTATAATAGAGCATATTCGACATTGTTGCAATGACAACATTGTGTCAACCCAATTACAATTGATATAGTAAATAGAATAATGTGATAAGAAGGAGTCATGTATGAAAGCTTTATTTCGCATTTTTATGGCATGTGCTGCAATTGCATTGATTGGCTTTATGTTTTTTAATACACCACCACGTGAAAATGAGCCATTAAAAGGCCCAAATGCCAATTCAAATATTATTCCCAAAACCGAATTAAAACAGCCTGAAATGGGAGCAACGACACGTCCGAAAAGCGGGATGTCGACATTAATCGGACAAGAAGCGAAGGTAGTTTTGGAGAAATATGGTGAACCAGCACGAAAGGAACCATCCTCCTTTGGATATGATTGGTGGGTCTATAACTCCAGTTCCTCTACATTTTTTATGGTAGGCGTTGACAATAATATTGTGACACAAGTTTACATTGCTGGTGAAGGTTTGGATGCTTCTCCTTTTAAGGTTGGTCAGAAGCGCGATGATATATACCGAATGACAATTATTGATTATGAAGTAACTGCGAATGTCGGTAAAAATATTTTCGTTTTCTCGATGAGTGAAGAAGATATGCAGACACGGCTGCTTGTAAAATTCGATGGGCTTTTTGCACAACTTTATATAGATAGAGAAACGGGTAAGCTACAAGGAATACGCTTTACTAATAGTAAAACCCTTGTTCTTCATCAACCGTATGAAATGACTTATCAAGGTGAGCTAGTTATACCAACACCACCATCTTCCTTTTTACAGCAGGAAATTAATGTAGCAAGTGCTGCACAGCTTGACGATTTAATAAATGTAACAAGAGTTCAACATGATTTAACACCATTAAATATTGATGATTCATTAGAAGAAGTTGCAAAAATGCATAGTGAAGATATGAAGGTTCACAATTTCCTTGCTCATGAATCACCAACAAATGGAGATTTAAAAAAGAGATTAGGAACACAGGGAATCGAATATAGTGAGGCGAATGAAAATCTTGCGACTGATTATTTTGATGCGATTGAAGCAATGCATGGCTGGCTTAATTCACCTGAGCATCGAAATGTCATTTTAAATGATAAATATACGACAGTGGGATCTGGAGTATTTTTAAACTATTATACGCAAATATTTTTAGAATCTTCTTCTCAGGGGCTGGATAGTGAGAATAAAGACTCTGAGGAACCAGTAGAAAATATTGATGAATCATCACCATAAATAGAAATTTGAGACTGAAGATAAACTTGGCGAAATCAAGTTTATTTTCAGTCTTTTTCATTTTTAACTTCTTTCAGCAATTGTATTGTATAGCGAAAGCGAAGCGTCAGCTACAAATGTTTTATGTAACGTAAGTGAAACGTCAGCTACAAATGTTTTATGTAACGTAAGTGAAACGTCAGTTACAAATGTCTTTTGTACCGAAAAGCGTAGAAAAGGTACATAAGACTCCCACCTCTATAGGTGAGATTAAGCACAATAATCGCCTACATTTTTCGTCACATCGTTACATACGCCGTCATATGATAGAGAACCGAAAGGGGGAATGAAGCTTGCAATTAGCGGAGCTATTAAAAGATTGGCCATGTAGCGTAACTGGAGGATCTATTCGCACAACTATTACAGGAGTCGAGGATTATGCTCAGGCAGTAAAACCTGGGGACATTTTTATTGTACGTAAAGGTAAGAAAACATCGGGAAGTCGTTTTGTAAAAGAAGCATTAGCTCGGGGTGCTGCCGCGATAGTATCAGAGGAAAGTATTTCAATGCCTATTACCGATCAAAATATTCCTTTTGTTTGGGTTCCAAATACATCCTTATTTTTATCGTATGCGAGTGCAAAGCTTTCAGCCTTTCCCGCAGAAGCATTAACAGTCATTGCGATTACAGGTACAAATGGTAAAACAACAGTGAGTCATTTTGTGAGCCAATTATTAAGAGCCCTACATAAAAACGTTGCAGTTATTGGAACTGTAGGATTTTTCATCAATGAACAGAAACAACAAACTGTGTATGAGCAATTAACTACATTACAGGCAAAAGAGTTGCATCCGATTTTAAAGCAATGTGTACGAAATGGTGTTACACATGTTGTTTTAGAAGCTTCATCAATGGGATTACAGCAAAATAGACTTGATCATTGTGATATCGATTGTGGTGTTTTTTTAAATTTATCGGAGGACCATTTAGAAGATCACGGAGGACTTGAGGCATATAAGCGTGCGAAAAAAAGGTTGGCAGATTTATCGAAAAAGCTAGTGCTAAATGGAGATGATAATTTTTGCCGTTCCGTCGGTATTTATGATAAGAAAAAATCCTGCTCATTTGGCTTTGATAATCATAATGATTTACATATCCAAATTGTCAGTGAATCATTTGGAAAAACGGTACTTTGTTTACAAACATCATCGACTGAGCATATTGTAGAAATCCCTTTTGTTGGTAAATATCATGTGCAAAATGCTGTAGCTGCGTTGATGACTTTATGGCGTCTAGGTTTCTCAATTGAAGAGATAGCAGAGCATATGTGGTTGTTAAGGCTACCAGAAGGAAGACTTGAGAAAATAGACAATCCATTTGGGATTGATGTGTATGTAGATTATGCACATACTGCAGAGGCATTACAGGCTGTTCTGCAAACTTTTGATCGCTCGAAAACCCTTTACCTTGTATTTAGCTGTGGGGGAAATCGAGATAAGGCGAAACGTTTTGCGATGGGAGCAGTAGCTAGTAAGTATGCGGATGTCATTTTTTTAACAACTGATAATCCGCGCGATGAAGACCCAATTTTAATTAATGAAAGTATTATTGCTGGTTTTACTGAGCAGCAATATTATGAAATCTATCTAGATCGGAAAGTTGCTATTCATCAAGCAATAGCAAAGGCAGAAAAAGGTGATATTGTACTTGTTGCCGGAAAAGGGCATGAACAGACCCAACAAATAAAAAATCAAAAATTCCCTTTTTCCGATCAACAATGTATTCGAGATTACTTTTTAAATCTTATGTCTAAGGACGGCGTTGAATGACAAAGAAAGAACCAGTCGCAATAGCAAGTTTTCGTCCTGTCTCATCCTCGATATCACATTCCATCACAAGTGTCTGACGCCCTTTATGTACGAAACGTCCACGAGCGATTAGTTCTTTATTAGTGGTTGTAGCAATATAAGAGATATTCATATTGGTTGTGACAACATTAAAGCCTTCTGGTACTGAACGTGAAGCAAGTCCTCCCATTGCTGCATCTGCAATTGTTGCAATAATCCCACCGTGTGGTACCTTAATGGTATTATGGATAACAGGTGTAATGGGAATGCGAACTTCGCTAACTTCAGGCTCAAATTTGCCAACCATGTGTAAAGCAGCATTAATATAACGTCGATGAATACCTTGTTGTTTATCGTGAAGGCCAGACAATAAATGTAGTAAAACTTCCTCATCTTCAGCTGTACTATGTTGTAAAATCTCTGCAAGTAATTGTTCTATTTCTTTTTTAGACGATGGTACCAATTTAAAAACTCCTTCTTTTAAAAATATCAATAATGTAAAATTACCATAAAATCTGTTATGATGGGAAAGAGATTGGGGGAATTAAAAATGATGATGACCTCTGACTGGGCAATCATTTTGGATGAGGCCGATGCGCTTTGTGAGATGATTCTTTCCTCTGAGCCTGCGAAAATGCTGCAGCAAGCATATGATGCTGTGTATAGCGATGTCCAAATAGTCGAAGCTATTTATGCATTTAATCGCATGAAAGAGCAGTATGAAGATGTACAACGTTTCGGAAAATATCATCCGGACTATCATACAATTATGAAATCGATTCGTCAGCAAAAGCGCGCACTCGATTTAAATGAAAAGGTTTCAGCTTTAAGAATTGCTGAGAACGATTTTCAAGATTTACTTGATCAAATAAGCTTACTTATAGGGAAAACTGTTTCAGAAGCGGTAAAAGTTCCTGTAAGTAATCCGTTCTTTGCATCAGGTTCTTCATGTGGTGGAGGATGTGGCTCAGGCGGTTCATGCTCTTGCTCTGCATAAACAAGGTAATACTTTTTTTAGACTGTATGTAAACTCGGGTGAGTTTCTATACAGTCTTTTTTATACTATGCTACAGTAGCGACAGCCATAAACATCAGAGTGTAATTACTGCAGAAAAATTGTATAGTAATTGTATAGGCGTTATGGAAATTAAAGGAGGATTAACAGATGAAGACTTATCGAATTGCCGTTATACCAGGAGATGGGATTGGTAAAGAGGTTGTACCAGCGGCGATAGAAGTTCTTGATAAAGCCGCTCAATTAGATGGCAGCTTTCAATTTGAATGGACAACATTCCCTTGGGGTTGTGATTATTATTTAGAGACAGGTAAAATGATGCCTGATAATGGTATTGAAATTTTGAAAGGTTACGATCAAATCTTTTTAGGTGCTGTAGGCATGCCAGATCTAGTACCAGACCACATTTCATTATGGGGGCTACTTATTAAAATCCGCCGTGAGATGAAGCAATCTATTAATGTGCGTCCAGCAAAGCTACTTCAAGGTTTGCCTTCACCTTTACGTAATCCAAATGGCTTTGATTTTGTTGTTGTACGTGAAAACTCAGAGGGAGAGTATGCTGAGAGTGGTGGCAGAATACATAGTGGACAGGATGAGGTTGCGATCCAAAATGCTATTTTCACAAGGAAGGGAACAGAACGTGCAATGCGATATGCATTTGAAATGGCAAAAACTCGACGCCAGCATGTTACAAGTGCCACAAAATCTAATGGAATTACATACAGTATGCCTTTTTGGGATGAAGTATTTGCAGAAGTAGGTAAAGATTACGAGAATATAGGACAAGTATCTAATCATATTGATGCTTTAGCTGCCTTTTTAGTAATGAAGCCAGAAAACTTTGATGTTATTGTTGCATCCAATTTATTTGGAGATATTTTAACCGACTTAGGTGGTGCAATTATGGGGAGTATCGGAATTGCTCCAGCTGCAAATTTAAATATAGAACGACAATATCCATCTATGTTTGAACCAGTCCATGGCTCTGCTCCTGACATTGCAGGACAAGGGATAGCAAATCCACTTGGACAAATTTGGACAGGCAAAATGATGCTTGATTTCTTAGGTTATCATGAGCTTGGCGCCAAAGTGCTAAATGCGATGGAAGCAACATTAGCTGAAGGTATTAAAACAGGTGATTTGGGAGGAAAAGCGACATTACGTGATGTAACGGATGCCGTATTACATCATCTACAATAAAGCAAAACTTTTGGAACAGTGGGGTTTTCTAATTTTGGGTAGGAATTATTAACACCAATCCCTAAATCTATTATAGAAACGAAGCGAGGTGTAAAATCAAAAGAGGCTGGGACAAAAAGAAATGTTAGACCTAGATATAATCGGTCTAACATTTTTTTTGATTTTAAATAGGGAATTCACTTTGGTGAAGCGAAAAATTATTATCTCTTTTTGTTATTTTTCAAAATAAACGAGTTCTGTCCCAGCCTCTATTTTTTCCTTAACAATGTATCCCCAAGAGGGATTCCAACCACAACAACCAAAACCGTTAGAATTACCAGGGCTTGAAAAATAAAATACGCAACTTGATCGAACATCGTATCTCTCCTTCTTTTTTTAATAATTCCTACCTTATATTCTGTAATTATCCAACCCTTGTTGAAGAGAAATAAAGCACAAAATCATTCGTGCTTTTAATAATATAGTTTACTTCATTACGACGTATGTATGCACTTTTTATATTTTGTGATCTTCAACAATAGGTCGCGATTGTTTAATATAAGCTTCGCTGTTCTTCTTAAATTAACGAGTTCTTTAGTAGCAGAACTTTGAGCTGTTCAGACAGCTCTTTTTTTATTCAACTTCGTGGTAGAATAATAAAAAGATAAGACAAATGAACAATTATTTAATAAACTAACGATTATATATTAACTACTTTTGTAGGAGGATTACTATGTTAAACTTAACGGAATATTTGTACAAAAAGATAAAACCGATTATTGAAAATTGGAATGAGGAAGGAATATATGCATTATCTTTTTTTGTATATACAAATGAAGCTTCAGATAATATCCCTATTTTTGTAATCAGTTATAATACCGAGGAAGATTGTGAGTATAGTTCACAGCTCAGTGAGCAAAGATGGAATTACGCCTTTTGGAGACAAGATGAAAATGAAATTATTGGCGATGAAGAATCGACAAACATATTATTACAATGGTTTAAGGAAAATGGCATAAAAGATATTGGGTACGAGGACGAAACATTAATGTATGATGAGGATTATAATTATATAGGAAAAGGACCAAACGGATATTTTGAGTTTTTACAGGTAGTTTCTAATGTAGCAAAAAGATTACACGACAATAAAGTTATTATACATACTTTTAACAGAGAAATACCCATAATTATTCACGATTTGGAGTATTCTTGGTTTTCAGAAGAAACAACGAAAAATGGAAACCCTAATGGGATAGCCGAGATATTTTTAGAAGCATTACGTCTAGAATTTCCAGAGTGAATTCTTGTATATAAGCTTTCTGTGTAGGTAAGAGAGTTAGATTTATCCCCGGTACCCAATAATTATATAGGTAGAGAAATTAATAAAAGGTAAGGGCTGTTAAAAGAAGGCCCTCACCAATCAATGTGTTAACCATAATAAAATGGAGATTAGGCTCCATTTTATTATTCTTATTTTTGTAGTAATTCTACAGCAATATCAGGTCGATCTGTAATAATACCTTTTGCACCGTTTTGAATTAGTTTATTCATTGTTGCTACGTCATTGATAGTCCAATAATGAACAGGGATGTTTAAATTGTTCAGAAACTGGATAAACTTTGGAGATTCTAGTGTGATTACTCCTGATTTAGGCGGTATCTGGAATACGTCTACCTTTGGATGATATAAGTGTCCAAACTGGCTTGAGAAAGAAGCAAATGCTTTACGAACATCTGATTCACCTGCACCGAGCGCTACTTGATTTTGTGCATATAAATTAAAGCGATCGATCTGTTCACCGTAAAAGCTTGTGACAACTACTCGATTCTCAGCACCAAGCTCTTCAATTAAACGCCATAGTTTAGATGGCATTAAACTTCCTTCATACGTATCTGGTGCATCTTTAATATCAATATTTACTAACAAGTTTGGATAAGTTTCTAATAGTTCACGTAATGTGACAACATCTATTTTTTCATCTCGATAAGGAAATTCCATATCTAAATCTTCAAATTGATAGCCGTGGTTTAGTGCATTTATTTCCGCTAAAGTCATGTCTGCAACAAGTCCATAGCCATCTGTCGTACGATCGACAGTATCATCGTGGAAAACGATAATTTCCTCATCTTTGGTTAAGCGAATATCTATTTCAAAGCCGTCAACACCTAACTGTGCGGCTTTTTCAAAAGCAGGCATTGTATGCTCAGGTGCTATATGAGCACCGCCACGATGTGCGAGAATAATTGGGTGATCAAATTGTAATGCTTGTTTACCTTCTCGTTGTTGAGGTTTAGAAATAGCTTTACTACCTGCCCAAGCCGCTGCACTTGCCGCTGCGATTGCAAGCGCAATCTTTGTTTTCTTACCCATATTCGTCCTCCTTAACAATTAAATTAATATAAATAGTACTGGCAATTTCACTTTTTAACTTTTTTTAGCAATTGTTTTTGTAGCGAAAGCAAAGCGTCAGCTACGATTATGCCGAGGCATAATTGTGAGCAAACAAAAGTTCTACGTAAACTAGTACTCTATAACTTGCATAAGTGAATATAAAACTCTAAGTCAACGTTGTATGCTTTACCATTATAACGGAAAATTGAGCGTTCTGTCAGCTAAACTCTGTTGCTATCATTTTCCGGTCTATGGTATTCTTTTATGTAAGAAATGAGGGGAATACTATGAACGAACGCCAAGGACTAATCGTTTACGTCCATCAATTAAAACATGCGAAGTCTCTTCGAAAATATGGTCATGTTCTTTATATTTCTCGGAGGCAAAAATATGTGGTGATTTATTGCGAGCGAGAGGAAATAGAATCAATGACAACAAAACTACAACGCCTTCCATTCGTGAAAGACGTTGTAAAATCTTATCGTCCATTTGTTAAAACTGAGTATGAAAATGCAAAACCAGATAAAGCGAAAGAATATGACTATAAAGCAGGTCTATAATACTATGTCAACGCCGGGATGTAGTGATGAAGTCTCATTATTCCAATCAGGTATTGATAAAATAGTTTTGATTCCGAAAATATAGAAGAGTGCTTTATTTCTACAACAACCGCTTTTCTATCTAGTCGTTTAATACTTTCTTCAAACATTTTTTGTCGCTGTGAAGGCTGCTCTTCATTATAAGGGATGCCTTCTCGACAAATATAAATCGGCATGAATTTACTTTCACCGACTGGTTTTAAAGCGACTGCTAAAGAGGCAACCTTTTTTTCTTCTTTAGTGGATGTTAGTATAAAGGCTTGGTGGAAGCGATCTTGGTTGGTTTTCACTATTTCAAGTAGCTCATAAACATCACCATAGCCCTCACCTAATTCTATAAATTGTTGTGGCATAAAAATTGCACATCCTTTCCAATACACATAGTATCATGCTGCGGGAGGTCAAGCACATGAAATTTGCAATGAGTTTTTTTTCCATTCTAGCACTAATCATTACCGGAACGTTATTTTTTCAGTACCATGCTTATTCGTCTGACTTAGAGACAGGCAATGGCGAATTCCGTTATTCACAAGAGATAGAAATTGTCTATCGAGAAAATAGCTTGGATATTCGTCAACATTTTAAAAATTTACCCAACCAAAAAGTGAAGATAGAGTGGCCAGAAAATGCGATAAATCCTAGTTGCTTTATCGATAACGAAAAAAGCTGTGATCGCTTATCAAAAGAAGTCTCATATTTTGAAAAAGGGGAGACTAAATCACAATCTGTTTCATACATAATTCCGATTAAGGGTGGCTTAAAAGATAAAATGCTCATCCAAAATGTTTTCGCCACATTAACGAATGGTGAATCATCTTATTCTGTTGTACATATTTCAACGGATAGTAAAATTGTTGGTCAGTGGATAACAGGCTTGCCTTTAGTAGGTCAGCAAAAACTATCACTTGTTAACTATACAATGTTTAGTGGTTATGGTACAGTTCGTGATATTTATTGGCAGACGGGTAATTTAAAAGTACAAGAGCAAACTCCTGTGTTGTCTATTTATGCCCCGGGAGCTATTTCGAAGGATTTCTTGAAATCATTGGAGAATTTTAAGTTTTTGAATGATCAACATATTGCTATTATTCAAGAAAAGAATCCAGTGAAAGAACATGATGACCGACTTTTATTTTTACCAGAGCTAACTGAACAAGCTGTTGAACAGGAAGTTATACTGTCACAAATAAAGTCGCAATATAAGTTTAAAGATTCACCGGCATGGTTGCCAGAAGTGGTGGCATCCTATTTAGTGAAGGATACGATTGGCTCAGATAAAGCAAAGAAAATCGTGAAGACGTTAAAAGAATATATGACGGCTAATCAAGAGTCGGCATGGCAGGAAGCTTTGAATAAACTTGGGGAAGAGCCGATTTCCCCTGCTTCAATGGACGATCTTTTATCCGAGGTATTAGATGCAAAAACGTCTTATTTTAAGTTGAATGCTGCCCAAGAAAGTGGCACATATCCACTATTATTTGAGGATGACCGAAGTATTTACGTGAATGATGTTTTGAGAGAAGATGTTCATGTGATACTTTATGAAGGGCAAGTATTATATAACGCTGATAAATTGTTACCTTATTTAGGTTATACTGCTGGTGAAGGTGAAAATGGATATTATATCAATAGTGATAATCGTACCTTCCGTTTCCCTAAAGAACCAGGATTTTATGTATTTAATCAACGTAGATATTCGACTATTTCAGAACCGCTTATTAAAATTGCCAATAATTATTATGTTGAAGAAGCTTGGCTACAACGATTATTTTTAGTAGAATTACAAAAAAGTGATGGTCGTATCAATATTAAGTTATTAACACAAGAACAAGAATAAATTTTTTGCAGCGGAGGTTCGTCTTTCGCTGCAAAAATGCTTTTATCTTCAATCAGCAGGTTGTTGTTGCAGAAACAACAGGGTTTTGTCTGTGCGAAAACGAAGCGACAGCAACAACAGGGTTTTGTCTGTGCGAAAACGAAGCGACAGCAACAACAGTTTTTTTGTCTGTGCGAAAGCGAAGCGACAGCAACAACAGTTTTTTTGTCTGTGCGAAAGCGAAGCGACAGCAACAACAGGTTTTTTGTCTGTGCGAAAGCGAAGCGACAGCAACAACAGTTTTTTTGTCTGTGCGAAAGCGAAGCGACAGCAACAACAATTACGCTAAGGCGAAATTGATTTATGGAAAAAGAAAGTACGGTGATTTGCCTATGAGAGTTGTAGCAGGAGAACGTAAAGGGATGCCTTTAAAGGCAATTGCAGGGAACACGACGAGACCTACAACTGATAAAGTAAAGGAATCCATATTTAATATTATTGGTCCATTCTTTGATGGAGGTATAGCGCTCGATTTATTTGCAGGGAGCGGTGGCTTAGGTATCGAATCTTTAAGTAGAGGGGCTGAACACGCCGTTTTCATTGAAAAGGATGCAAAGGCGTTCCAAGTACTACAGGAAAACATAAAAAAATGTCGTTACGAGGATTGCTCTGAGCTTTTTCGTATCGATGCGAAGCGTGCTGTGAAAGCGTTATTAAAACGTGATATTACGTTTAAATTAGTATTTTTAGATCCACCATATCATCTCAAAGAATATTATGACTTAGTGCAGATTCTTGTCGACAATGATAAAATTCAACATGATGGCATTATTTTATGTGAGCATGCAAAAGAAGTAGAATTACCACAGAGATTTGGGGATTTTGTATTAAAAAGACAAGAAACATATGGCGGAACGATTATATCCGTTTATCTTCATTCAGAGGGTGTCTAAACACCCGTGGAAATTGATCGTTGCATAGAGGGAGAGGGAGAATAAGTTGTCAGAGAAGATTGCTGTAGTTCCTGGAAGTTTTGATCCAGTGACATTTGGTCACTTAGATATTATAAAACGGGCGGCAGATGTATTTGACACAGTTTATGTTGCTGTTTTAAATAATTCATCCAAGCAGCCGTTATTTTCAGTAGAAGAGCGCATGGCTTTAATGGCGGAGGTTACTAAAGCATTGCCTAATGTACGTATTGAAAGTTCATCGGGGCTATTAATAGACTATGCTAAGGAAAAAAAAGCAAAAGCGATTGTTCGTGGTTTACGTGCTGTTTCGGATTTTGAATACGAAATGCAAATTACTTCGATGAACCGTTTTCTTGATGAAACCATTGAAACGTTTTTCATCATGACAAAAAATCAATATTCATTCTTAAGCTCAAGCATTGTTAAAGAAGTTGCGAAATATGGTAGTGATGTTACTGAGCTTGTTCCTGCTTGTGTTGTAGAAGCTTTAAAAGAAAAGTATGGGTTTGAAAAATAAACTAAAAAAGAGAGGCTAGGGCAAAACTGGCCAAAGCCTTGAAAAGCGCGAGAAATCAATTTTAGCAATGTTGATTTCTCGCGCTTTTTGGATGTGAATTTTTCCCTGTTTTTATTTATTTGACAAAAAATGGATTCTAGAATTATCATAATATTTTCTGCTATTTTATGTGGTTCTTCGGAGGGAAGTTATAAGAGTAGGGAAATGATTGAATTCCTCTGCTGTGCTTACTCCTAAGTCCGATCTTTACTCCTCGCTCCAATCAAAAAAACTTAAATGCTAAACCTTTTTTTACTCTAAAGAACGATTATTTATTTTAAGAAAAAAAGAGCATAAATAGTGGGTACAATGATTATGCTAAGTAGGCGGAATTTTATATAGGGTCGAACGGAAAGCTTGGCTGATTTCGCGATTACGAAAATTTGTAAGTGAATGCTTATACTTTGCATTGTTAACAACATAACAACTAGTAACGGTAAATATGGAAAGTTTGGAAAAGCTGAGACGGTCATTTTAAGACCATTTGTAACTTCAAGAATAGCGGCTATGGAAAGCTCAGCTGTATAGGGAAGTTTAGGTAGCAGTGAGTCTAAGCCTTGTTGGACAATCGTCTGGATGGTAGTGAAAAAAATTATTGTAGTTCCAACTAATAGTATTGTCGGTGCTGTTTCTTTAATGCTTTCAGAAAATGGTGCTGTATGCAAAGGTGTATTGTGTATGGAGATGCTAGGAGGATCTGTTTTACGAAATAAGAAGTAACCAGTTATTAAACAGCAAATATTAAAACTATGTAGTAAACATAAAAACATCCATCCGAACGTATTACTGTGTAATAAATCAAGGCTTACAAATCCTAGAACGAAAAGAGGACTAGGTGCGTGACATACGGCTAATAAAAAATTTGCTTCTTTTGGATGTAGTTGCCCACTGTTTTTTAAGTAAACAATCGTTGTTGCTCCAGATGGATACCCCCCGAGTGCGCTAATAATGTAGGCTTGTACGTATAGAGAAGCTCTTTTTGTTTTCGTTCGCATAGGAGCCGTTAAACGGAGAAGCCATTGCGTTAAAATAAGGTAAGGTAATAAATACGGGAAAAGGGCCTCCATAAATAGGTTTAAACCTAAATCAGTACCGTTATGAGCAGTTTGTGGGAATAACAAGAGTAATAGAATAAGAACTATGCAAATCGCTATTTGAATTATCGCATACATGTTATCATCTCGTTTCAACTTTTTGTCATTCACATAGGCAAATGCTAAAATCAATATATGTAAAAAAGGCAAAAACATGAACGTATGGTTTTGTGAGCGTCCTAGGAGGTGTTTTTCTTTGAAGAAAAAAATTAGTATTTATGCAGTGTTATTAGTCGTGATTTGTTTTTTAATGTTGTACCGACTAGACGCTTATATCATGAAGCCAGGAAGTGCTTATGATGTCAGTAAATTTGTTAACGTCGAAAATAGCCATACCGATGATAAAGGATCCTTGAGTTTAATGACGGTGGCTATGCAGCAAGCTACGCCTTTTTCATATGTATGGGCGAAAACTCAAAAATATCAAAAATTAATGGATATTGAACAAGTTCGAAATCCATTAGAGGATGAAGAGGAATATAATGTTCGACAGTTAAAATTAATGTCTGATTCTCAATTTAATGCAAAGTATGTAGCTTTTCAGAGGGCTGGCCTCCAAACAAAAATTCTCTTTAATGGTGTTTTTGTATTAAATGTATTAGATGGCGGTGCCTCGGATAATTTGTTAAAAGCTGGTGATGAAATTATTGAGGTTGATGGACAAAAAATTAAAAACCAACAAATGCTTGTAGACCTTTTAAAGCCGAAGCAACTTGGTGATAAGGTGACAATTAAATTTGATCGTAATACAAAAGAACAAGAGGTAACGATTGCATTAAAGGAAATCCCTGAGTCAGAAGAGAAAAGGGCAGGGTTAGGTATTACTTATACTGAAAGTAAATCTATTGAAACAAATCCAAATGTGTCAATGAAAACGGAGGATATTGGAGGTCCGTCTGCTGGGTTAATGTTTACCTTAGAAATTTTAGACCAACTTCTCGAAGAAGATTTAACGAAAGGTTATGCTATTGCAGGGACAGGGGAAATGCTGGTTGATGGCTCTGTTGGAAGAATTGGTGGAATAGACTATAAAGTCATTGCTGCTGATCGCGATGGTATGGAAATCTTTTTTGCACCAGATGATGAAATTACTCCAGAAATGAAAGCTAAATATCCTGAACTGGAATCTAATTATGCTACAGCAGTAAAGACTGCGAAAGAAATTGGAACAAAAATGAAAATAGTTCCGGTTAAAACTGTGGATGATGCGATCGAATATTTAAAACAGTTACAGCCGAAATAAAGTTTTTTCTGTAGCGTGGGGTTGATTTCCGTTCCGGCTGGGCGCTTTGTTGCTGACGCTTCGCTTTCGCACAGAGCAGAGCTTCCTGGGGGCGTCCGATGAGCCGCTTTTACGTTTTAACAAAATGACATCCAACTTTTTAGTTTGAGCGGGACCTTTTCAGGAATTATCGCCCAACTTTTAAATTTTATCTACCAACTTTCACGTTTTATCTACCAACTTCTGAATTTTATCTACCAACTTTCACGTTTTATCACCTAACTTTTAATTTTTATCGACATCCTCCTTCAGAAGAACAAAAAGGATTCACACACAAAACTGTGAGTGAATCCTTTTACTTTTTTATGTTGCCCAGTCTCGACTCCAATCAATTCATTAGTAAGTGACTTTTAGCATTTCACTCTTTAATTTATAGTGATAGTATGCAAAATGTTTGCGCAGCAGATGTACAATAACATTCTCTATTCTGTTTGATTATGGTAAGTGGCCATAGCGTTCATTCTTAATTGCATAAATTAAAAGTACTGCGCTATCATTGATTGGAATGGAAGGCTACTTGACTCCCGTGGGAAAGCGAGACAGGTGAGACCCTGCACGGAGCGAGTGTTTTCCGTGCGGCAGCAACGTAAGCGGCTCAACGGCGAGTAGCCTGGAATGGAAATCACCCTCATTTAAAGCGCCACGACATTTCTTGACCATTTTGTTTGTCAACAACATAAAAGGATGCTAGAAGAATTTCTGGCATCCTTTTTCGTTACTTAAAAACGAATCGGTGGTGTTTGATAATCTTTAGGAAGACTTTGCTCTTTTATTCCTTGTTCTATACTTAAATTGTATACCTCTGCAGCATGAATATCTACAGCAAGCATAGCATCATCCATAGCGGCTACACGACTGATTAAAGGTAAAGGTATATCTTTTTTATGCATGCCTAAATAGCCTTGTCCCTTCTTGCTCATACCAAGTAAACGTATACTAGATGGAGCGTCAAAGCTTTGCAATTGTTCCTTTGTAAACCCAGTATAAATGTGTGTGAGCATACGTTGAAGACGCGTCCAAGTATAGCGTTTTGATTTAATTTTCTCCATAAAACTACTGAATGAATGACTTGTTTTCGCTGCTTTAATTAGAGCATTCTCAATGCCTTCTGTTACTTCAGCATAGCGCGTAAGTTCATGAGGTGTGTGCCGAATAAGCGTAAACTGTAACAATGGCCAAAAAGTTTCCCAACTTGCAAATTCCCCATATTTTTCGTGCCAATCAGCTAAATAATCAAACGATGCTTTAGGGAGAAAATCTTCCACACTTTGTAGGGTGCTAGTTGTTGCTAGAGCCTTGCGAATTCCTGTGGCACTAGCAATAGATGCACCTTCTTGTAAAGCGTCATGGTAACCTGCAACGATGCGTGGGATTGTTAAAGGCTTAATGTTACTACTTAGCACTTTGGCAGCCTCAATATAATGAAAACCAAGTATATTGTTTGGCTGTCCCAAATCAATGTATGTTGCAGGGAATTTTTGAGAAAGCTGTTCATAGGCGTAATGTAGACTTTTAGGATAGCTTGCACCCGTTTTAAGGCTTTCTTTAATAAGAGTGTTATATTCAGTGCGATGATTATTAATGAGCTGAAACGTATTCATAAAGGGTTGAATGGAACCATCTTCGCTTCCAAAGGCAAAAGAATCGCAACCAATTGCTGATAATAAGGAAATTGCACCTTTTGCGAAATCGGTTGCAGGTGCGGTACTATAAACGTAGGGTAGCTCGATGACTATATCAACGCCACCTGTTAGAGCCATTTTTGTACGTGTCCATTTATCGACCATGGCTGGTTCACCACGCTGCAAAAAATCCCCGCTCATGATGGCGATGACAATATCCGCTTGTGCTACTTTTTTTGCCTGTTCCAAATGATAGGCATGTCCGTTGTGAAAAGGATTGTATTCAACAACTATTCCGACTGCTTGCAAATTTAAGCCCCCTTTTTCATTTGCTTCTCGTTCTTGTAAATTTGGAGCCTTTTGCTTATTATAGAACGATTTGGAGCAAATTCACTTAGTATAATATATAATTATAGGTGGGTTTTATTGTGGTGACAAGAAATTATCTTGACATCTATTTTTACACATTATATAATCAACATTGTTGTCTCGAGGTGATTAAACGAATGAAATGGTCAATTCATCAATTATCTAAATACCGCCAAAACGGGATGCCAATCGATGCCTATGTCCAGTTGGACGAGGTGATGGAGCGAAACCAGGATATTCGAGCAATTTCGCCCGTTCATGTAAAAGGGCTATGTACTTTCGGTGCATCGCAAATGACATGTCAGCTAACTGTGACAGCGACGTTAACACTACCATGTGCACGCACATGGGAAGATGTTGAGTTTCCTATCGAAGTTGAGACAGTTGAAATTTTCAGCTGGATTGACGAGGATAAACGAGGGGAAGATGACGGAGAAATTCACTATATTGATGGTGAAGTAATCGACATGAAGCCGGTTATCGAGGAGTTAGTGCTTCTTGAAATACCTTTGCAAGTGTTCAAGGAGAATACCGAAGGACAAGTGCAAGGTGGTAAAAACTGGTCTTACGCAACAGATGAAGACGTTGAACTACACAAAAAAGCTGACACACAAAAAGTGGATCCAAGACTTGCTAATTTAGCTAAGTATTTTGATCAAACAGACGAATAGACGATCTGTAAGGAGGTGCCATCAATGGCTGTACCATTTAGAAGAACTTCTAAAACTGCAAAAAGAAAGCGTCGTACGCATTTCAAACTATCTGTACCTGGTATGGTAGCTTGCCCAAACTGTGGGGAAGCAAAATTATCACACCGTGTTTGCAAAGCTTGCGGACAATACAAAGGTAAAGAAGTAGTAAGCAAATAATACAGTGTTTGCTCACTTAAAAGGCTAGTAGAGAGACCATGGCTCTTTACTAGCCTTTTTGTTAGTTTGAAGAGACGGAATTTTCCGGCAATAACGAAAAGATATATAGTACTATAATAATTGTATGATACAATTTATCCATCGGGACAAAGGGGGAAATAGTGTGGCTTACATAATTGATAACAAAGAAGGTATTATGACGTTTACGATTAATCGAGAAGAAAAACGGAATGCGGTTAATGATGAGGTTATGGATGGGCTCCAAGAAGTCATTACATATATTCGTAATCATGATGATGTTCGTTTCTTGGTCGTGACGGGCGCGGGGGATAAATCATTTTGCTCAGGAGGCGATTTATCTGAGTTTCATTCGCTTGAAACAGAGGATGAAGCGTTCGGGATGTTAGGTAAGATGGGTAAAATATTATATGACCTTGCAACATTGCCTGTACCTACGATTGCGTTAATTAACGGAACAGCGGTTGGTGGAGGTTGTGAAATTGCAACAGCTTGCGATTTTCGTCTAGTGGCAAGTCATGCGAAGTGCGGTTTTATACAGGGGACATTAGCAATTACAAGCGGTTGGGGTGGCGGTACATACTTATTCGAACGAGGATTACGCCATGATCGTGCGATGAAGATGCTAGTCGATGCGAAGCCTTATCCGGCGGAATTACTATATGAGATTGGTTGGGCAATGCGCGTTTTTGAAGGTTCAAAAGAAGCGGCATTGAACGATTTTATCGAACATATGCGTAAAATTCATCCTTCTGTTCATAAGGCTTATAAAGAAATTGAGCTTCGTAAGTGGCGTGAACGTAATATGTATGAACGTGTTATGGAGGAAGTTCGAACATGTGCGAAATTGTGGGAAAGTGAAGCTCACCACGAGGCAGTTGCTAATTTCCTAACAAAGAAAAACAATAAATAATGTATAACGGCAGTGATTATAAGAAAACATAATCACTGTCTTTTTTAATTCGATGATTCTATTTTGCTCGCTCACGCATATAGTAGTAAAAAATGCGAGGGTGATAGATTATGGAATTGAAAAAAAGAAAAGATCAATGGACAAAGGAAGACGATGAAAGATTAGCAGAAATTGTGTTGCATAATGTGCAAAATGGCAAAACACAGCTAGAAGCTTTTGAATTGGCTGCTGCTGAACTAGGTCGTACAAAACAAGCTTGTGGTTTCCGTTGGAATAAAACATTACGTAGTCAATATAGTCAGTCACTACTAGCTGTCCGAAATCAGCCACAACAATCGATGCGAAGCCATTTGAAGTTGGCATTAACAAGTTTTGATGAATTAACAGAAGCCTATCAAAGTCTCGAAGTAAGGCACCGCGAATTACAAAATGAGCACGATAAACTAGTGAAATGGTTGCAGCAAGGGTATTCTTTAATGAAAGATTAAAATAAGGAATCTGACGAAAGTTAAAAGTGCTGTAGAGTAAGGTACTTAGAAAAAATGTAAACTTGAATGAAAACATAATGCTGCGCTGAGTGTTTCAAAAAATATTTATCCCTCATTAACGGTCCGTAAAATTCCAATAGGTGAAGGCTGATAATTAGTGAGAAAAAACCACTGATGAAAGTTTCGCTTATTATATTATCGTAAACACTTAGTCAATCCTGTATAATAAAAGAAGCTGCATAGGAGGTGCCTTAGAGATCATTCTAAGGCACCTCCTTCTGTAGAAAGGGACGAAAAGGATCATTTAACTTCTTTCAGCGAATGTCTAATGTAACGTAAGTGAAACGGCAGTTACAAATGTCTTTTGTAGCGACAGGTACAGGTGTCCAAACATCTGCTGAAATAGAGGAACTCAGTCCGAACGTCACGTCCTGTGGCAATTTATCTGTACGAAAGCAAAGAGACAGCAACAAGTGTTTTCTGTGCGAAAGCGAAGCGACAGCAACAAATGTTTTCTGTGCGAAAGCGAAGCAACAGCAACAGGTGTTTTTTGTGCGAAAGCAAAGCGACAGCAACAAGTGATTTTGTGCGAAAGCGAAGAGTCAGCAACAAATGTTTTCTGTACGAAAGCGAAGCGACCACCAATCAATTATGCCGAGGCATAATTGATTGGTGGTCGGTAGCGGCTAAGATGTAATTGCGGTAGAACTGTTTAGGAGGGCGTTCTCTTATGTTAGATTGTCCATTGTATATATGGGAGGTGTGATGGATTGTGGATGTAGCGATTATTGGTGCAGGTGCTGTAGGTTTGTTAACGGCAAGTTTTTTAGCTGAGTCTGGTATGTCTGTAACGTTGGTTGCAAGAAGGCTGGAGCAGGTAGATGAACTTAATGCGAAGTATTTCACACGAGAGAATGTTGATGGAACGAAAACTGTGCAAAAAGTTGCTTCAACTACGAAATTAATGGAGTTACCACAGCAAGATTTAATTGTAATCGCTGTTAAGTATGGTCAATTACAAGAGCTATACGGACAATTATCTGCGTTACCAAGTACAGTTTCGTTGTTGTTTATGCAAAATGGTTTAGCGCATTTTGATGAAGCACTGCGTTTGCCACAAAAAAATATTGCCTTTTGTTCTGTGTCATTTGGTGCTCAAATGATAGATCAGGTAACCGTGCAACATAGGGGTGTAGGTCCTTGTAAAATTGCGATAGAGCGAGGGGGCAGTGATGCCTTTAACGATTTGTTACAAATTGAAAATTCCTTGTATCCAGTTGAATTGGTTGCTAATGCTGAACAAATGTTGTTTGAGAAAGCTGTATTCAACTGCTTGATTAATCCTTTAACGGCCATATTGCAAGTGAGGAACGGAGAATTAGTAACGAATAAGCGAGCATTTTTATTAATGCAAACTATCTATCAAGAATTAACAGATGCTTTTGAAGGCATAGAACAAGCTATACCTTTTTTCAAGGTGATAGAGTTATGTGAAAAAACAGCAAGTAATACATCATCTATGCTAGCGGATCGGATACATGGGAGAAAAAGTGAAATTGACACGATTGTAGGAGTGATATTAGAAAAAGCTCTAGCAAAAGGTCATGATTTGCCTACTTTACGCACTTTATACCACCAAGTACTTGCGATAGAGGAGAGCGGTGAAAGACGTTGAAAGATTTTTTACATATAATAATAAGTATCATTATTTTTTGTCCAATACTCCTTTTTGTGATCGTCTATTTAATTAGTCGAAAGGTTAAAATTCGAGGTACTCATGCTTTTGGAGTGGCATCTGACGTGACAACGGTCTGTTTGTTTTTTTCAGTACCACTAGCAATTGGTGTGCTGTGGCATGTCAATGTTAGTGCGCTATTAATAACGTTGGCGATAATGATGGCAATGATTTTTACATATATTGATTGGCGAACGAAAAAGGAAATTGAAGTGAAATCGCTACTTAGGAAAATTTGGCGCTTTCAATTTTTATTGTTAAGTACGGCGTATATTGTTATTTGTATAGTAGGTGTTATTCAATCTGTTATAGAATATTTACAGGCGGTCTAAGCATTTTCTTTTCATGTTGAAGCCATAAGCGTTAAAATAATAGCATTAAAGATTGTTTTATATTAATAACTCTATATGTGCAAAAAATTAAATAAAATTCCAATGTACGACAACGTTTGAGTATCTGGCAAAAATCGTATACTGTTTTTCTAAATATTTGTTGGGAATTGTCGGTTTGATAAACGTTCTAATTGCTTAGTAGTATAAAAAGGGATTTATTTTATTTCAAGTTTGCTTATGAAGAGTAAGAAGATGATTTAGTGAGTAGAGGAGTTTGTGTTAAATGAAACTGGAGTCAATCCAAGTACCCATAAAAAATCGTTTGCTAGCAGATTATTGGTCGTCGAATACTGCCATCCATGAGTTTTTTGAATACGCATATAACGATAAATCTTTTGAAAAACGAGCGCAATATTTAGATCAGCATGCATATGATCAAAAAGAATTAACAGCCATCATACGTCAATTTATGGAGCCGCTCGGTTTATCAAAGAAAGCGAATGAACATTTGCAGCAACTAGAGCAAGGGGCTGTTGCAGTTGTCGGTGGGCAACAAGCGGGTATCTTAACAGGTCCTCTTTTCTCAGTGCATAAGGCGATTTCGGTCATTGCATTAGCAAAAGAGCAAAGTGTAAAACTTCAACGACCGGTTGTTCCTGTTTTTTGGATAGCTGGTGAAGATCATGATTTAGAGGAAATTAACCATACGTATACAGTACGTGGTGAAGATATTAAAAAACGTGTTTACGGTGAACGTTCAAGACGTAAAACGATGGCTTCTGAAACAAGTATAAACAAAGAATCAATGACACAATTGATTAATACGATTGCGAAGGATATGGGCGAAACAGAATTCACTGAAATGCTTGTGAAACAATTAGTGGATACTCTTAATGAGTGTGAAACATTTACGGACTTCTTTGCGCAACTTATGAATCAATTGTTTAAAGATGAAGGTTTATTGATGGTTGATGCAGCAGACTTTAAATTCCGCCAATATGAGCGTGATAATTTTACCCGTATCATTCATAAAAATGAAGAAATTGCTAGAGTGGTGACAGAAAAAGAAGAGGAGCTTGAACGTGCAGGCTATGGCACTCCTATTTTGGCATCAAATGAAGCGGCCAATTTATTCTATGTAGAAGATGGGGAGCGTCATCTTTTAGAAAGAAAAAATCAGCAATTTGTAAATCTAGCTGCAAATATCAAGCTATCACGTGAGGAAGTTTTAGAAATTGCTGAAAAACATCCTGAGCAGTTAAGTAATAACGTTGTGACGCGTCCGCTAATGCAGGAAATGACATTGCCTGTGCTTGCGTTTGTTGGTGGACCAGGGGAGCTTGCATACTGGGCGACATTGAAAGATGCGTTTGCGGTATTAGGTTTACAAATGCCGATTTTTGCTCCGCGTCTTCATATCACGATTGTCACACGTCACGTAGAACAACTTTTGCGTGAATATCGTTTAAATGTTGCCGATGTTTGGGATGGAAAAGCGGTACAGCTTAAAGAACAGTTTATTGCTGAAATACAGGATACTGAAGCGAAGCATCAAATTCAGGTGATGCAACAAGATCTTTTAGAAAAGTATGAGGCTCTTCAACTTTATTTAGAAGAACAACAACTATTACTAGATAAAATTCTTGTGAAAAATAAAGAGAATCATCTAAAGCAATTTGAGTATTTACAGCAAAAGGTTGAACAAACTGTTCTAAACAAGCATGAAACGACAATTCGAAAATTTATGACGCTACAAAATGAGTTGTATCCAAATGAAGGATTCCAGGAAAGAACTTATAATCCTTATCAATATTTTAATGAGTTTGGACCTATGCTAATTACTGAAATGCTGAAACAAAATTATAGCATTGGCAATCACCATTATTTAATTTATTTATAATTCCAATGTTTGTAACTTTATACCTAATTAACAATTTAATACAATGTTAATTTGATGAACAATGACGACATAAATAGTAAATGGAGAGCTATCCTACTAAGGGTAGCTCTTTTTTTGTGTCATTTATCATGGGTTCAATAATTTGTTAAAGGTCTATTCACGTATTAAGTGTTAAAATGTCAAGTTTTTTTTAAAAAAAGTGGTGGAAAGTGGGGGGATGTGGTACATTATTTAATAAAGTGGGGTGAATAGCATGTTCATGGGAGAATATCAACACTCTGTTGATGCGAAAGGACGACTAATCGTGCCCGCAAAATTTCGTGACGCCTTAGGTGAAACGTTTGTTGTAACACGCGGACTTGATAATTGTTTATTTGGCTATCCTATGGATGAATGGCGAAAACTCGAAGAAAAATTAAAGGGCTTACCGATGACCAAAAAGGATACACGTGCATTTGCAAGGTTTTTCTTTTCTGGGGCAACGGAAGTAGAGATAGACAAGCAGGGGCGCATTAACATTCCTTCAACTCTTATGCAGCATGCACATCTTGTAAAAGAATGTATCGTGTTAGGAGTTTCGAATCGAATTGAAATATGGGCGAAAGATGCTTGGGAAGCTTACTTTAGTGAGTCGGAACAATCCTTTAATGAAATTGCAGAAAATATGATTGGCTTTGATTTCTAAATTTTTTTTAGTTAAGGCCAGAAGGGAGCGAGTGGTATGTTCGATCATACAACCGTGTTATTAAAAGAAACTGTTGATGGGTTGAACATCGATCCTGATGGTGTATATGTGGACTGTACGTTAGGTGGAGCAGGACACAGTGAATATTTAGTACAACAATTATCTGAAAAAGGGCGTCTAATTTGCTTCGATCAAGATATGACAGCTATTAACAATGCAAAAATTCGATTGGCGCCATATATTGAGCGTGTGACATTTGTTCATTCGAATTTCCGCTATTTAAAAGAAGAGCTATTAGCGCTTGGTATTGAGCAAGTTGATGGTGTTTTATATGATTTAGGCGTATCTTCACCTCAGCTTGATACACCAGAACGTGGCTTTAGTTATCACCATGATGCGCCTCTAGATATGCGCATGGACCAAACGGCACCACTTACAGCATTTCATGTTGTGAATGAATGGGCATATGAAGATTTAGTACGTATATTTTTCCGTTATGGAGAAGAGAAATTTTCCAAGCAAGTTGCTCGTAAAATCGAAGAAGCACGTAAGGTGGCACCGATTGAAACAACCGGCCAACTTGTAGAACTTATTAAAGAGGGTATTCCAGCAGCGGCTCGCCGTAAAGGTGGACATCCAGCGAAGCGCATATTCCAAGCAATACGAATTGCTGTTAACGATGAGCTAGGCGCGGCAGAGGATTCATTAGTCGATGCGATTGATATGATAAACGTAGGTGGACGCATTAGTGTCATTACGTTCCATTCATTGGAGGACCGCCTATGCAAGACTATTTTTAAGGAAGCGTCATCATTACCGGAATTACCACCGAATTTACCAGTGATTCCAGATGACATGAAGCCAACTTTAAAGCTTATCACGAGAAAGCCGACTCTTCCTTCTGATGAAGAATTGGCAGTAAACAATCGTGCTCGTTCAGCTAAGCTTAGAGTGGTGGAGAAAATTAACGACAAAGGGCGTGAGTAAATGGCAGCAGTTCGTGTAAGGCAGCACCAGCAACAACAAGTGCAACAACCGATAACACCCCCTAGTCCACAACCCACTATCATACGTCGCAAAAAAACGAACCAGAAGTTTGAAAAAACAATGCTAATTTTTTTAGTTAGCATTGTTGCTGTATTATCGGTACTAGTTTTGAACAAGCAAGCAGCAATTCAAACGACAAGCATGGACATTCAAAAAATCGAAACTGAAGCAGGAGAGATTGCAAAAAAGAATGTTGACTTGACAGTTCGTGTGAGTGAACTTTCTACATACGACAACATATGGAAAAAAGCTAAAGAACTCGGTTTAACTCAAAATGAGAAAAATGTAAAGGTAGTGCCGGGAGAATGAAAAAAAAGAGATTTCGATTCCAATGGGGAGCCTTTCTATTATTAATTTTTTATGGAGGGCTCTTTTTTCTATTATTCTCAAGAATGTTTATGTTACAGGCGACAGGTGAAGTGGAAGGACAAGAGCTTGCGGCAAGAGCAGCAGCGAAATATAGCAAAGAAAGTGCAATATCAGCAAGCCGTGGGAAAATTTACGATACAAATGGACAAGTTATCGCGGAGGATACACTTAGTTATCGACTAATCGCAGTCGTCAATAAACAAGCCACGACGGATGCAAAAAACCCTCGACATGTAGTAGATGCTGAAAAAACTGCGAAAATATTACATGAATATATTCCTTCTATGGATGAAGAAAAAATCTATAAGCAGCTTACTAGGTTGAAAAGTGATGGTACAAAGCCTTATCAAGTTGAATTTGGTAGTGCGGGTCGTGGAATAAGCCATGAGATTATGAGTAAAATCAAAGCGGAGAAATTACCGGGGATTTTATTTGTAAACGATTTAAAACGTTATTATCCAAATGGTATATTCGCCTCGCACTTAATTGGTTTTGCACTAAAAGAGGAAAATGAGGATGGTACGTTCACGACAAAAGGGAAAATGGGTCTTGAGCTTACTTATAACAAAGAACTAACCGGAAAAGACGGTAAGGTTGAATATGAGACAGATGCTTTCAGTTATTTATTGCCGAATAGTGAAAAAATGGTGACACCTGCGAAAAATGGTGATGACATTTATTTAACACTAGATAAAACTATTCAAAGCTTTTTAGAGGAAGCGATGACAGCGGTTGAAAAGGAATATAACCCTGAAGCGATGACAGCTATTGTGGCAGATCCGAAAACTGGTAAAATCCTTGGGATGTCACAGCGACCTACGTTTAACCCTGATACACGTGAAGGCGACAACATGAAATGGTTGAACGAGGCTATTGAAGAGACTATAGAACCAGGCTCGACGATGAAAACATTCACACTAGCCTCGGCTATTGATACAGGGGCGTGGGATCCAAATGCGTGGTATCAATCAGGAACATACTGGGTTTTTGGCGAGCCTATTAGAGACCATAATAATGGGAATGGTTGGGGTACGATTCAATATTTAGAAGGATTCCAGCGTTCATCCAATACTGCAATGGCTCACCTTCTAAAAAGAATTGGTAATGATGTCTTTTTTGACTATTTAGATCGATTTGGGTTTGGTAAAAAAACAGGTATTGATTTACCGAATGAAGCATCGGGAAAACTTTTATCGAGATATCCAGTAGAACGAGTGACAACAACGTTCGGTCAAGGTTCTACAGTAACGCCGATTCAGTTAATTCAAGCAATGACAGCGATTGCGAATGACGGGAAAATGATGCAACCCTATGTCATAGATCGTATCGTTGACCCTTCGACGGGAAAAACGATTAAAAAGCATGAGCCGATTGAAAAGGGACAACCAGTTTCAGCCGACACAGCGAAGCAAGTAAAAGAAATCCTTGCGTCTACGTTAACAGCTAAGTATGGTACGGCGAAGGATTTTACCCTTGATGAATATGAAGTAGCAGGGAAAACAGGTACTGCCCAAATTCCACTAGGAAATGGTAATTATTCATGGGGAGCAAATCAATTTCTGTATTCTTTCTTAGGGATGGCTCCTGCAGATAACCCTCAGCTCATCATGTATGTCTCTGTAAAGAGACCAAAGCTAAAGACAGGTGAACTCGGTTCTGTACCAGTTTCAAAAATATTTAACCCTGTTATGTTAAATAGCTTGAAGTATTTAAATGTTAATCCAGAAGATGTAAAGCATGTTGACGATACAAAAATACAAGATTACACAGGTCAAAGTGCTGAGGCTATACAAGTAGAGCTTGCGAACGATGGTCTACAGCCAGTTATTGTTGGTAGTGGCGGTAAAATTATTGATCAATATCCAAAAGGTCCTCAAAAACTTGTAAAAGGTAATTTTGTATTTTTAAAGACTGAGGGTGATATAACGTTGCCAGACTTCACCAATTGGTCGTTACGTAATGTACTTGCTTTTAAGACAATGGCAAATTTAGAAATTGAAGTTGTTGGAGAGGGCTTTGTAGATAGTCAAAGCGTCTCGGCAGGTACGGTAATTTCAGATAGTTCACCGATTGTCGTGAAGCTGAAAACGCCAGCTGAAAGCTTTAAGCAAGATGTAGAGACCCCACCTGAGGGTGAAACAACTGAATAAACCCTGAATAGAAGCCCACTTTATTTCATACGTTGTAAAAAACAAGGTGTGATGTCGAATGAAGTGGATTTCTATCCATTCTAAAAAGCGATTGCGTATTTTATATGTATTGTTTATGTTTGTAGCTGTTGCGGTTGTTATTAGGCTTGTCTTCTTACAAGTATTAGATCAAAAAGATCTGACAAAGAAAGCCGAAGAGAATTGGGACCGAGAAATTCCTTTCGCCAATGAGCGAGGGCATATTACTGACCGTAAGGGGAAAAATATTGTCACAAATAAGCTTGCGCCAACTTTATATTTCATGCCTTCGCAAAGTAAGGATATTGAAGGAGCGGCAGCGAAAATTGCACAAGTTTTGGGAGTAGATGAACAAAAGCTGTTAAAAAAAATGAAGGAAAAAGAATACTTAGTAAAGCTGGCACCTGAAGGAAAAAACATTCCCTATGAAAAAGCAGTAGAGTTACAAGGTATGCAGATTGAGGGATTATATAGTGGTGTCGATTATTCAAGGGATTATCCATACGGTACCCTACTATCTCGTTTTTTAGGCTTCACAGGTTATGATGCCCAAGGTTTAGCAGGAATTGAATATGAATACGATAAGTTGTTACAGGCTAATTCTTCTGCAATACGGATCTTTACAGATGCGAAAGGAAATAATTTACCGAACGTAAAGAGCGCCTGGAAGGCTGGTGAAGATGGTGCAACGATCGAGCTAACGGTAGACGTAGATGTACAACAGGTAGTCGAGCGTGAGCTGTCACAGGCAATGGAGCGTTATGATGCTGACCAAGCAATGGCGATTGCCATGAATCCAAACACTGGCGAGATTTTAGCGTTATCCTCATATCCAACTTTCAATCCGGCAGCATATCAAACGGTAGAGCCTGCTATCTACAATCGGAATTTACCAGTTTGGATGACATATGAGCCAGGGTCGACGTTCAAAATTATAACTCTTAGTGCTGCTTTAGAAGAAAATGTAGTGGATTTAGAGAAGGATACTTTTTATGATCCAGGCTATTCAATGGTTGCAGGAGCAAGATTGCGCTGTTGGAAGCGTGAAGGTCATGGTTCTGAAACCTTCCTTGAAGTTGTAGAAAATTCTTGTAACCCTGGTTTTATTGAATTAGGTCAGCGAATAGGTAATGAAAAACTACTACAATATGTTAAAGATTTTGGTTTTGGCCAAAAAACAGGTTCTAACATCGCTGGCGAATCTTCAGGGATTCTATTCTCCAAGGATTCTTTTGGACCAGTTGAGCAGGCCACAACTTCATTTGGCCAAGGTGTTGCCGTTACACCAATTCAGCAAGTGCAAGCAGTAGCCGCAGCAGTAAATGGGGGCAAGCTTTATACGCCATATGTTGTGAAGAAAATTATTAATCCTAATACTGGAGAAATTATAAAAGAGACTAAACCGGAAGTTAAAAAACAGGTTATTCGTGAGGAGACGTCTGCAAAGGTACGAGGTGCATTAGAATCTGTTGTAGCAAAGGGCTCAGGACGTCAAGCTTACCGAGATGGATTACGAATTGGTGGCAAAACAGGTACAGCGCAAAAGGTAGAGAATGGTCGTTATAAAGACGGTGAATATATTGTATCGTTTATTGGCTTCGCACCTGCGGATAATCCGCAAATTGTCGTTTATGTAGCAGTAGATAACCCGAAAAAGGGAACACAGTTTGGTGGTGTGATAGCAGCGCCAATCGTTGGTCAAATTATTGAAGACGTTGCACCTTTTGTTGGCATTGAAAAATCGAAGGAACAGCTTGAAAAGGATTATCGTTGGGGTGACCCAATCACTGTGAAGGTACCAAGTTTTATTGGTCAAACGAAGGACGATATTGCCAAGCAACAATATCCATTCCGTATTGAATGGCATGGAGAAGGAACTAAAATTGGCAATCAACTGCCTGAAGTGGATAGTGTTATTAACCAAGATGGCACCATTCACCTTTATTTAGAGAACTAATATAACTTTACCTTTAAAAAATGGGAAAGAACCACTATTATAATGAAGGGTAGTAATAAATACATGAAAGTTTGTGCTTTTTTCTTCAAGAAGAAAGTGAAACAAGATTTAAAGGAGATTTTTCAATGAAACTCGCAACAACACTTACCATTTTAGCTCTTGCTTTTATAGTAACAGTTATCCTGGCACCAATTAGTATTCCACTTCTTCGCCGATTAAAGTTCGGTCAAAGTATTCGTGAAGAGGGACCACAATCCCATATGAAAAAAGCTGGTACACCAACAATGGGGGGCATTATTTTCTTACTTGCCATTATCCTCACTACTGTTGGTGTAGGTAGCTTTTTAGATTTATTTACATCATATACCTTCATACTGTTATTAGTATTAGTAGGGTTTGGGGTAATCGGCTTGTTAGATGATAGCTTAAAGGTTGTTTTTAAACGTAACCTAGGACTAACATCACTTCAAAAGCTTATTGGTCAGATTGTCATTGCGGTCTTGGCCTATTTCTTACTAAATGTAGGATCGTTTGATACAACACTTGCTATACCATTTACAGATTGGACGATCGATCTTGGTATTTTCTATGTAGCCTTTTTAATTTTCTGGTTAGTGGGCTTCTCGAATGCAGTAAATTTAACAGATGGATTAGATGGACTTGTAGCAGGTACTGCATCTATTGCCTTTGCAGCATTTGGTGTTATTGCTCTGTTCCAAGATCAAGCTGATATCGCCTTATTTACATTTGCGGTAACGGGTGCATTACTAGGATTTTTACTTTTTAATGCGAATCCTGCAAAAGTATTTATGGGGGATACGGGTTCGTTAGCATTAGGCGGAGCTTTAGCCATGGTCTCTGTTTTAGAAAAAGCAGAATTCCTACTGTTATTAATTGGATTGGTGTTTGTTATTGAAACATTATCCGTTATTTTACAGGTAGGTAGCTTCAAACTTCGTAAAAAACGTATTTTTAAAATGAGTCCTATTCATCATCATTTTGAATTATCAGGTTGGTCAGAATGGAAGGTAGTACTTGTCTTTTGGTCAACTGCTTTAGCAGTAGCATTGATTGCAGTTTTATCGGAGGCGTTCTTATGAGAAACTTTTCAGATTTACAACATAAAAAAGTCCTTGTTTTAGGTCTAGCTAAAAGTGGTGTGGCTGCAGCTGAGATTTTACATGAGCTCGGCGCCTTTGTGACGGTCAATGATTCCAAACCATTTGATGAAAGTCCAGATGCACAAGGTCTATTGCAAAAGGGAATTACGGTTATTTGTGGCCGTCACCCAGAGGATTTACTTGATGAAGGCTTTGAAATAGTAGTGAAAAATCCAGGGATTCCTTATAGCAACAAAATAGTAGCAGATGCAATAAACCGTGGAATCCCCGTATGGACAGAAATTGAGCTTGCCTATTTAATTAGTGAAGCGCCGTTTATCGGTATTACGGGATCAAACGGTAAAACAACTACGACAACAGTAATTTTCGACATGCTGAATAACGGTGGTTTAAAACCATTAATTGCAGGGAATATAGGAACAGTCGCATGTGGTGTTGCAAGAGAAGCACAAAAGGATAATGTAATTGTTACAGAGTTATCATCTTTCCAATTAATGGGCACAAAAACTTTTAAGCCGAAAATTGCTATATTAACAAATCTTTATGATGCGCATCTTGATTATCATGGGACGTTTGACAACTATGCAGGAGCTAAGTTTGGTGTTACACGTAATCAAGATGAAAGCGATTATTTTATCTATAATGCTGATCAGCCGATTGTTGTTGGCTATGCAGCACAATCAAAAGCTAAAAAGGTACCATTTAGTTCTAATGGACGTACGGATGAAGGAATTAGTGCGGATGATACAACAATTTACTGGCAAGGCGAGCCTTATCTAGATCGAGCAAATATTGCTTTGCCTGGTAAGCATAATTTAGAAAATATTTTAGCGGCTGTCGCAGCTTGTATTTTAGTCGGCTGTGACAAAGCTAAAATGGAAGAAGTTTTAGCGAAGTTTGGGGGAGTTCGTCACCGTACTCAGTTCGTACGTGAATGGAACGGCCGCAAGATTTACAATGACTCAAAAGCAACAAACTGCTTAGCGACAAAAAGTGCTTTAGATGCATTCCAAGCACCAGTTATTTTACTGGCAGGTGGCTTAGATCGAGGACATTCGTTTGAAGAATTACGTCCATGCATGAGCCATGTAAAGGGTGTTGTTGCCTTTGGAGAAACAGGACTACGCTTTGTAGAATTTGCAAAATCATGTGGTGTACAACAAACTGTCATTGCCCAAAATGTTGAGGATGCAGTACATTACGCGGCGCCAATGTCAGCAGAAGGCGATGTTATTCTATTATCTCCAGCATGTGCAAGTTGGGATCAATATGACAGCTTTGAAATACGAGGCGATGTTTTTATTGATGCTGTAATGAAGCTGTAATGAGCTTGTAACTATTTTAGAATATACTTGACTTGGAAGGATGGCAATACTGAGAGGGAAAGAAAGCTATTTATTGCTCGTCACAACATTGATGCTTTCTATAATCGGCATTATTTTCGTCTATTCTGCAGGTACCTATTGGAGTGCCGTTCATTATAGTGGAAAAATGCCGTTTTATATGAAGCAAAGTCTATACTTTGCGGTAGCTATTGTAGTGTTTTTAATCACTATTCGATTAAATATTTTGAAAGAGCAGTCCTTTTGGAAAATGGCCTATATATTTTCGTTAATTTTACTAGTCCTCGTACTTATACCAGGAATTGGACTAGTTCGAAATGGTTCTCAAAGCTGGATTGGCTTAGGTCCTTTAACAATTCAGCCAGCAGAGCTAACGAAAATTACAGTCATTGTATACATGAGCCATATTTTAGCGCAGCATAAAACTGGTACGTCGATTATTAATTGGCGGCATGGATTGATTTTATTATTGCCTGTTGTACTTATTATGCTACAGCCTGATTTTGGGTCAGTTTTTATTCTCGTAGTGTCTGTGTTTTTATTGTTTTTTGTGGCAGGGTATCCTTTAAAGCTTTATGCGATGTTTATGGTTGTTGGGATTGCTGGATTAGTAGGCTTGATTGTCACAGCGCCATACCGACTAAAGCGGATTCAGGCATTTATCGATCCGTGGGTCGATCCTTTAGGTAGTGGGTTTCAGGCTGTACAATCATTAATGGCTATAGGTCCTGCTGGAATTTTCGGGCATGGTTTTGGACAAAGTAGGCAAAAGTTTTTATATTTACCCGAACCACAAAATGACTTTATCTACGCAATAATTCTTGAAGAGGTTGGATTGCTTGGTGGACTTGTTATTTTAGCACTTTTCGTACTGGTGATTTATGCAGGCTATAAATTTGCAGTGCGGGCTAAAACAAGAACATCATATTACGCAATCATTGGACTAGTAACAATGCTGGCGGTACAAGCATTTCTAAACATAGCAGTCGTGATTGGCTTAGTTCCTGTAACAGGTGTTACATTGCCTTTTATCAGCTATGGAGGAACATCTTTAGTAACAATGTGGCTAATAATAGGTATTATTTATCAATTAGCGAAATAAATATAAAGGAGGAGTACTTTTTTGGAGAAAGTAATTGACATAGAAGATCGCATACCTACGCTAAAAAAGCGACGAAAAAAGCGTACAAATCGGAAATTTATAGTGCTAATATTACTTTTCTTTATCGTGTTAGCAGTACTCCTTTATTTTCAATCTCCTTACAGTAAAATCAACAACATAACAGTCAACGGTGCTCGATTAGTAGAAGAACAATATTATATGAAGACAAGTACTCTTAAAACTGGGAAGTCGATGTGGGGATTTAAAGTAGAAGACGTAGAGGAAATATTACTAAAGGATAAATGGGTGAAAGAAGCACATGTTAAACGTAATTGGCTTCAAGGCGTGACAATAGAAATTAAAGAATGGAAAAAGGTTGCGTACTTAGCTGGTGACGGTACTTATTATCCATTGCTTGAAAATGGCAAGCGCTTTGAACAAGCTGGGGATGATATCCCGATTGATGCACCTGTATTTATCGGCATAACTGGCGAAAAGACAATTAAGAAGCTGGTCAAGCAATTAGCTCAATTAAATCCAGAAGTATTAGCATTAATTTCTCAAGTCAATACAAATAGTAATGAGACAAATCCTAATGCAATCAAGCTCTATATGAACGATGGCTACGAAGTTCGTGCTGTTATTCAAACTTTAGCAGAAAAACTAAATCATTACCCCTCACTTGTAGCGCAAATTCCAAATTTGGAAAAGGGGGTTATCGATTTAGAGGTCGGCTCGTATTATCGCCCTTTCAATAATGAGTACAACCAAGCAAACCTTGATATGGATAAAGATGCGGCCAACCAGGAAGTGAAAAAAGATGAACAACAAGAAAAAGAATAGCAAAGAAAATTTCTTTTCAAGAAAACAATTTCAGTTGCTTATCGTTTGTATAACTATGGGGTTTATCATTGGCTATTCCTACAACCAGGCAAAAGATAATCGAGATGCAGGTTCGACTAATAAGAAGCTTTTCGAACAAGAGGATTCTTATCGTGAGGAGTTAATTGCACAGCAAGAGCGCAATAAAGAATTATCAGAAGAGGCGAATGCTTTGCAAGAAAAAATTCGCAAGTATGAAAAATCATTTGTCGCAAGCAAAAAGGATTATACAAAGCTTGTTGAAGAAGCAGAGGATTTACGTTTATTGTTAGGCGATTTAAATTCAGAAGGAAAAGGGATACGTATTACCCTTCAAGATGGTGATTACAATCCAAAGTCCGCTAATCCTAATGATTATATCGTGCATGAAAGTCATATTTTTAAATTGCTCAATGAGCTTAAAATTTCTGGTGCGCAAGCAATTGCTATTAATGGTCAACGTGTTTTGGCGAATTCTTATATACGCTGTAATGGACCAGTCATCACTATTGATGGCAAGCAACATCCAGCTCCATTCGTCGTCGAAGCTGTAGGAGATTCAGCAACGTTAATAGCTTCCTTAAACTTAACTGGTGGCGTTGTGGATCAATTATTAAACGACAATATTGTTGTTTCATTAGAAGAAGATCAAAAGCTTACAATGCCAAAAGCAAAAGTAGAAAGTTAAACGATTACTAGTTAATATTTACAGATTAAATTTGGTTATAGCCTCTAGGTAGCTTATAGATAATTTTGCATAATTCAAGATCTAAGGCGTAAATCTGTGAGGGGTTACGATACGTCTAGGAGGGGCTATTTTGAAAAAAAATATGTTTACCCGAATAACGATCGTGCTATTTATTATCGGTTTGATGATAGCGGTACAATACAATACCATAAAGCAACCAGCTGAGCGAGATACACGAGATATTTGGGCCATAAGAGAGGAATTAGCAGAAGAGAAGCAAAGGCATTCCGCATTATTAGCAGAAATTCGCTCACTTAATGAAGTAGTGGGTCGCTATGAGCAATCTGAGAAAGCAAATTTACAGTCAGCATTAAATGAAACGCTGAATCGTTTAAAACTACAGGCCGGGCTAACAGAAGTCACAGGTCCAGGAGTTATACTTCGAGTTGAACCAGCACCCGAATTAGTTGAAATGGGGTTTGAAATCAAAGAAATTACACCTGATTTACTAACCCAATTACTAAATGCTCTGTTTAAAAACAATGCAGCGAGTGTCTCGATAGATGGAAACCGCGTTGTTCAGACGACAGCCATTCGAGACATAAATGGAAAGACTACAGTGAACAGTGTACCACTGTCCGCACCACCCTTTGAAATTTATGTTGGGACAAGCTCTTTTAAAGAAGCTCAAAAAATGTACAACTCGTTACAAGCTTCTACATTTATCGATTCCTTTTATTTGGATAACTTTAATTTAATAATAGAGGAACCAACTGAGCATTTAACAATCCCAGCATTTGAGCAGCCATTGACAAATGATTATTTA
The DNA here is from genome assembly GCF_044763105.1 of Lysinibacillus sp. NPDC096212. NCBI lineage: Bacteria > Bacillati > Bacillota > Bacilli > Caryophanales > Bacillaceae > Lysinibacillus > Lysinibacillus sp. NPDC096212. Next base: position 311,522 of record NZ_JBIWFQ010000001.1, on the reverse strand, counting down.
ACAGAGGTGGAAAAAGGAGAATAATATATGTGGCTACCATTTTTAGGTTTGATATTTGGACTTGCCCTTGGCTTGTTAACAAATATACAAATACCCTCTATATATGAAAATTATCTGTCAATAGCTGTTTTAGCAGCTTTAGATACATTATTTGGCGGTATTCGTGCTCAATTACAGCAAGTATATGACGATAAAGTATTTGTGTCAGGATTCTTTTTTAATATAGCTTTGGCAGCGGGATTAGCCTTTTTAGGTGTGTATTTAGGGATAGATTTGTATTTAGCTGCTATTTTTGCCTTCGGAGTACGTTTGTTCCAGAATATAGCAATCATTAGGCGTATTTTACTAACTCGCTTAGATGAGAAACGTCACAAAAGGAACAAAAATTCCATAGAATGAGAGAAAAATTGAGCAAAATACTCGATTTGCTTAGACATTATGCCGAATTTACAATAGAATGAGAATAAGAGCATTTTTTCAAGGAGGTGCAGCTAATTGAATCAGCAAGATTTATATATTTCTCTTGATATAGGGTCTTCCTCTATCAAGGTATTAATAGGTGAAATGAGCGACGGCCAATTACATGTAATTGGTGTCGGAAATGTAAAATCGAATGGAGTTCGAAAAGGTGCAATTGTTGATATTGATGCAACAGTTCAATCGATTCGAAAAGCAATAGAGCAAGCTGAACGAATGACAGGGTATCAAATTAATGAAGTCGTTTTAGGGGTTCCTGCTAACCAGACGATGTTACAGCTAGTTAAAGGTGTTGTCGCTGTAAATAGTGAAAATAGAGAAATTACAGATGATGATTTAGATAGAGTGGTAGAATCTGCACAAGTCATGTCAATACCTCCTGAACGTGAATTAGTAAATATTATTCCAAGACAATTTATTGTGGATAATTTAGATGAAATCAAAGATCCACGAGGTATGATTGGTATTCGTTTAGAAATGGATGCCACAATGATCACAACTTCCAAAACACTTTTACACAATGTATTACGTTGTGTAGAACGTGCAGGTCTAAGTATTCGAGAAATCTATTTACAACCATTAGCAGCAGGTTACTTTGCATTAACAGAGGATGAAAAAAACCAAGGTACCGCTTTCATTGATTTAGGAGGCGGTTCAACGACTATCACAGTATTCGAAGAAGGACTGTTAACTCATACGGGTGTCATTCCAGTTGGTGGCGATCATATTACGAAAGATATTTCAATCGTCTTAAAAACCCCAACAGAACAGGCAGAACAAATTAAACATCAATTTGGACATGCCTTTTATGATGACGCATCAGATGATGAACTCTTCGAAGTACCGGTTGTAGGGACAGATTCAACAGATCAGTACAGTCAGCGCTTTATATCAGAAATAATTGGCGCTCGTTTGGAAGAATTATTTGAGTTAGTCATCGACGAGTTAGCCCGTCTAGGTGTTAGAGATTTACCAGGCGGTGTTGTTTTGACAGGAGGCGTTGCAAAGCTTGAGGGAATTGCTCAACTGGCACGCCAGATTCTGCAAACACGTGTTAGAATATATACACCTGACTATATTGGCGTTAGAGAGCCTTCATTTACGACGGCAGTTGGACTTATTCGTTACGCCTATTTAGAAGATGATTTTTATGGAAAAGGTACTAATACGCAGCCTATTGAATATGCAGTTGTAGGATCCCCTACAGCCACACCTAAGAAGCAAGAATATGCTGCACCTTCAGAATCAAAAGGAAGCGTAATCGGAAGAGCAAAAAAATTATTTGATAAATTTTTTGATTAACTTCTTTCAGCAGAAGTCTCCCACCTCTATAGGTGGTGAGAGATGAATGCGGATTTAAGCTACTTTTCAGCAGATGTCCAAACACCTGCTGAAAGAAGTTAATGCCTCCGGCGGATGTCACGGAATCGGAAAGGAGTTCTTTGTGCCAGCACAAAGCCGATTCCGGACGCAATTATACCGAGGCATAATTGATCTTGAATGCGTAATGAATGATACAGAGTCGAGTTACCGTGGGAGGAAAAAGAAATGTTAGAATTTGATACAAGTGTTGATCAACTTGCAGTAATAAAAGTCATTGGTGTTGGTGGCGGCGGTAACAACGCTGTCAACCGAATGATAGAACATGGTGTACAAGGTGTTGACTTTATCGCAGTAAACACAGATGCACAGGCGCTAAATTTATCGAAAGCAGAAATAAAGCTACAAATTGGTACAAAACTTACACGTGGATTAGGTGCAGGTGCAAATCCTGAAGTAGGGAAAAAAGCTGCTGAAGAGAGTCGTGAACAATTAGAAGAGGTTCTACGTGGGGCAGATATGGTATTCGTTACAGCTGGAATGGGCGGAGGAACTGGTACCGGTGCCGCGCCAGTAATCGCACAAATTTCTCGCGATTTAGGAGCTCTTACAGTCGGTGTTGTAACGCGTCCATTTACGTTTGAAGGTCGCAAACGACAAACACAAGCTATCGGTGGTATTGGTGGCATGAAAGAGTCTGTTGATACTTTAATCGTCATTCCGAACGACAAGCTATTACAAATTGTCGATAAATCTACGCCAATGCTAGAGGCCTTCCGTGAAGCAGATAATGTTTTACGACAAGGTGTACAAGGTATTTCAGATTTAATTGCAACACCAGGTCTTATTAACTTAGACTTTGCAGACGTAAAAACTATTATGTCTAACAAAGGTTCAGCGTTAATGGGTATTGGTATTGCTACAGGTGAAAACCGTGCTGCAGAAGCAGCTAAGAAAGCTATTTCAAGTCCTTTACTTGAATCATCAATTGATGGCGCTAAAGGTGTCCTCATGAATATTACTGGTGGCTCAAATCTTAGCCTATTTGAAGTACAAGAGGCTGCAGATATTGTAGCATCAGCATCAGATGAAGAAGTAAATATGATTTTCGGTTCTGTTATTAACGAAAATCTAAAGGATGAAATTATTGTGACAGTAATTGCGACTGGTTTCTCAGAGGAAGCTCTACAGCAACAGCGTAATGTTACAAGACCGACGTTAAATGCAAATAGAAATGCTGCACCGCAACAGCAAGCTCCGATTCGTGAGCAACGTCAAGAGGTGCACGTACAACAAGAGCAACCACGTCAAAACCAACAAAATTATGTACAGGATGACACGCTTGAGGTACCAGCATTTTTACGTAACCGTAAAAATCGCGGATAAATCAGCATCCAACCTTCTAAAAAGCTCGTATTTTACATTATGTGAAATACGAGCTTTTTGTGTTGATATGAAACATTAAATAAAGTATGGCTTTTCTGCAAAACGAGGGGTTGATTTCCGTTCCGACTGAGCGCTTTGTGCTTTCGCACAGAGCAGAGCTTCCTGGGGGTGTCCGATGAGCCGCTTTGTTGCTGCCGCTACGTTAGCACTACGCTTTCGCACAGAAAACATTCGCTTCGCTGCAGAGTCTCGGGCCAACAGATGTTTTTTGCGCGAAAGCGAAGCGGCAGCAGCACCGATGTTGGTCATGAAGGCGTTATCACAGGACGTGATGGTTTTAGCCTTCGTTCCTCTATTTGATGATCCCCAAGGAGTCGCTCAGTCTTCACTCCAATCAACCAATTCACATGACATACCTTTTAACAAAATGACATCCAACTTTTTAGTTTTATCGAAACACTTTCAGGAATTATCGCCCAACTTTTAAATTTTATCGACTAACTTTCACGTTTTATCAACCAACTTTTAATTTTTATCGACATCCACCTTCAAAAGAGCAAAAAAAGGATTCATTATGTAGCCTAGTCGGAACGTAAAGCAACTGATTCACATGGCAACAGCAATAGTGGAGGAAACGGCTCGACGTCGCCTCTCAGAAAAGCGGCGAATAGCCTGAACAGAAATCATCCTCATATAAAACGCTCCAACATTCGTAAAAATCTCCCTGACCATTTTCAACGTCTAAAAAATTAATTATGTTCAAATGTGTAAGGAAAAGATGTATTTTGTCAAAACATTTTAATGAAATGATGCGATTGTTTGACAATATTTGTGGGAGTAACATGCTAACTTTGTATGTAGGAGGCGGCTGTTATGTATGGAGAATGGCTGGTGCTCATTAATACACTTTTTAATCTAGCGATACTCAAGTTTACGGCAAAAGTAACAGGGGTTTTTGTAAAGAACACGAGATTATTAATGAGTTCTATTTGTAGTAGTTTTGTAGCTGTAATAGGTGGACAAATGCTGTTGACGACGCTACTGAGCTTTATCTTACTGATTGGACTAGCTTTTCGCTTCAAGATTCGAAGCTTTCAAAAGCAAGGACCGATCGTTTTAACAGCAACAATTATTATTGGTGGATTATTAACAGCATTACAACCGTATTTAAAGAATCTTTCTGTTGTCCATTTTATAATTATTTGCCTACTATTAGCTGTTGGTAATCTTGTAGCTTTTTATAAGCAATGGGGATTTGTAAAGCTTGAGCGGTTAAGTGGTCAGTTTGTGTTTGATACAACGTTAAAAATTTTTGATGTAAAGATACCGCTTTCTGCATTTGTGGATACGGGAAATCAAGCGATTGAGCCACTTTCAGGAAAACCTGTTCACTTTGTCTCTTATTCAGCATTACGTCCACATTTACCTGCAGCATTTAGCAAATCATTGTTAGAATGGCAAGAAACTGATCCGTATAATGTATCCATGTTTTCAGAAGATTATCAGCGTTACATTCGATTTATTCATGTCAATACAGTACAACAGCAATCGGTTGTATTAGGTTTTCGCTTTGAAGAGTGGCATATAAAGGGGGAGCACTCACAAGTGAAATCGAATGAATATATCGTTTTAACAAAAAAGGCTAAAAATTTTCCACATAGCACAGCAGCAATTTTACATTTTTCAGCGCTTTCAAATAACTCATAGAGGGGGAGAACTATTGCTTCTTAGGCTACTTGCTAGCTTGAAAAAATTTTGGAGTAAGTTTCGGAGTCGTGAAACGTACTATATAGGGGGAAATGATTCATTGCCAGTGCCATTAAGTCGAGAAGAAGAAGTTACAGTCATTGCATCCTTTATGAATGGTGATTTACGTGCTAGAGATACACTAATTGAACGTAATTTACGTCTTGTTGTTTATATTGCTAGACGTTTTGATAATACGGGTACGCCGATTGAGGATTTAATAAGTATTGGCTCTATCGGTTTAATAAAGGCGATTGAAACGTTCAATACAGATAAAAATATTAAGCTTGCCACATACGCATCTCGTTGTATTGAAAATGAGATTTTGATGCATTTACGTAAAACAAGTCGCATGAAGGGTGAAGTTTCACTAGATGAACCATTAAACTCTGATGCTGATGGAAATGAGTTGTTATTGTCTGATATTTTAGGAACGGAAGAGCATATTATTTTAGACAATGTAGAGAAGAAAATTGAGCGTCAACATATGTTTCATGCCATAAATTTACTAGGTGCACGTGAACGATATATTATGGAATGTCGTTTTGGTCTCAATGGAAAAATTGAAATGACTCAAAAAGAAGTTGCTGATCATTTAGGCATTTCGCAATCTTATATTTCCCGATTAGAGAAGAAAATTATTCAAGATTTACGTGAAAATCTGAATCAGCCAATATCTTAGGGAGGGAAATTTAACCTACCTAAAATTGGTCGTAGCTTTTGTGCATATTCTCGTTTCTCTCGGACAAACTGATGTAACGGTTTAGTCAGAGAATAACATCCGGAGGAATCGAATATGCGAACTAAAGTTGATCTTTGCGGCTTAGATACATCGACTTTGCCAATTTTAAAGCACGAGGAAATGAAGGAACTATTCATTCGTTTACAAGCTGGAGAAAATGAGATTAGGGAAGAGCTTGTAATGTGCAATTTAAGGTTAGTGCTCAGTATAGTCGGTAGATTTGCCTACAGGGGTGAACAGGCAGATGATTTATTTCAGGTAGGCTGTATTGGCCTCATGAAAGCTATTGATCATTTTGATTTGAAGCATAATGTACGATTTTCAACATATGCTGTTCCAATGATCATTGGTGAAATTCGTCGCCATCTGCGTGATCATCATGCATTGCGCGTTTCTCGTTCTCTAAGAGATATTGCATACAAGGCAATGCAGGCAAAAGAACAATGGATAACCGATAATTTACGAGAGCCAACAATTGAAGAAATTGCTGAGATGATTGACATGAAAAAGGAAGATGTTTTATTTGCTTTAGATGCCATTCAAGACCCAGTTTCCTTACAGGAACCCATTTATTCAGACGGTGGAGACGCTGTTTATATGATGGACCAATTACGTGATGATGATGTATCAGAAGATCAATGGGTTGCCTACGTGTCAGTGAAGGAAAGTTTGCAAAAGTTAGATGATCGTCAACAAATGATTGTTGCAAAGCGTTTTTATTACGGTGAGACACAAACTGAAATTGCAAAAGAATTGGGGATTTCTCAAGCGCAAATTTCACGTCTAGAAAAAAATGCAATCGAAACAATGCAGAAAGATTATAAGTAAAAAAACAATGCGCATCCGAATTCAGGGTGCGCATTTTATTTATATCAATGGTATAAATTAAGTAGGGCAGGGGTTGATTTCCGTTCCGACTGGGCGCTTTGTAGCTGCCGCTTCGCTTTCGCGAAGAGCAAAGCTTCCTGGGGCGCCCGATGAGCCGCTTTTACGTTTTATCTACCAACTTTTAAATTTTATCTACCAATTTTCATGTTTTATCTACCAACTTTTAAATTTTATCTACCAACTTTCACGTTTTATCACCTAACTTTTAATTTTTATCGACATCCTCCTTCAGAAGAACAAAAAGGATTCACACACAAAACTGTGAGTGAATCCTTTTACTTTTTTATGTTGCCCAGTCTCGACTCCAATCAATTCATTAGTAAGTGTCTTTTAGCATTTCACTCTTTAATTTATAGTGATAGTATGCAAAATGTTTGCGCAGCAGATGTACAATAACATTCTCTATTCTGTTTGATTATGGTAAGTGGCCATAGCGTTCATTCTTAATTGCATAAATTAAAAGTACTGCACTATCATTGATTGGAATGGAAGGCTACTCGACTCTCATGGGAAAAGCGAGACAGGTGAGACCCTGCACGGAGCGGATGTTTTCTGTGCGAAAACAAAAGCGGAGGAAGCGGCTCGACGCTCGCCCACAGGAAAGCGAGTAGTCTGGAACGGAAATTACCTCTTCTTTTTGCCAAAGAGAGATTCCTTAATCAATTCATGTTCATTTAAACAACAATAAACACATAAATATAAAGAGAAAACATAGTTTGTTGAGATAAAACGATGTTGAGAGTAATTGATTTAGGGAGGGATAAAATGCGTTTCTCAATGTTACAGCAAAAAGAAGTTATTGAAGCAGGCAATGGACGCTTTTTAGGATTTGTGGTAGATGCAGAGGTATCCAAAGAAACAGGCTATGTAACGGCTTTTATGATTGCTGAACCCCGTAAATATCTAGGCTTTTTTCGCGGAGAAGAATCTGTTAGGAAAGTGTATATGAAAGATGTACTTGTAGTGGGGAAAGATGTAATTTTAGTAAAAGCATTATCCTAAAGAGAAAAATATTTTGCATATTAAAATATTTAAGCAATTTTAAAGCATAGGTAGGGTATAAGGACTTTCACATAGGTCAGGCTATTCATTGATAATTCAAGCATTGCTTGTTACAATAAAAGAAACTATTGTTGTAAAGTTGGGAAAAACATTGACAAAAATCTTAGCAAATTTGAAGAAAATTAATGATCTTATACAAACAGCAAAAAAACGTGCAAATCGTGAAACAGAAAAAGTCCAAATTATTGCAGTGACAAAAGAAGTTTCTGTAGAAAGAACACAAGAAGCAATTGATGCAGGGCTTATACATTTAGGTGAGAACCGTCCTGAAGGCTTAAATCGTAAAATTGAAACGATTCAAGCTGATGTACATTGGCATTATATCGGGTCTTTACAAACACGTAAGGTCAGACAAGTTATTAACAGTATTGATTTTTTACATTCATTAGATCGTTTAGGTTTAGCGCAGGAAATTGAAAAAAGAGCAGACAAACCTGTCAAATGTTTTGTACAAGTTAATGTATCTGGCGAAGAAGCAAAACATGGTTTATCGATTGAAGAAGTTCTGCCTTTTATTGAATCATTAAAGGATTTTACAAAAATTCAAGTTGTTGGTTTAATGACAATGGCACCAAACACAGATGAGGATACAATTATTCGCTCTGTTTTTAAGCAATTAAAACAATGTCAACAGCAAATAGCCGAGCAAGGATTCGCGCACGCTCCTTGTACCGAGTTATCAATGGGCATGTCTAATGACTTTGAAATTGCGGTAGAAGAAGGGGCTACATTTGTTCGAGTTGGAACGGCTCTTGTTGGAAATGAAAGAAGGGAACAGGATGAGCATGAAAAATAAAATTAAAAATTTCTTTTATCTTGAGGAAGAACTAGAAGAAGAAATCACGCAAGCTCCTATTCAACAGCAACAACCCGTACAACAACAGCAACAGATTCAATCTGCGAAGCCTAAAAAAATGATGAAGGAGCGTAAAGCACCGGTTCAGGAAATTTTTCCGCAAAGTACAACACCTACAAACAACATAGTAAGTTTGCAGGCAGCCATGAATTCTAAAGGCGCAAAAGTTGTCTTAGTTGAACCTAGAGTTTATGCCGAAGCTCAGGATATTGCGGAACACTTAAAAAATAAGCGTGCAACGATTGTCAATTTACAACGTATTGAGCGAGAACAAGGTGTACGGATTATTGATTTTTTAAGTGGCACAGTTTATGCGCTTAGCGGTGATATTCAAAGAATCGGTAAAGATATTTTCCTATGCACACCTGATAATGTAGAAGTGTCTGGCGAAATTTCGAATTTTATTTTAGACGATAATTAATAGCGAGGATTGTAGTTTATATGGATTTATGGATAATTCTAGGTTATATATCATTAGCATTTAACGTGTATTCTTATATGTTAGTTGGATATGTTTTAATGTCATGGGTGCCTGCTGTACAAGATTCAGCAATTGGCCGTTTCCTTAAAAAAGTATGCGAGCCTTATTTGGGGATTTTCAGGAAATTCATCCCTCCAATCGGGATGATTGACATTTCACCAATTGTGGCAATTTTTATGCTTAATTTTATTAAAAATGGGCTTTTTATTGTAATTCAAAAAATATACTTTATGTTTTAATATAAGAAATCCTCACGAATGGTGGGGATTTTTTATTTATGGGGAATACTTAATTTAAACAATTTAGTGGTGATCCCCTAGAATTCCTAAGCGTGAGTAGCGAGACCCTGGAGCGAAGCGAGGCGGCTCGTCGGACGCCCCGTGCCCCCTGTGAGCCTATTTTTTAGATAACCTTAAAATACCAATGAAATTGTACAAATAAAAGAGTGATAATAGAGGTGAAGTTATATGGAGCATTTAATACAGCATTTTAGAAAAGATGAACAGCCTTTCATTGAACAGGTTATGGGCTGGCAGCATGAGGTAGAGGATCGATATGCTCCAAAGCTTACGGATTTTCTAGATCCTCGACAGCGCTTTATTGTAGCATCGATAATTGGACAGTATGACACATTAAAAACAGCTAGTGCTGGGCTCTTTGATGAAGCAGAAAGACAACGCATGCTGATTTATCCTACTTATTATGAGCCTATGGAGGAAGATTTTCAGCTTACAGTATTTACGATTCAATATCCTGTGAAATTTGTCCAATTAGGACATCCAGATGTCCTTGGAGCTTTGTTATCTTTAGGATTGGATCGTGGCAAATTCGGTGATATTCGTGTCAATGACCATCTTGTACAATTTGTAGTAGCGATTGAGGTAGCTGATTATGTACGCTTACATTTAACAGGCATCGGCAAGGTAAAGGTACATGTAGAATCGATTAAAGAGACGGAGTCATTGCTACAAAACGAGGATGAGTGGCTAGAAGAATCTCATACGGTTTCTTCTATGCGTTTAGATGTGATTATCTCAACGGTTTTAAAAATTTCTCGTCAGAAGGCACAAGCATTAATTACAGGTAAAAAGGTACGTGTCAATTGGACTGAACGGGATACAGTTGCTTTTGAATTACAAGAAGGAGATATTTTATCTGTACGCGGAAGCGGTCGAATAAAAATGATGATGACTGAAGGTCGTACAAAAAAAGATAAAATTCGTTTACAAATCGGTCGATTGACCCAAAAAAGCTAAAAATCAAGTAAATTTCATTAATTTTTACTGCTAAGTTGTTGGAACAATTGTATAATAGAAAGTACGAATGTACATGTAAAGGAGAGAAGGATCGTATGCCATTATCACCTATTGATATACATAATAAGGAGTTTACTAAATCTTTCAGAGGTTATGCTGAAGATGAAGTAAATGAATTTTTAGATCAAATTATCAAAGATTATGAAATTTTGTTACGTGAAAAAAAGGAAGTAGACAGACAACTAGAAATTTCCTTAGAACAAGCGAGACATTTTAACACATTAGAGGAAACGTTACAAAAATCAATTGTTGTTGCACAAGAAGCAGCTGATGAAGTACGAAGAAATTCTCAAAAAGAGGCTAAACTCATTGTGAAGGAAGCAGAAAAAAATGCTGATCGTATTATCAATGAGGCTTTAACAAAGGCTCGTAAAGTAACAATTGAAATTGATGAGCTGAAAAAGCAATCAAAGGTATTCCGTAATCGTTTTAAAATGCTTGTAGAGGCACAACTGGATTTACTAAATGCAGACGATTGGGACCATTTGCTACAATACGATATTGACCTTACTGAAATTCAAGCATCTGTTGAAGAAGCACAGGAAGCCGATCAAGTTTAATCCTATATTAGGTAGCAATAAGTGAAACTTGACGTGATTGTATGATTTTCATATACTAATGTAATAGTAATTATTTTGAACACATATGCAAAACAGGCAGAGACGAAGACAGTATTTGTTAGGCGTAGTTAAGCGATTTGGGGATAGTGTGAGCCCGAACAAGCAAATAACAATGAACATCACTTCTGAGCTAAAATAACTGAATGTAGTAAGTTATTTCGTGATGCACAACGTTAACGTGCTTTAAGAGTGGTAGTACAATTTTGTGCTACAATTAGGGTGGTACCGCGAGTATAAGCTTCTCGTCCCTTTGAGGGATTGAGAGGCTTTTTTATGTTCAAATGGAGGTAACTTATACTTCTGTTGTTAAAACGTGTTGATTTTGCCGATAAATAGAACTTGAGGATGGTATTTCACAAAACGTATGTCATGTATATAAGTTGATTGGAGTGTAGGCTGGGCGACTCCTTGGGGATTAGCGTCACAGATGAGACCCTGCAGCGAAGCGAAGCGGCTCATCGGACGCCCCCAGGAAAGCGCCCGGCCGGAACGGAAATCAACCACACGTTATAATGATAAGCCTAATAACTGTCGTAATTGTATGAGCGCCTAAGTGCATATGTTCTTTGTTTGTAAAATAAAGGAGGAATTGAAAAATGGTTGAGTACAAAGATACTTTATTAATGCCAAAAACAGATTTCCCAATGCGTGGGAACTTACCGGCAAATGAACCGAAGATGCAAGAAAAATGGAATGAAATGGACGTTAATAAATTACAAATGGAGCGTACAGAAGGATGCCCTGAGTATGTGTTACACGATGGACCTCCATATGCGAATGGTGATATCCATATCGGCCATGCTTTAAATAAAGTACTGAAAGATATGATTACGCGTCATCGCTCTATGACTGGCTACCATGTAAACTATATTCCAGGTTGGGATACACATGGTTTACCAATTGAGCAAGCACTTACGAACAAAGGTGTAAAGCGCAAAGAAATGTCTGTTGCTGAATTCCGTAAATTATGTGAAGAGTATGCTTACGAGCAAATCGACAACCAACGCACACAATTCCGCCGTTTAGGTGTTCGTGGTGATTGGGAAAATCCATATATTACATTAAAGCCTGAATTTGAAGCTCGTCAAATTGAAGTTTTCGGAAAGATGGCTGAAAAAGGCTATATTTATAAAGGGTTAAAACCAGTTTACTGGTCTCCATCATCTGAATCTGCACTTGCAGAAGCAGAGATCGAATATAAAGATATTAAATCGCCTTCGATTTATGTAAGCTTTGCGCTTAAAGATGCTAAAGGTGTTGTCCCAGCGGATGCTAAAATGATCATTTGGACAACAACACCTTGGACAATTCCAGCAAACCTAGGGATTTCTGTGAACCCTGAATTTATCTATGTGGTTGTTGCAGTTGCAGATAAAAAATTCATTATTGCAAAAGAATTATTAGAAAAAGTTGCTAACGAACTTGAGTGGGAAGCATACGAAGTTGTTCAAGAAATTAAAGGTGATGCATTAGATCGAATTGTTGCACAGCATCCATTCTATGACCGTGAATCTCTTGTGATGGTTGGAGAGCACGTAACTGCTGAAGCGGGTACTGGCTGTGTTCATACAGCACCAGGACACGGGGAAGATGACTATCATATTAGTAAGCAATATGGTCTACCAATTCTTAGCCCTGTTGATAATAGCGGCTGCTATACAGATGAAGCACCTGGTTTTGAAGGTGTATTCTACAATGATGCAAACAAATTAATCACAGAAAAATTAAAAGAAGTCGGTGCTTTAGAAAAGCTTAACTTCTTTACACACTCTTATCCACATGACTGGCGTACGAAAAAACCAGTTATTTATCGTGCAACACCACAATGGTTTGCGTCAATAGATGCATTCCGTGATGAGTTACTAGACGCAGTAAAATCAACGACATTTACACCTGCTTGGGGTGAAACTCGTCTTTATAATATGATTCGTGACCGTGGAGACTGGGTAATTTCACGTCAACGTGCATGGGGTGTGCCAATTCCAATTTTCTATGCTGAAAATGGAGAGCCAATTATTACACCAGAAACAATTGCCCATATCTCAGCATTATTCCGTGAGCATGGATCAAATATTTGGTTCCAAAAAACAGCTAAAGAATTATTACCTGAAGGCTTCACACATGCAAGTAGCCCGAACGGTGAATTTACAAAAGAAAACGATATTATGGACGTTTGGTTTGACTCAGGTTCTTCTCACCAAGGTGTGCTAGTAGAACGTGGTATGAAATATCCAGCTGATCTATATTTAGAAGGTTCTGACCAACACCGTGGATGGTTTAACTCATCATTAATTACTTCTGTAGCTATTAATGGCTATGCTCCATATAAGGGACTATTAACACATGGTTTCGTGCTGGATGGTGAAGGTCGTAAGATGAGTAAATCTTTAGGGAATGTCATTATCCCGAAAAAAGTTATGGATCAATATGGAGCAGATATTCTGCGTTTATGGGTTGCTTCTGTAGATTATACAGCCGACGTTCGTATCTCAATGGATATGTTAAAGCAAGTATCTGAGGTTTATCGAAAAATCCGTAACACATTCCGTTTCTTACACGGAAATGTAGCTGATTTCGATGTAACGAAAGATCGAGTAGCATATGAGGATCTTCGTGAAATGGATCAGTACGTTTATATGCGCTTACAGGATGTATTAAAAACTGTACGTGCTGCATATGATCGCTATGATTTCGCAGCTGTTTATCATGCAGTGAATAACTTTGTAGCAGTTGAATTATCTTCATTCTATTTAGATATTGCTAAAGATGTTGTGTACATCGAAGGCCATGACAACAAAGATCGCCGTGCGATGCAAACAGTTATTTATGACACATTAATGACATTAGTAAAAGTCATGTCACCTATTATCCCTCATACAAGTGACGAGATGTGGTCTTACTTACATGCTCAAGGTGTTGTAGAAGAGGTATCTGTACAATTAACAGACTTCCCAGAGGTAGATGAACATGAAAACTTCGAAAGTCTACGTGCAAAATGGGTAAAAATTATTGATGTTCGTGATGATATTTTAAAAGCATTAGAGGAAGCTCGTAATGCAAAAACAATCGGTAAATCACTTGAAGCGAAAGTGACAGTTTATGCGAAAGAAGATGTGGCGGCATTATTAAATGATGCAAGCATTAATTTTGCACAACTTTCAATCGTTTCTGCTTTTGAAGTAGCGTCAATTGAAGCTGCACCTGCAGATGCATTAGCTCTAGAGCATGCATCGATTGTTGTTGAAAAAGCAACAGGTGAAAAATGTGAGCGTTGCTGGTCTATTTCTGAAACAGTCGGTTCAAATGAAGCACAACCAACAGTATGTGCGCGTTGTGCAGAAGTTGTTGAGAAGTATTACGCGTAACATAAATAAACACGTATAAAAATAAGAATCTACATTCTATGTAATTAATAACGCAAGTCTCCTTAGTAATGGGGGCTTGCGTTTTTTTGAAGGTCGAGAGCGACGGAAAGAAGATCAAAAGCGACGGATAGAAAGACGAAAGTGACGGAAAGAAGAGCTGAAGCGACGGATAGGAAGTCCAGAGCGACGGAAAGAAGAGCCGAAGCGACGGATAGGAAGTCCAGAGCGACGGAAAGAAGAGCCGAAGTGACGGAAGAAAACCAGAGTGACGGAAAGAAGAGCCAGAACGACGGATAGAAATGCCAAAGCGACGGAAGAAGAGCTGAAGTGACGGATGAAAACCAGAGCGACGGAAAGAAGAGTCAAAACGACGGATAGAAATGCCAAAGCGACGGAAAGAAGAGCCAGAATGACGGATTGAAACCAGAGTGACGGAAAGAAGAGCCGGAACGACGGATAGAAAGGCCAAAGCGACGGAAAGAAGAGCTAAAGTGACGGAAGAAAACCAGAGCGACGGAAAGAAGAGTCAAAACGACGGATAGAAATGCCAAAGCGACGGAAAGAAAAGCCAGAATGACGGATTGAAACCAGAGTGACGGAAAGAAGAGCCAGAACGACGGATAGAAATGCCAAAGCGACGGAAAGAAGAGCCAGAATGACGGATTGAAACCAGAGTGACGGAAAGAAGAGCCGGAACGACGGATAGAAAGGCCAAAGCGACGGAAAGAAGAGCTAAAGTGACGGAAGAAAACCAGAGCGACGGAAAGAAGAGTCAAAACGACGGATAGAAATGCCAAAGTGACGGAAAGAAAAGCCAGAATGACGGATTGAAACCAGAGTGACGGAAAGAAGAGCCAGAACGACGGATAGAAATGCCAAAGCGACGGAAAGAAGAGCCAGAATGACGGATTGAAACCAGAGTGACGGAAAGAAGAGTCAAAATGATGGATAGAACCACCAAAATGATGGATAGAACCACCAAAGCGACGGATAGCTCAACAAACATCCGCAGGAAAGCGCTTGGTCGGAATGAAAATCAACCCCACACAATGGTATTGATCCATATTTTCATGCTATATTAGTTATTCTGAGATGGGCTGTTATGGTAGAATAGGTTAGATGTTGAGCGAACGGAGGAGTGTCTGTGTATAAATATTATGGATTGGCCGCATTCGTGATTCTTTTAGATCAATGGACGAAATGGCTAATTGTGAAAAATATGGAGTTACGCGAACGAATTTCAGTATGGGATCCGTGGTTTGGGATATTGTCTCATCGAAATAAAGGAGCAGCATGGGGAATGTTAGAAGGCCAAATGTGGTTATTTAGCATTGTCACGATAGGTGTTATTTGTGCCATCCTATATTTTTATCATAAAGAGGCTAAAGGTAAACCTATTTTTCAAGTGGGCTTAATGCTTTTATTAGGCGGAGCTGTAGGGAATTTTATTGACCGTATATTTAGAGGTGAAGTGGTCGATTTTGTAAATGTATTAATTCCAGTAATTAATTATGATTTCCCAATCTTCAATATTGCGGATGCAGCTTTAACAATGGCGGTAGTAATATTAATGATTGGCATAATCATGGAAGATAAAAAAGGAAAGAAACAGGTGAAAGAATGACGCAAGTATCATATACAATGGAAGAACAACAACAGGGAGAGCGCATTGATAAGGCGCTTTCGGGTGTGCAATCAGAGTGGTCCCGTACACAAATCGGGAATTGGATTACTGATGGTATTGTCAAAGTAAATGGAGAGACTGTCAAGGCGAAGTATAAGGTAAAAGTAGGGGATATTGTAGAAATTGATGTACCCGAAGCAGAGCCATTAGATGTCATTCCTGAAAACTTAGATCTTGATATTGTTTATGAGGATGCAGATGTCCTTGTTGTGAATAAACCAAAGGGCATGGTTGTCCATCCAGCGCCTGGACATATGACGGGTACACTAGTGAATGGTTTAATGCATCATTGTAAGGATTTGTCGGGTATCAATGGCATTATGCGACCAGGAATTGTGCATCGTATTGATAAAGATACATCAGGATTATTGATGGTTGCTAAAAATGATGCAGCTCATGAATCGTTAGTGAATCAGCTAGTCAATAAAACAGTGACACGTAAATATACGGCGCTAGTTCACGGGCATATTGCACATGATAAAGGCACAATTGATGCACCGATTGGACGCGATCAAAAAGATCGTCAAAAACAAGCAGTTGTCGATAAAGGGAAGCATGCAGTAACTCACTTCCAAGTTATCGAACGCTTTGGTGAATACACTCTTGTAGAATGTCGTTTAGAAACAGGACGAACTCATCAAATTCGCGTGCATATGAAATATATTGGCTACCCTCTTGTTGGTGATCCAAAATATGGACCAAAAAAGACAATAGACTTTAATGGACAAGTATTACATGCAGGAATTTTAGGATTCGATCACCCTACATCAGGCGAATATATGGAGTTCGAAGCACCACTTCCTGCTGATTATGAACAATTATTACTAGATTTAAGAAATAAGCATTGACGTATAGGAAAAGAAGGTCTATACTAACGAAAGTGAATGAACAACTTAACTAAATATTCACCTTTAATGACAGTCCAGAGAGGCTGAGAAGGTACATGTGAATGTGTTGTAAAAAATTTGTGCTGCAAATTTTTCAACATACTATTTAAACACGTATATAACCCTCTCAGGCCATTCGCCTTGAGAGGTTTTTTTATGGACACATGACCACAATAAATAAAAGAGAGGAGGAAACTTACATGGCACAAAATGAGCTATTAGATGGCCCATCTATGGCAAGAGCGTTAACACGCATTGCACACGAAATTATTGAACGTAATAAAGGAATCGATGAATGTATTTTAGTTGGTATTAAAACACGAGGTGCCTTTCTTGCAAGACGCCTTGCAGAACGAATTGAAAAAATTGAAGGCAAACCAATCCGTACGGGGGAGCTAGACATCACCCTCTATCGAGATGATTTAACGACAAAGCATGATAATGAACAGGCACATGTTGAACAAGTAGATATTGATGATGTGGTCGTTAATCAAAAAATTATTTTAGTCGATGATGTACTTTATACAGGACGTACAGTACGCGCAGCACTTGATGCAGTAATGGATTTAGGACGACCTTCACAAATTCAACTTGCAGTCCTGATCGACAGAGGACATAGAGAACTACCAATAAGAGCTGATTATGTTGGCAAAAATGTACCAACATCTGGAACAGAGCGTATTGTCGTAAATTTACAAGAGGTAGACGGAGAAGATTGCGTCATCATTTTTAAAGAAGACTAACTATAAAGTGAGGAAACATTATGTCAAATGCAGTATTAGATATTAAGGATAAACCGACCCCAGTCCAACTAGTGACATTAAGTTTCCAGCACATGTTTGCCATGTTTGGGTCAACGATCTTAGTTCCTCAGTTGGTTGGTCTTAGTCCAGCGATTGCCCTTTTAACAAGTGGGATTGCTACACTGTTCTTCTTATTAATTACGAAATTTCAAGTGCCAGCATATTTAGGTTCATCCTTTGCTTTTATTGCCCCGATTTTACTTGTCGCAGGTGGTTTAAATAAAGATGGTTCAAGTGTTAATCCAGGTCATGCGATGATTGGTGCAATGGCAGTCGGGATTACATATGGTATCGTATCCCTAATCATCTGGAAAAGCGGCTACAAATGGATTATGAAAATTTTACCACCGATTGTGGTAGGACCTGTTATAATGGTAATTGGTCTTGGATTATCAGGGACAGCGGTAAGTATGGCGATGAATGTTGATGGTAAATATAGCTTTTTACACTTCTCAGCAGCGTTAGTTACATTATTTACAGCTATTATTTTCACGATTTTCTTTAGAGGTATTTTAAGCACAATGCCAATCTTAATTGGCTTAATCGTGGGATATATTTACTCAATGATGATCGGAATTGTAGATTATTCACCAATTGCCAAAGCAGATTTCTTTGCAAAGCCTGAGTTTTTAATCCCAGGTGTTCATTACGACTTTGAAATCACAACAAAGCTACTCCTAACAATGGTACCAATCGTTATCGTCACTATTTCAGAGCATATCGGTCACCAGTTAGTATTAGGGAAAGTTGTTAATCGAGATTATATTAAAGAGCCAGGGTTACATCGTTCGTTATTAGGGGACGGAATTGGAACATTTATTAGTGCATTAATCGGTGGTCCACCGAAAACAACTTACGGTGAAAATATCGGTGTCCTTGCAATCACGCGTGTTTACAGTGTGTATGTCATTGCAGGTGCAGCAGTCGTAGCAATTTTACTATCATTCTTCGGGAAAGCAATGGCAGTTATTGCAACGATTCCAACAGCTGTACTTGGTGGGGTTTCCATCTTGCTCTTCGGTATCATTGCAGCAAGTGGATTACGAATGTTAGTTGATAATCATATCGACTTTGGGAATAGTCGTAACTTGGTCATTGCCTCTGTTATTTTAGTCATTGGCATCGGTGGTGCGAAGTTCGTTATTTCGGAATCACTAAGTATCGAAGGTATGGCATTAGCAGCGATTATCGGTGTTGTTTTAAATGCCATTCTACCAGGTAAAAAAGAAGCAGATATACCAGTACCGTACAATCAAAATAAAAATTCATAGAAGTACCTTTTAATGAATTGTCCAGAGAGGCAAAAAAAGGGAAGTTGTAGATAAGCTTGTAGTAGGAATGTATCCTGCTGTAGTTTGTCACGCCTCCTTATGCCTCGTTGATGACATCAACGGGGCTTTTATTATCTTCATGCATCCCACCTCTGAAGGTGAAATGTATGAAGGTAAAGCCTCCGGCGGATGTCACGGATTTTGAAAGGAATGAATTGTGCTCGTACAATTCAAAATCCGGACGCAATTACGCCAAGGCGAAATTGATTTTATAAAACGTTAGTTATACATAACGTTCATGAAACACAACCCAGTGGAGGTACATGATGAAGAACTTATTATCGATGGAACATTTAACAATTGAAGAGATTAACAACATTCTAGATCGTGCGCAAGCTTTTGAGAATGGTGAAGCATCATCATTATCTCGCCCACACAACGTCGCAAATTTATTTTTTGAACCAAGTACACGCACGAAAACAAGCTTTGAAATGGCAGAGCGCAAAGTTGGTTGTATCGTTATCCCATTTGACGGTAGCTTTTCGAGCGTCTCTAAAGGGGAGACATTGTACGATACGGTAAAGACGCTAGAAATGATTGGTATGGATGCAGTAGTCATTCGCGCAAAAGAAGATGCGTATTACAATGAATTACTTGAAGGCATCAATGTGTCAATCATTAATGGAGGTGACGGCACTGGTCAGCATCCGTCTCAATCATTATTAGATCTTTATACAATCAAAAAAGAGTTTGGTTCTTTTAGAGGGTTGAATGTGACAATCGCTGGAGATATATGCCATAGCCGTGTAGCGAAATCGAATGCGTTAGCGTTACAGCGCTTAGGGGCAAATGTTCATTTCCTTTGTCCGGAAGAGTGGGAAGGCAGTTTCGAAGCGCATCATTCTTGGGATGATTTAATCGAAATAAGCGATGTGATTATGTTACTTCGTGTGCAACATGAACGCCATAAGGTAAATAAAAGCTTCTCAAAAGAGAGCTATCATCAAGAGTACGGTTTAACAATTGAACGTGAGAAACAAATGAAGGAAAAGGCAATTATTATGCATCCAGCACCGGTCAATCGTGATGTAGAAATTGCGTCAGAGCTAGTAGAATGCGAGCGTTCTAGAATTTTCGAGCAGGTTCGTAATGGTGTCTATACACGGATGGCTATAGTTGAAACAATTTTAAAGGGGAGAGAGTAACATGACAAAGGTTCTTCAAAATGTACAAATGCTAAATGAACAAGGTGAGCTACAAACAGTAAATATCGCTATGACAGATGGCAAAATTACTGCAATAGGTCAAAATGTAAATGTAGCAGGCGCAGAAATGATCGAAGGAAATGGTTTAGTTGTTGCACCAGGCTTTGTCGATGTTCATACACATTTACGTGAGCCAGGCTTTGAACATAAAGAAACAATTGCTACAGGGTCAGCATCAGCAGCAAAAGGCGGCTTCACAACAATTTGTGCGATGCCAAATACAAAACCAGTGCCAGATTCAATAGAAAATATGCAGTTGATAAATGGTCTTATTAAAGAAAGTGCAGTTATTCGAGTACTTCCATATGGCTCATTAACAAAAGATATCTCAGGTGAGGTTCGTACAAGTATTGAAGAATTAAAAGCACATGGGGCTGTCGCATTTTCAGATGATGGTGTTGGGATCCAGCTTGCTTCAACAATGTATGAGCAAATGAAAGATGCAGCACAGCACGATGTGGTTGTTGTCGCACACTGCGAAGATAACTCATTAATTTACGACGGAGTGATGCATGAAGGGAAGCGTAATCAAGAGCTTGGTTTACCAGGAATTCCATCGATTTGTGAATCTGTTCAAATTGCACGAGATGTACTACTGGCAGAAGCAGCTGGAGCACGCTACCACGTATGTCACGTATCAACGAAGGAATCTGTACGTGCAGTACGTGATGCGAAAGCAGCGGGTATTCGTGTCACTGCAGAAGTTTGCCCACATCATTTATTACTTGAAGAAATGGATATCCCATCAGATGATGCGAACTGGAAAATGAATCCTCCATTACGTGGAGCAGATGATAAAGATTCACTTCACGCAGCTATGCTGGACGGCACAATCGATTGTATCGCTACAGATCATGCTCCACATACAGTAGAAGAAAAATGCTGTGGTATGGTTGGTGCTCCGTTTGGCATTGTAGGCTTTGAAACAGCGTTCCCACTGCTTTACACACAGTTTGTAGAAACGGGGAAATGGTCGTTAAAACAGTTGATTGACTGGATGACTGTCAAGGCAGCTCAAATTTTCGATTTACCATATGGCACATTAGAAGTTGGTGCTTCGGCAGATATGATTTTAATTGATTTAAATAAAGAGCAAACAATTGATGCAGAAGGCTTTGTATCAAAAGGACGCAATACACCATTCAATGGTTGGGTTGCAAAAGGCTGGCCGGTTCTAACAATTTTTGAAGGCAATATCGTATACCAGGAGGCAGAGTAATGAAAAAACGTTTACTTATTTTAGAAGATGGTACAGTATTTACAGGCACAGCGTTCGGTAGTGAGAGAGCTTCACAAGGTGAGGTTGTATTCACGACAGGGATGACAGGTTATCAGGAAACAATTTCAGATCCTTCATTCTACGGACAAATCGTAACGTTAACTTACCCTTTAATCGGTAATTACGGTATTAACCGTGATGACTTTGAATCAATCACACCAGCTATCCGTGGGTTTGTAGTTCGTGAATTAGCAAAAACCCCTTCAAACTTCCGTTGTGATTTAACGGTAGATGAGTACTTAACTTCAAAGGATATTCCGGGCATTGAAGGAATTGATACACGAAAATTAACACGCATTATTCGCAGTAAAGGGTCAGTAAAGGCTATTTTAACGGCGGCTGATGAAGAAGTGAATGTGGATGAAGTCGTAGCAAAATTACAGGCAACACCAGCGATTACACATCATGTTCGTGAAGTATCACCGAAAGCAGCCTACCCATCACCAGGTCGTGGCAAACGAGTAGTATTAATTGATTATGGTATGAAGCACGGTATTCTTCGTGAGTTAAATAAACGTGATTGCGATGTGCTTGTAGTACCTTACAATACATCAGCAGAAGAAATTTTAGCTTGGCATCCAGATGGAATTATGCTGTCAAACGGTCCAGGTAACCCTGAGGACGTAGTTGAAGGCATTGAAACCGTACGTAATTTAATCGGAAAAGTGCCAATGTTCGGTATTTGCTTAGGTCACCAAATCTTCTCGCTAGCATGTGGTGCACAAAGCTTCAAATTACCATTCGGTCACCGAGGTGGTAACCATCCGGTAAAAGATTTACGTACTGGTCGTACAGACTTAACATCTCAAAACCATGGTTATGCAATCGATATTGATTCATTAAAAGATACAGATTTAGAAATAACACATATCGCATTAAATGATGGCACTTGTGAGGGTGTACGTCACAAGAAATATCCAATCTTCACGGTGCAATATCACCCAGAAGCATCACCAGGTCCAGAGGATTCAAATCACTTATTTGATGAATTTATCGAAATGATGGAAGTAGAAGCAGGGAAGGGGAAACAACATGCCTAAACGTACAGATATTGAAACTATTTTAGTAATCGGATCAGGTCCAATCGTAATCGGACAAGCAGCAGAATTTGACTACGCAGGAACACAAGCTTGTCTTTCATTAAAAGAAGAAGGCTATCGCGTTATCTTAATAAACTCAAACCCTGCAACAATAATGACAGATACAGAAATTGCTGACAAAGTATATATTGAGCCAATTACACTTGAGTTCGTATCACGAATTCTACGTAAAGAGCGTCCAGATGCAATCCTACCAACACTTGGTGGTCAAACAGGTTTAAACATGGCCATTGAATTAGATAAATCAGGAATTTTAGATGAGCTTGATATTGAAATTCTTGGAACAAAATTAGAAGCGATCCATAAAGCAGAAGACCGAGATCTATTCCGTAATTTAATGTATGAGCTAGGTGCTCCAGTACCTGAATCAGATATTATTCATAACTTAGACGAGGCGAAAAACTTTGTAGCGAAAATTGGCTACCCAGTAATCGTTCGTCCTGCCTTCACACTTGGTGGTACCGGTGGCGGTATTTGCTACAACGATCAAGATCTAGAGGAGATTGTTACATCTGGTCTAAAATATTCTCCAGTAACACAATGTTTACTTGAAAAATCGATTGCTGGTTATAAAGAAATCGAATATGAAGTAATGCGTGATGCTGCTGACAACGCTATCGTTGTATGTAACATGGAAAACGTTGACCCAGTTGGTATTCATACAGGTGACTCTATCGTAGTGGCACCTACACAAACACTTTCAGATCGAGAAAACCAAATGCTACGTAATATTTCATTAGATATTATCCGAGCACTAAAAATTGAAGGTGGCTGTAACGTACAGTTAGCACTTGATCCATATAGCTTTAATTACTATGTGATCGAAGTAAACCCTCGTGTATCGCGTTCATCAGCATTAGCATCAAAAGCAACAGGTTATCCAATTGCAAAGCTAGCAGCAAAAATCGCGGTTGGTTTAACATTAGATGAAATCAAAAACCCTGTAACAGGTTCTACGTATGCTTGCTTCGAGCCAGCTTTAGACTACATCGTGGCGAAAATTCCACGTTGGCCGTTCGATAAATTCGAATCAGCAAAACGTAATCTTGGTACACAAATGAAAGCGACTGGTGAAGTAATGGCACTTGGTCGTACATTTGAGGAAGCTATGCTAAAAGCAGTGCGCTCTCTTGAAACAGGTCAAGTTCACTTAGAGCTAAAACATGCAGAAGAAAACTCTGATTCTTGGATTGAAAAACGTATTCGCAAAGCAGGTGACGAGCGTCTATTCTTCATCGGTGAAGCACTTCGTCGCGGTGTAACAATTGAGCAAATCCATGAATGGTCTGCCATTGACTTATTCTTCTTAAATAAATTCAAAAACATCGTAGATATGGAGCAAACACTTGCTGACAATAAAGACGATAAAGAAGTGTTACGTACAGCAAAACGACTAGGCTTTGCAGATAAGAAAATTGCTGAGCTTTGGGAAACAACACCAGAAGAAGTATATGCATATCGTAAAGAAAATGGCATTATCCCAGTATACAAAATGGTGGATACGTGTGCAGCGGAGTTTGAATCTGAAACACCATACTTCTATGGCACATATGAGGATGAAAACGAATCGATCAAATCAGACAAGCCATCAGTTATTGTACTTGGTTCTGGTCCAATCCGCATTGGGCAAGGGGTAGAATTTGACTACGCAACAGTACACTCAGTATGGGCAATTCAAGAAGCAGGCTACGAAGCAATTATTATTAACTCGAATCCAGAGACAGTATCCACTGACTTCTCGGTTTCAGATAAATTATACTTTGAGCCATTAACAATCGAAGACGTTATGCATATTATCGACCTTGAGCAACCAATTGGAGTAGTTGTACAATTCGGTGGTCAAACAGCTATTAATCTAGCTGATAAATTAGCTGCCAATGGCGTGAAAATCCTAGGAACAACTCTTGAAGATATCGACCGTGCGGAAAACCGAGATAAATTCGAGCAAGCATTACGTGAATTGAACATTCCACAGCCACTAGGTCAAACAGCTGTATCTACGGAGGAAGCACTTGCTATTAGTGGACGTCTAGGCTTCCCGGTACTAGTTCGTCCTTCATACGTACTAGGTGGACGCGCAATGGAAATTGTCTACAACGAAGAGGAATTACAACATTATATGGAGAACGCGGTAGAAGCATCTCCAGATCATCCAGTATTAGTAGACCGCTACTTAACGGGTCAAGAAATCGAAGTAGATGCCATTTGTGACGGTGAAAATGTCTTAATTCCAGGTATTATGGAGCATATCGAGCGAGCAGGGGTTCACTCTGGCGACTCGATCTCTGTATACCCGCCACAAAAATTAACACAAGCACAAAAAGATACGTTAGTGGATTATACAACTCGCCTTGCAAAAGGTCTTGGCATCATAGGCTTAATGAACATTCAATATGTTATTTCACAGGGCGAAGTATTTGTCATTGAGGTTAACCCTCGTTCATCTCGTACAGTACCGTTCTTAAGTAAAATTACAAACATTCCGATGGCAAATATTGCAACGAAAGCGATTCTTGGTAAATCAATCGTAGAACAAGGCTATCCAACAGGCTTAGCGCCAGAGCAAAATGGTGTCTTCGTAAAAGTACCAGTATTCTCCTTCGCTAAATTACGTCGTGTTGACATTACACTAGGGCCTGAAATGAAATCAACAGGTGAAGTAATGGGTAAAGATGCAACATTAGAAAAAGCACTTTACAAAGGCTTAGTTGCAGCAGGTATGGAAATTCGTACAGAAGGAACAGTATTGTTCACTGTATCCGATAAAGATAAAGAGGAAGCAATTGAACTTGCAAAACGCTTCTCAACAGTAGGCTATCGTATTGTCGCAACTGAAGGTACAGCTAAAGCGTTTGAAGATGCAGGCGTACGCACAGATATAGTTGGAAAAATCGGTGCAAAAGGTGAAACATTAATCGATTTAATTCAAAACGGTGAGGCACAGCTTGTTGTCAACACTTTAACAAAAGGCAAGCAACCGGCACGTGATGGCTTCAGAATTCGTCGTGAGTCTGTAGAAAATGGCGTACCTTGCTTAACTTCATTAGACACAGCGGAAGCAATGGTTCGAGTTATTGAATCAATGACATTCACAGCAGAACAAATGCCAAAAGCGGAGGTAGTACATTAATATGATTCGTCAAGAGAAAATGACGGTCGTCTCTCAAAAGCAAATTGCGACAAACATTTTCGAATTGACACTTCGTGGAGAACTGGTTCAGGATATGACACCTGGCCAGTTTGTCCATGTAAAGGTGTCAGATTCATTGGAGCCGCTTTTACGTCGACCAATTAGTATTGCAAATATAGATAAAGACAACAACGAATTTACAATGATTTATCGTGCGGAGGGTCGTGGAACACAAGTGTTAGCGACAAATCGCGAAGGGCAGCTTGTCAATGTCCTTGGTCCAATCGGTAATGGGTTCCCTGTAGAAGCAGTAAAAGAGGGAGGCACAGCTCTACTAGTTGGTGGGGGAATTGGAGTACCTCCATTACATGAGCTTTCCAAGCAATTGAACGCGCGTGGTGTTAAAACAATTCATGTGCTAGGCTTCCAATCGGAAGATGTATGCTTCTATGAGGAAGAATTCAGTGCCCTTGGTGAAACACATTATGTAACGGTTGACGGTTCTAAAGGAACAAAGGGCTTTGTCACAAATGTTTTAGAGTCACGAGCACCTGAATTCGATGTCTTTTATTCTTGCGGTCCGCTACCAATGTTAAAAGCACTTGAAGGCTTTTATCCAGAAAAAGAAGGTTATTTATCATTTGAGGAGCGTATGGGCTGTGGGATCGGTGCTTGCTTTGCATGCGTATGTAAAACAACAGACCAAGTAGCAAAAGACTATGTAAAAGTATGCTCTGACGGTCCAGTTTTCCCGAAAGGTACGGTGGCATTATGAGTCGTTTAAACATTCAATTGCCAGGCTTAGACTTGAAGAATCCAATAATGCCAGCATCCGGCTGCTTTGGCTTTGGACGTGAATATGCACAGCTTTATGATTTATCAAAGCTTGGCGCTATTATGATTAAAGCTACGACTGTGGAAACACGTCCCGGCAATCCAACCCCACGCGTAGCAGAAACAGCAGCAGGGATGTTGAATGCAATTGGTTTACAAAATCCCGGAATCGAAAAAGTAATGAATGAAGAATTAAAGTTTTTAGAAAAGTATGATGTGCCAATCATTGCAAATGTTGCTGGTACGGAAACAGAAGATTACGTGGAAGTAGCACGACGTATTTCAACTGCAGGAAATGTGAAAGCATTAGAGCTTAATATTTCTTGTCCGAACGTTAAATGTGGCGGAATTCAATTTGGGACAGACCCTGCAACTGCACGTGAGTTAGTTAAAGCTGTCAAAGCTGTTTCTGAAGTGCCAGTATACGTGAAATTGTCTCCTAACGTAACGAATATCGTAGAAATTGCACAAGCTGTTGAAGCAGGTGGTGCAGATGGCATTACAATGATTAATACACTAATTGGTATGCGTTTAGACGAGCGTACAGGTAAACCAGTGATTGCCAATGGTACAGGCGGCTTATCTGGTCCTGCTGTAAAACCAGTAGCAATTCGCATGGTTTATGAAGTGTATAAGGCTGTCAATATTCCGATTATTGGGATGGGTGGCGTGACAGAGGCGCAGGATGTTATTGACTTTATGTCGGCTGGCGCTTCTGCAGTTGCTGTTGGAACAGCAAACTTTGTCGATCACTTCGTTTGTCCAACTATTATTGATGAACTACCAGCAAAGCTCGATAAATTAGGAGTAGAGCATATTTCAGAAATTATCGGGAGGAGCCATCGTCTATGAATACAAAACCAATACTTGCACTAGATTTTCCTGGAGAAGCAGAAGTATTCAACTTTCTAAAGCACTTTAACGAGCCTCTTTTCGTAAAAATCGGTATGGAATTATATATGCAGGAAGGGCCGGATATTGTACGCAAAGTAAAAGATCTAGGTCATGATATTTTTCTAGATTTAAAATTACATGATATTCCCAATACAGTGGGCTCTGCTATGAAAGGCCTAGCAAAATTAGGAGTAGATTTAGTCAACGTTCATGCTGCGGGCGGACGTCCGATGATGGAGGCAGCACTTGAGGGGCTTGAAGCGGGTACTCCGGCAGGACGTGAACGAGCGGCATTAATTGCTGTAACACAGCTGACGTCTACAACAGAAGAGCAAATGCACGCAGAGCAAAAAATTGCTTTATCTTTACAGGAGTCTGTATTACATTATGCAAGCTTAACAAAACAAGCTGGTTTAAATGGTGTTGTCTGCTCCGTACATGAGGCAAAAGCTATTGCTGAAGCATGCGGTGAAGATTTCTTGCGTGTGACACCTGGTATCCGATTAGCAGGTGGCGACGCACATGACCAAAAGCGCATTGCAACACCAGACGGCGCAAAACGTGACGGTTCTTCATTAATCGTCGTTGGACGTGCCGTTACAGGTGCACAAGATCCAGTAGCAGCATATAAAATCGTAAGTGAATTATGGGAGGCATAACTATGACATTACAAAATGAAATCGCACACGCTATGTTAAAAGTAGGTGCAGTAGAATTAAATCCAACAGAACTATTCACATGGGCATCAGGCATTAAATCCCCAATCTACTGTGATACACGTCTGACAATTTCTGACCCTGTAATTCGTAAGCAATTAGCAAATGGTCTAGCATCTCTTATTAAAGAAAACTTTGGTACAACAGAAATCGTAGCAGGTACAGCAACAGCAGGCATTCCACATGCTGCTTGGGTAAGTGATATTTTAGAATTACCAATGGTGTATGTACGCTCTAAAGCAAAAGAGCATGGCCGTGGTAACCAAATAGAAGGAAAATACGCAGCAGGTCAAAAAGTCGTAGTAGTAGAAGACATCGTTTCTACAGGCGGCTCATCCATTACAGCTGTTGAAGCTTTACGCGCAGCAGGTTGTGAAGTACTAGGCGTTGTTTGCGTTTACACATACAACCTTCCACGCGCTGAACAAGCATTTGAAGAGGCAGGCATAAAATATGTATCTCTAACAAATTTCGATTATTTAATTGAAGCAGCTAATGAATCAGGCACTATTAAAGAGGAAGATATTCCATTCTTAAAAGACTGGCATGGAAAATTAAAAGCAGGAGAGCTTTAAATTCCTTCAGCGGGTGTTCAAACATCCGCTGAAAGAATTTAAGCCTCCGGCGGATGTCACGGAATCGAAAAGGAGTTAATAAAGGATGTTAGCCTAAAATCATCGCATCCATGCGATAACGGCTAACTGACCTGCATCGGTAAAAACGCCACGTCCTGTGGCATTACCGAAATGACCGACATCGTGTCGGCCCTCACGCAGGCCTAAGCACAAAGTCGATTCCGGACGCAATTATGCCGAGGCATAATTGATTTAATAAAGGGTGGTATGAATTATTTCATACCACCCTTTCATTGTGTCAAATTAGATAAAGTATGGCTCTCCGGCAAAACGAGGGGTTGATTTCCGTTCCGGCTGGGCGCTTTCCAGGGGGCGTCCGATGCTCCAAAATGCCAATCGCTGATAAAAGTGCCGAGAATCGCTGATAAAATCGAGAAAACCGCTGATAAAGTGCCGAGAATCGCTGATAAAATCGAGAAAACCGCTGATAAAGTGCCAAGAATCGCTGATAACAACATGAGAACCGCCGATAGCATCATGAATCGCACCTGTAGTAAAGCGGTAGGTTGGAATGGAAATCATCCTCATTTCAAGCACATCAACATTCACAAAGATTTCCTTGACCATTTCAGACGGTAAACATACCCGTACAATATCGGGTATGTTTACAGCCTTTTTTATTTTTTAGTAACTTACAGTAAAGGAGAAATGAGTCGCATAAGTGATTCAAGCATGCGCTTTTGAATACTTCGCTTTTGAAATGACGCCCATGTAATTTCTATAGATTCTTTAAAATCTTGTTCAAAATCATCTTTTATATCCAGAACTGTTTTAGATTCATAAAGGACCGCAATGATTTCATAATTAAGCTCAAAACTACGAATATCCATATTTGCTGTACCAATTGATGCAATTTCATCATCGACAAGTATAATCTTAGCATGCATAAAAGCATCTTTCACGCGGTAAATGGAGACACCCGCTTTCAGAAGCGGTGTAAAGTATGATTGGGATGCTTGATCACTAATGATGCTATCGCCTTTTCCTGGATATAAAATGCGGACATCTACTCCAGAAAGTGCACTCAAACGTAATAATGTTAATGTTTCCTGATCAGGAATGAAGTATGGAGTGGCAATCCAAATTGACTTTTTTGCAGAACCCATAATTTTCAATAAAGCATTCCGAATATTTGTATCATCTGAGCTAGGTCCACTTGCAACGATTTGTACGGCACCTTCTGCCTGATGAATCCCTTGACTTGGAAAGTATGTGCTATCCATAAATTGATTCCAAGATTCGGTATTTAAACTACTAGTGGCATAGAGAAAATCTTCTAGGAAAATGGCTTGCAGTTTATATAATGCTTTTCCTTCTATTTTTAAATGACTATCACGCCAAATAGGAAACTTCTTCGAACGACCAAGATATTCATCTCCGACATTAAGCCCACCTGTAAAACCAATCGTCCCATCTACAATTACAATTTTCCGATGGTTACGATAATTTACGGTTTCTAATAGCCAAGGTGAAAGAATAGAATCAAATTCAACTACTTCAATTCCTGCTTCTTTCATTGGTTGTAAGAAACGTCTACGTAATTTACTACTGCCGAGTCCATCGAAAAGAAAGCGTACGATCACGCCAGATTTTGCTTTTTTTATTAAGGCGTCTCGAATCGTTGTACCGATTTCGTCTGATCGATAAATATAGTATTGAATATGAATATGATGTGTAGCATTTTCAATTGCTTGTAGGATTTCAGTAAACGTTTCATCACCATTTGTTAAGAGTTTTGTTGCTGTTTCATTTGCAACAGGACCACCGCCAAATTTTTGGATAACTTGTGTCAAGTAGGTGGATCGTTCATTTAAAGGGGAAGAGAGTTCTAAATTAAAACTTCTTCCTTCTAAAATTCCACGGAATAACTTCCTTTTTTCTTCTGAACGATGTAAATGTTTCTTTCTTCTCCAGCGACTTCTTCCGAATAGTAAGTACAGAAGTAAACCGATAACAGGGAGAATGGCTAATACTAAAAACCAAGCCAATGTACTTTGTGGGGAACGGTTTTCAATAAAAATAACGAAGGAAATTCCTATAATTGTGATAGGCAATAGTATGCCTATTAAGGTATATAAGGAAATAAAGGACTTATTTAAGACTCCGAGCATAATTGCCGCAATTGTAAATACAAATAGTAATTGGACTACGCGATTTTTCATATGTATACATTTTCACCTATTCTTTTTTATTTTTTTATAAGACGAAGTAGTACTTTAATAGTTTTATGATAAATTGTTTTCTTTTTATTTACAATATAGACACTTCCACGCTAACGGATATTGTTAGTAATGACCAAATCAATATCGCTAAATCGCAAAATGCTGCCTCTACTGTAAATCAAAAATCTTTAATATTGATCATTTTAAAACATTTAGAGCAATTATACCTCGGCATAATTGTTGTAGCTGACGCTTCGCTTTCGCTACAGAAAATATTGCTGAAAGAAGTTAAATTTTCTCAATTATACTTCTCCCAAATGATAAATCAACTTAACGGAAAATAATAATAAACAATTCATTAAGCGTAATATTTTCCATTAGAAGGTATTGAATATTTGAAATATTCACAATAATAAAATAATTAAATTGAGAAACTAATATAAAAAAAATTACAATTAAATATTAAGAGGTATGTATATCTTTGTTGAAGAAAAAAAGAGGGATAATATTATTTTAATAAAACGAAACACGTTTATTTTATGATATGAATTTTTTAACAAGTAATAAATATTTATTATTAATGTTATTATGTTGTTTTTTTAGGGAATAAAAATAGTTTTTTGTGAATAATTAACTATTATCTGACATTAATTGTTTTAATAAAATAATAGAGTGTTGAGAAATGAAATAATAAATAATAAATAATTATGAACTAGATTTCTAATGATTTTGATTATGATGTAAAGTCTAAATTATATTTATTTTTACAATAATTTAAAAATGTACTTGATTTAATATATTAATTCTAGATAAAATGATGGTACAATTAATTGTCAGATAATTCTTTTGTTGGAATAATATTTTGAGAATGAGAGTGATTATTAATGACAACAATTTATATGAAATTAAGATGCTTATTATATTCAAGGATGAAACTGTTTTAATTTTTCTGAAAATTGAAATGCACAGTGGTGATAACATTAAGTAAACAAAAGCAAATTCATTTAAATTGAATGTGGTTCTTAAAAAGTTGGTTTTTTCTTTTGATTTGATAGGGAGGTAATCGTGTGACTAATAATCATGAAATGATTATTGAGATTAATAATTTACGTACAAGCTTTCGGCGAGCAGATGAATATTTCGCTGCAGTAGATGGTGTTGATTTGCGCATTCGAAAAAATGAGGTGCTTGCAATTGTAGGTGAGTCAGGTTGTGGTAAAAGTACTTTAGCTACATCAATTGTTGGGTTACATAATCCTATCAACACAAAAATTGAAGGTGAAATATTATATAAAGGTAAAAATTTGGTAGATATAACGGAGCAGCAATATACCGAGTTACGCGGGAGTGATTTCGGTTTTATTTTCCAAGATCCACTGGCAGCACTGAATCCGTTAAAGCGAATCGGTTCCCAAATTGAAGAACCGCTTATATACCATACGAATTTAAATGAAGCACAACGCCGTGAGCGTGCAATGGAGTTATTACAGCAAGTAGGTATACATAACCCGGAACGTATTTATAAGCAATATCCGCATGAATTATCAGGTGGTATGCGACAACGCGTAATGATAGCGACAGCGATTGCATGTAAGCCACCTCTTATTATTGCAGATGAACCAACAACGGCATTAGATGTAACGATTCAAGCGCAAATACTAGATTTATTAAAAGAATTACAAATAGAAACTGAGTCAGGCATTTTGTTAATTACCCATGACTTAGGTGTAGTAGCTGAAGTAGCAGATCGTGTTGCAGTAATGTATGCTGGACAAATTGTCGAAGAAGCACCGGTTATTGAATTATTTAGAAATCCTAAACATCCATATACACGTTCGTTACTTAACTCTATTCCTCAATCTCATAAGGTAAATGAAAAGTTAGAGGTTATTCATGGTATGGTTCCTTCATTATTTAAATTGCCACGTGGAGGTTGTCGATTTGCACCGCGTGTTCCATGGATTGACGAAAGCGCCCATGAGGAAAATCCAATATTACATGAGGTTGGACCAGAACATTTTGTTCGTTGTACGTGTTGGAAAGACTTTCACTTTAAGAAGGATGAGGGAAAATAATATGAGCTTTATGCAAATTAAAGATTTATGCGTGCATTATCCTATCCGTGGTGGTTTCTTCAATACCATTGTAGATCATGTTTATGCGGTAGATGGCATTAGTATGGAGTTTGAAAGAGGAAAAACGTATGGTCTTGTTGGAGAATCAGGATGTGGTAAATCGACAACAGGTAAGGCAATTATTGGTTTGGAGAAAGTAACATCAGGTCAAATACTCTATGAAGGACAAGATGTAACGAAAATGCGTCGTAGCGGTAATTCAGGATTTAATCGTGACGTACAAATGATTTTCCAAGATTCCCATTCAAGTATGAATCCAAGAAAACGTATACGTGATGTTATTGCAGAGCCTATTCGAAATTTCCTGCGTTTAAGTGAAGAGGAAGAACGAAAACGAGTTAACGAACTTTTGGCGATTGTTGGCATGCATGAGGATGCCCAATATAAATATCCTCATGAATTTTCTGGTGGTCAAAAGCAACGATTGGGTATTGCACGTGCTTTGGCATGTCGCCCAAAATTAATAATTGCAGATGAGCCTGTTTCTGCGCTTGATTTATCTGTACAAGCACAGGTTTTAAACTTTATGCAAGATATACAAGATGAATTTGGTGTAACGTACTTATTCATTTCACATGACTTAGGTGTTGTAAAGCATATGTGTGATGAAATCAATATTATGTACCGAGGACGTTTTGTAGAAAAAGGACAAAGAGAAGATATTTATAATGATCCACGTCATATTTATACACACCGTTTATTATCTGCAATTCCAGATATTGAGCCTGAAACTCGTGTAGAACGTAAGCAAGAGCGTTTAAAAGTAAGTCAGTATTATAAAGAAAATCAACATAAATATTTTGATAAAGACGGAAAAGTTTATCCTTTACAATCAATTTCAGATACACATGCCGTAGCATTGGCTTCGATTGAAGGAGGAATGTGATTATGTGGAAAACGGTTCTTCGAAGAGTCATCATCATGGTTCCACAAATTATTATTTTAAGTATGTTAGTGTTTATCATTGCTAAGCTAATGCCAGGCGATCCATTTACAGGTTTAATGGGACCAGAGACAGATCCTAACCGTATTGAAGAGTTGCGCGAAGCAGCAGGCTTAAACGACCCATGGTATCAACAATATGCTAGATGGGTGTCAAATGCAGTACATGGCGACTTAGGTAAAAGCTACACATATCAACGTAGTGTAACATCACTTATTGGTGAACGTGCACTCAATACTTTCTACTTATCATTAGTTGCAATGATCCTAACGTATTTAATTGCAATTCCATTAGGGCTTCTAGCAGGTCGTTATCAAGATTCTCGATTAGACCGAGGAATTGTGTTTTATAACTTTTTAAGTATGGCAATACCTCCGTTCGTCTTTGGTTTAATTTTAATTTATGTATTCGGCTATATATTAGGCTGGGTTCCAACATCAGGTTCAGTAAATGTATTAACGGAAAAAGGTACTTTATCTTACTATTGGGATAAATTGTATCATATTATTACACCTGCTATTACGATGGCGGTTTTGGGTACGTATACAATCATTCAATATTTACGTTCAGAAATTATTGATTCTAAAAACCAAGACTATGTTAAAACAGCACGCAGTAAAGGTTTACCAATGAATAAAGTATATACACGACACATTTTCCGTAATTCATTAATTCCGATTGCGGCAGGTCTTGGGTTCACTATTACAGGTTTACTAGGCGGAACAATCTTTATTGAAACAATCTTTAGTTATCCAGGTATGGGAGAACTATTCATGTCTTCAATTGCGAGTCGTGACTATAGTGTAATTACAGCACTTATCGTGTTGTATGGTTTCTTGGGGTTACTTGGAAGTATGTTATCAGATATTATTTTAAGCATCGTAGACCCACGAATACGTATCGACTAACTTGCAAAGAATAGAGGTGACTTTACATGGATAAAACAGAAGAGAAAAAATTAGAAGAACAACATCGCCCAGCAGTAGGTTTCCAAGTCGTTTGGCGTGAGTTTAAAAAAGATAAATTAGCAATGTTTTCATTAATATTTATAACTTTATTAGTAATAGCGGTATTTATTGCTAGTTTTATTATTGATGTAGACGAAATAATGAAAGTTAAATTACTAGGTCGCTTTGCGGAGCCAGGTGTTGATGGATATATTTTAGGTGCAGATGACGCAGGGCGTGATATTTTTGGACAATTAATTATCGGAGCTAAAAACTCTTTAATTATTGCTGTAAGTATTACGCTTATTGCAGCAGTTATCGGTATTATTATGGGTTTAATCACTGGCTATTATGCGGGTAAAGTTGATCTTGTTATTATGCGAATTATGGATTTCATTATGATTTTACCTAATTTTATGATTACGATTGCCATTGTTTCAACGCTAGATAATTATTCACCAGTACACATCGTTATATTATTAAGTATATTTGCTTGGATTGGGAAGGCAAGATTAATACGTAGTAAAACATTAACTGAGGCTCGTCGAGATTATGTAAGTGCTTCAAAAACGATGGGTACAAGTGATTTCAAGATTATGTTTAGAGAAGTTCTACCAAATTTAAGCTCCATTATTATTGTTAACTTAACATTAAGTTTAGCTGGTAATATGGGTGCTGAAACAGGGCTTTCATTTTTAGGGTATGGCTTACCACCTTCAACACCAAGTTTAGGTACTCTAGTAAGCTATGCAAGAGATCCTGAGATTTTAGTAGATAAATGGTGGATTTGGTTACCCGCAGCATTATTTATTTTAGTAATGATGCTTGGTATAAATTATGTTGGTCAAGCGTTACGACGTGCGGCTGACTCAAGACAACGATTAGGTTAAGGAGGAAGGGTAAATGAAGAAAAAAAGTTATTTTCTTTTAACTTTACTATTGACACTAGTTTTAGCACTAGCGGCATGTAGTGGAGGAGGCAAAGAATCTTCAAAGGATTCTGATTCAAAAGGTGGTAATGATTCTGGAAAGAAAACTGAATCATCTCGTAGTTTTCCAATGGAAGTAGAGAATGAAGGAGAACCAATTAAAGGTGGCGTTTTACAAGTAGCTTTACCAAGTACATCACCGTTCAAAGGTATTTTCTTACAAGAACTTTACTCAGATAATAATGACTCAGCAATTATGAAGTTTGCAAGTAACATTCTTTTTGAGAATGACGGTGACTTCCAAGTAACAGATAAAGGACTTGCAACTCTGAAGGTCGACGCAGATGCAAATAAAGCAACTGTAAAAATACGCGAAAATGTAAAATGGTCAGATGGAGAGCCTTTTACAATCGACGATGTTATTTTCCCTTATGAAATTATCGGTAACCCTGATTATGAAGGTGTACGTTATGATGATGATTTCCAAAATATTATTGGTGCTAAAGAGTATCATGATGGGAAAGCTGATACAATTTCAGGTTTAAAACGAGTAGATGATTATACATTAGAAATTTCATTTAAATCAATTTCACCAGCAATTTACAGTGGTGGTGATGGATTATGGAGTTCAGCTGCACCAAAACATCAATTAAAAGATATTCCAGTGAAAGAAATGGTAAGTTCAGATGCTGTTCGTGTAAACCCAGCAACTTTAGGGGCTTTCAAGTACGATAAAATTGTAAACGGTGAGTCTGTTAAACTTGTTAAAAACGAACACTATTGGAAGGGTGAAGCTAAACTCGATGGTGTAGTAATAAAAGTAGTTTCGCCAGAAACATTACCGAAAGCATTAAATTCAGGAAGCTATGACTTAGCGATTAATGGTTTCCCAGGATCAAAAATTACACAAATAGAAAATTCAAAGAACTTAGCAATCCTATCACGTCCACAATTAGCTTATAGCTATTTGAGTTTCAAGCTAGGTAAATTTGATAAAGCAAAAGGAATTAACATAACAGATAAAAATGCAAAATTAAATGATCCAAAATTACGTCAAGCATTAGTCTATGCTATCGATGTAGAAGGCGTTAACGAAAAATTAAGTAATGGTATTCATACACGTGCGACAACGTTAATTCCACCAGCATTTGCATCATTCCATACAAAAGATATGCCAGGCTTCACATATGATGCTAAAAAGGCAAAACAATTATTAGATGAAGCAGGCTATAAAGATGTTGATGGCGATGGTATTCGTGAAGACAAAGATGGTAAGCCATTTACAATTAAATTAGGTGCACAAGGTGGTACTGAGGTTCTAGAATCTACGATTGAATACTACCGCCAAAACTGGAAAGAGGTAGGCATCAATGTTGAATTAGCTTCTGGCCGTCTAATGGAGTTTAACTCATTTAGTGATAAACTTAAAAAAGATGATCCAGAGATTGAAATGTTCTTTGGTGCTTGGGGTACAGGAACAAATCCATCTCCAAAAGGTTTATATGGTGAGGGCGCATTATTCAACTACTCACGTTTTGTATCACCTGAATTAACTGCAATGTTAGATGATATCGATTCTAAAGAATCTTTAGATGTAAATCATCGGAAAGAAGCATTCCGTAAGTTTGAAGAGTATATGTTTGAACAGGCTACAACAATTCCAACTGTAGCAATGACTGAGATCATTCCAGTTAATAAACGTGTTAAAAACTTTAATGTTGACTATGCAGATGAAACTCAATATCAAGATATCGAGTTAACTGCTGATGCTCCATTAAAAAACTAAATAGCACATAGTTAAGTGTGAAAGTGTAAAGCTGTAGGTAATTTCCTTAAAAGGAATTTCTACAGCTTTTTTACGTTTGTGTAACTTCAAATGTCCGTCGAGAAATTAATTTATTTTTTACAAAAAAATAAGGAGAAGTCCGTAACAAATAGTTGAATTAAATTATTTGTCTTCCGTAATAATTCTAGCTTTAAGGCGTTGATGTGTTAATAGAAAAAATTATTTATTAATAGTTATTAGGGAAAAGATGTGAAAATGGTGAAATGTAAAAAAACGGGATCAGCGTCATAGGTGAGACCCTGTAGTGCAATCGGACAACCTCAGCAAAGCACCCGGTCGGAATGGAAATCAATCACACGTTACGGTTTCAGCTAAAATTCATCTAAAAACCTAATCCGAATAAATGTAGAATTTATGAGGAAAAGTATAAGGAATAAATGAATATTTGCTATATTGTCATAATAAAAAAGTAATACTTTAAACCGATAAAGTGGGAAGTCAACAAAATACTCATTGAAGAAAAAAACAAATTTATTGAGTGAAATTGGAATAGTTGTATGGATTAATTTGTATATAAGAATATAAGAAATGTAAAAATTCACTTGATTAAATGTATTATTTCTAGCTAAAATGATAATACACTTAATTATCAGAATATTATTTCATTTGGGATTTGCGCGAAAATTGTTTGTGGAGTTGAGATTGATATTCTTTTAAATTGATGATTTTATACTTTGAAATGATTTTGAAATAAATTATTTTTGATGAACTTAATATCTAAATGTAATTTTTATGTAAAAAAGATAGTGCTTAACATGCAGCATCTAACTCAATACATTGGCAACAGTAGTTAAGTAAAAACTCTTAAAAGGTGTGATATAAAATGAGCTTAATGTTAGAAGTGAAAAACCTTAAAGCTGGTTTTGATATAGACGGGGAGCTATATCATGCAGTTGATGATGTTTCATTTTCAGTTAAATCTGGTCAGATCATTGGAGTGGTTGGTGAATCAGGCTGTGGAAAAAGTGTAATGTCTCTTTCTATTATGCAATTACTTCCCAAAGGAGTTGGTAAAATCACTGGAGGTGAAATAAGATTCCACGGGAAAAACATAGAGAACTATTCGAACGACGAGATGAATAAAATTAGAGGAAATGATATTAGTATGATTTTCCAGGAACCTATGACATCCTTAAATCCTGTTTTTACTATAGGCTCACAAATTGAAGAGATTATGCTTAATCATAGTAAAATGTCTAAAGCTGAGGCTAGAAGTAATGCGATTGATTTATTAAAACAGGTTGGCATTCCAAGAGCTGAAAAAATTGTAAATGAATACCCTCATCAATTGTCAGGTGGTATGAGGCAAAGAGTAATGATTGCTATCGCTATTGCTTGTCAGCCTAGACTTTTAATAGCGGATGAACCAACTACTGCACTTGATGTAACAGTTCAAGCCCAAATACTAGATTTATTGAAAAGTATTCAGGGGGAAAATAACATGTCTATTGTACTGATCACTCACGATTTAGGTGTAGTCGCGGAAATATGTGATGAAGTAATTATTATGTATGCTGGAAAGATCGTAGAACGAACAACTGTTGATAACTTGTTTTACAATCCCAAACACCCATATACGAAACTCTTAATGGAATCTATTCCGAGAATAGATACAGAAGTAAATGAGTTAGCTACTATTAAAGGCATTGTACCTTCTTTAAAAAATATGCCTCAAGTAGGCTGTCGTTTTGTTGATAGATGTCCATCGGCGATGCCTGAATGTAGCAGTGTTATGCCGCAACTTACCTTCGTAGATGACAATCATGAAGTCTCTTGTTTACTTTATGAAGGCTGTAATTCTAGAAAGGGTGTGAGCAAACAATATGAATCAAACTTTAAATAATAAAGAAAATTTATTGGAGCTAATTAATTTAAAAACCTATTACCCGATTAAAGGTGGATTATTCAAACATACGATTGGACATGTTAAAGCAGTTGATAATATTTCTTTTGCCATAAAAAATGGTGAAACATTAGGGTTAGTAGGCGAATCTGGCTGTGGAAAGTCAACAACAGGTCGTACGATTTTAAGATTGTTAGACGCAACGGAAGGAAAAGTTATTTTTAATGGACATGATATTACAAAATTGCAAGGAAAATCATTAAGAGAAATAAGGAAAGATATCCAAATGGTGTTTCAAGATCCTTATGCATCATTAAATCCTATGCAAATGGTAGGTAGTATCATAGCTGAACCAATCATGAATTACTATAAAAAATCACTTAAATCCTTAAAAAATGAAGTTTTAGAGCTTTTACAAAAAGTTGGCTTACCCGAAGATGCATATTACAAATATGCGCATGAATTTTCAGGTGGACAGCGTCAGCGGATTGGTATTGCTAGAGCACTTGCACTTAAACCAAAACTAATTATAGCGGATGAACCAGTTTCAGCATTAGATGTCTCTGTGCAATCTCAGGTTCTTAATCTGCTAAAAGAGTTGCAGGATGAGTTTGACTTAACATTTTTATTTATTGCTCATGATTTAAGTGTTGTAAAACATATGAGTGATCGAATCGGTGTTATGTATTTAGGAAACATTGTGGAAATTGCAGATAAAGAACATATTTATGATGAACCACTTCATCCTTATACACAAGCGTTAATCTCTGCAATCCCGGTACCTGATCCAAGGAAAAAGAGTAGCCGTATCGTATTAGAGGGGGATATCCCTAGTCCGGCTAATCCTCCTAAGGGGTGCCCTTTCCATCCACGTTGTCCGAAGGCGATGGTAGAGTGTTCATTATCTAAACCAACCTTAAAGGAGGTGAAGCGGGGGCATAGAGTTGCATGCCACTTATATTAAAAAATAATAAGAAAATAGTGTGTTAATTATTTTCAAAATAAAATTCACGGGGGGATAAACAATGAAAAAATCAGCATTATGGGCTTTCATGCTAATGCTAGTAACAGCTTTGCTTTTAGCAGCGTGTAATAGCGACAACTCGACAACTGACAAGGATAAGGAAAAAGATAAAGGTGATTCCACAAAGACTAGTGAAACAGCAAAAAATAAGGTTGTAACTTTCGGTACCGACCAAGCGCCTGAAGGTGTATTTGACCCAGCATTTAATGGAAGTGTTGTAGATAGTTATATCCAAAATTTCACAATGGATGGTATTTATGATGTAAATGATAACTTAGAATATGTTCCTAATTTAGCAACTTGGGAAATTAGTGAGGATAAATTAACTTATACGTTTACATTTAAGAAAGGTGTAAAATGGCACAATGGTGAGGAGTTAACAGTTGATGATTGGGTATTTGCATTAGAGACACTAGCTGATAAAGATTACGATGGCCCACGATTCAATTATGTTGAAAATATTAAAGGCGCAAAAGCAAAAAAAGAAGGGAAAGCTGACAAAATCGCAGGGATCGAAGTCGTTGATCCATATACTGTGAAAATTAATTTTGAAAAAGTGAAAGTTAATAACCTAGAAAACCTTTGGCAGTATCCTATGCCAAAGAAACATTATGAAGGTATTGCTGTTAAAGATTTAAGCGAGTCGAAACAAGTTCGTGCAAATCCTGTTGGCGTAGGACCGTTTAAAGTGAAAAAGGTTGTAGACGGCGAATATTCTGAATTAGAGCGTTTTGATGATTACTGGAAGGGCAAGCCGCAGCTTGATGGGGTGATTGTAAAAGTAATTGACCCATCATTGGCAGCTGGTGCGTTCCAAAACGGAGAAATTGACATCATGGATATTAGACCACAATCTGTGAAAGAATTGTCAGCATTGAAAAATGTACGTATTGAAGAAACGAATGGTGTAGTTTACTCGTATATCGGTCTTCGTTTTGGTCATCGTGATAAAGCTACTCTTAAAAATGTAGCAGATTTTGATAAGTTTAAATCAAAAGAATTGCGCCAAGCACTATTATACGCAATTAACCGTCCAGCAATGATCGATGCTTTCTTAGAAGGAAAAGCTAAAGTTGCAAATACTGTGGTTCCAAGTGCCTTCTGGACTGCTGCAGAGGAATCTGACTTAAATCAATATGCATACAATCCAGAAAAGGCTAAAGAGCTTCTTAAGTCTGCAGGTTATGTAGATATTGATGGTGATGGCTTTGTAGAAGATCCTAAAGGTAAGCCATTTAAAATTTCATTTGGCCACTATGCTGGTCCTGCTGCCTTTGAGGGTCGTTCACAAGCGATTATTCAAGCTTGGAATGATATTGGAGTGAAAACAGAACAAGCAACTGGTACTTTAATCGAATTTAACTTATATAACGATATGAAAGATAATGATGATGCTGCATTAGAAGCATTCTTCGGTTCTTGGAGTACAGGGGCAGATCCTGACCCAACTGGATTATGGGGGAACGATGCAGAATGGAACTTCGGTAGATACGTAGATGCGAAAAACCAAAAATTATTGGATAAAGCCTTAAGTGAAGAGGCATTTGACAAAGATAAGCGTAAGCAAACTTATGTGGAATGGCAAAAATACTTCAATGAAGAATTACCAGCCCTACCATTATGGGAAGGCTTAGATTTATATGGCATTAATAATCGACTACAAGGTGTTCATATTAACGCTGTTGGTTTCCAAACAGATGTTTATAAATGGTATATCGAGGAATAAATTGTAAACTTACAAAGAATTATTAAGCCTACTAACTAGGTCCACTTCATGAATTGGGCCTAGTTAGTAAATTTCTATATAAGGAGACGTCACATGCTTCAATACACACTTCGAAGATTTCTTGGCATGATTCCATTGTTACTCCTTATTTCTGTGGTGGTGTTCTTTTTAGCGAAAATGATGCCAGGGGATCCATTTGCTGGTGAAATCAATCCTTCTAATACGAATCCACAATACATCGAAGAAATGAGAGAAAAATTAGGCTATAATGACCCGATTATCGTGCAATATGGTAGATGGGTCGGTAAATTTATACAAGGGGATTTCGGGAAATCTACTGTTTATAAAAAACCGGCTGCAGAGATTATTGCTCAGCGAATACCAAATACAATATTTTTAGCGTTAACATCATTAGTTTTCACGTACTTTTTTGCATTTCTTATGGGAATGTATGCAGGAAGAAAGCCTTATACACTCGGAGATAATTTAATTGCAACTTATAATTATTTAGCTTTAGCCATTCCATCGTTTGTTGCAGGAATTGTTGCTATTTATTTCTTTTCCTTTAAGCTAGGATGGTTTCCTTTTAGTGGTTCCGTAGGTGTAGGCATAGGGGAGGGAACTTGGGAGTACTACATGAGTAGGATGCACCATGTTTTATTACCGGCACTTATTTTAGGATTAATGGGAACGGCGTCCTACACACAATTTTTACGAAATGACATTATTGAAAATAGTAGGAAAGATTTTGTAAGAACAGCGAGAGCAAAGGGAACAAAAGAGTCGAAAATATATAACAAACATATTTTACGAAATTCTATTATTCCAATAATTACGTATCTAGGTTTTGATATTGCAACATTAATTAGTGGTGCGGTAATAACAGAAACTATCTTTACTTATCCAGGTGTAGGCGCACTCTTCTTAGAATCTGTTGGACGTAGAGATTATGCGGTCATGATGTCGATAACAATGTTACTTTCGTTTTTAACGCTTTTTGGAAATTTAGTGGCGGATATATTATATGGTGTGGTAGATCCGCGTATTAGACTAGATTAAGGAGGGGAAATTATGACATTGGTAACTGATCAAGAAGTTTTAACTCCAAAGACACCGAAAAAAAGCCCCTCGCCATGGGTGATAGCGAGACGAAAGTTTGTAAAAAATAAATTAGCTATGATTAGTCTAATTTTTTTACTACTAGTTATCGTTTTATCTTTTTTAGCTCCCTATATTACAACAAAAGACATTGTACGTGTCGACTTTATGAAAATTAGTCTACCTCCATCAAGTGAGCATTGGTTAGGAACAGATACGAATGGACGAGATGTTTTTACTAGAATGCTCTACGCTGGTAGATCATCTTTAACAGTTGGATTAGGCTGTATGATTTTTATTGTAATAATCGGAACAGCTGTTGGCGCTATTTCAGGGTATTTTGGAGGAA
Source organism: Lysinibacillus sp. NPDC096212 (assembly GCF_044763105.1). Classification (NCBI taxonomy): domain Bacteria; kingdom Bacillati; phylum Bacillota; class Bacilli; order Caryophanales; family Bacillaceae; genus Lysinibacillus; species Lysinibacillus sp. NPDC096212. The sequence continues at coordinate 267,763 of NZ_JBIWFQ010000001.1, read as the reverse complement.
AAATAGATCAAATGTTAATGCGATTTACTGACTTCGTATTAATGTTTCCGTTTTTAGTTTTCTGTATTGTTTTAAATACTATACTTTCAGGAAAAATATCCGGTCTATGGACATTAATAATTGTTATTTCACTTTTAATGTGGGGAAGCGTTGCAAGGATAGTTCGAAGTAGGGTTTTAACTGAAAAAGAAAATGAGTATATATTAGCTGCTCAGTCAATTGGTTGTAAACCTTCAAAAATAATCATTAAGCATTTATTGCCTAACGTTGCATCGACGATTATTGTACAAGCAACATTATTGATGGCGATAACAATTGTTGCAGAATCTAGTTTAAGCTTTTTAGGACTAGGTGTACCAGCTGATACCCCGAGCTGGGGCAATATGCTATTTGAGGCTAGAAACTCAGAGGTACTGAAAAATATGCTTTGGATGTGGGTACCACCTGCAACGGCTATTACTCTAGTTATTTTGTCGATCAACTTTATTGGAGAAGGATTAAAAGATGCTTTAAATCCAAAATCAAGAAGGTAATTGGTGCATATTGTTGCCACCTAGCTCAAGAAAATAGGACACCATAAAAAGTAATATTAGTTACTAAACTTTCATAGCAAGAAAATCCTTATAAACCTGTTGTGTTATCAGCTATTCAGCTTTTTAAAACTCGGCCAAGGACGTTCTTATGACTTGCTCATCAGTTATACGATAATTGTTTTTACGCGCTATATTTTCACCGCATGGCAAATGTGAAAAGAGTGGATTCCAAAACATTTGGCAATCTGTTTAATGAACGTGAAGACATAAGAGACATCGATTCCTGACAGCCAAATGAAAAAATGACTGGCGTCTCTACCTAGTTGTTTCAAGTAATGTCTAGGCATTTCAGGATGCTAGAGTTGAGTATTAATTAAAGATATTTTTCATAAGAATCAATTTTCTGTATATTCTAAAAAATAACTTGATAAATCTCTTACTTTTTATTACAATTAAGTTATAGTTTTGTAATATTGTGTTTTCGAAGGAGGTGAATTGGTAAATGAAAAGAGATATTTTTGATTTAGATTTAAAAGTATCAGAAGTAAGCCCACAGATATCGCATCCAGAACAAGAACTACCAAGTTCTAAAGATGCTAACGCTAACCTTTCTTTTAAGCCACCTTGTCCAATAAGACCATAACTATAAATGCGGTGAAAAGTTATTTCTTTTCGCCGCTTTATATTTTTGCTAAATCCGAAATTTTAATAGAATAGGGAGGTTAAATTATGAAAAAAGACTGGAGTATATTGGATTTAAGTGTTGTGAGAACCCCATTATTCCCACTTTCATTTTATATAAGTAAATTATCCTTAGAAACAAATCCAGAAAATATTATAAATTTAGTTCTGAATAATCAAGTTATTAAAGAAGCAATATATTTTGCTAATCCAAATCTCTTAAATGAATTAAAAAAATATAACAATAAAAGTGATAAGAAAAAAAGAAATATTATAACCTCTTTATATAAATACCTTGCAAGAATTTCTACAAAATCAACTCCTTTTGGACTTTTTTCAGGAGTTCAAGAAGTTTCGCAAAAAAATACTTCATATACCTCTTTAAATAATCAAACAGAAAAAAAAAATAATAAATATATAAGAGTAGATTCGATGTGGTTACTAGGTGTAATAGAAAAAATTGAAGTTCAGGAACAATTGTGGGATTTTATAAATGTTAAATTTGTGGATATGTATTTATTTGAGGGAGATAGGATATTTTTCCCGTACAAAACGATGTACGGACAATTTGATAGATATAAAGAACAAGGTGAAAAAAATGGTTTTTCCATTCGGAATAGCGAGCTAATTAATAAAATAAGGTTAATTGCAACTGACTTTATCCCACTTTCTGTTTTGTTATTTGAGCTGAAAAATATTTATACGGATTTTAATGTGACTGAAATTAAATCTTATTTGAAACAATTAATATCCCTTGAAATATTACATACAAATTTGCGTCCAAATTTAACAAATGCAAATAGTCTAGATGATTTACTATTATTTTTTAAAAGAAATAATTTAGCAGATCAGCCAATGTGTCAATTGCTTTATAAAATACAAGAATGTATTTCAGAATATTCCGATTTGGAATTAGGTAAGTTTGAAAGTATTGAGTTATTGAATGAAATAAAAGTGAAAATGGAGGATTTATATAAATGTAAAGATTATTTACATATAGATTTAAAATTTGAAAGTGATTATGAGCTTCCAAGAAACTGTAATGAGGATATAAAGAAAGCAATTGATATACTAAGTCTTTTTTTAATTCATCGCAATCATAATCACAATCAAAGTTTAGAAACCTTTAAAAAAGTATTTATAGAAAAGTATGGCTACAATACAGAAATAAAATTAGTTGAATTACTATATTCTCTTGAAATTACTGATTATACGACAAAGAATATAACGACAAGAACTTTAGATGAGGTAGAGGATCATACAATTTATAATTATATGGAAAGCTTAATCACTAATGCTTTATTTCAAGGGTTTGAAGAATTGGAGATAACTGATAACGAAATAATAAAGTTTAAACAGTATCAAAAAATAGACTTCTCCTATGTAAATGAGTCATTTGATATGCTATTCTCAATAGTCAAAAATAATGATCTTGTTTATTTGACAGTTAATAATGATAATTTTTCTGACAATGCTGGACAATTAATAGGAAGATTTTTTCCTTTGTTAAGTGATAAATATATAAAGGAAATTGAAATATTAAATGATTTTGAAAAGAGTATTTATGGAGATAATTATGAGATAGCTGAAGTTGGTTGTCAAAGTGTTTACGGAAGAGCTTCTAATATAAGTTCAACTATAAATCCTAGGGATCATGAATTACCTATTCTTTCAGGTTTTTCTAAATTAAAAAATAATATAAAAATTGGTTCGATTCTTTCTGGAATTAATGATTATGGAGAATTATATTTGAAAAATTCTGACACAAACAACTTAATTGTTCCTAAAACAACAAATATGTTAAATGGTGTAAATTATTTTCCTGAGGTATATAAATTTTTATTAGACGTAGGAAAAGAGGGGGAGATTCCTTTTCAAACTTTCTTTCCGATTTTTTATAATAAATTTGTATTTACTCCTAGAATCAGGTATAAAAATATTGTTTTGTCTAAAAAACAATGGAGAATTGACATGTATATTCTGCAGTTAGAAAAGCAGTTCAAATATGAGGATTGGGAATATGCAATTTCTAAATGGAGAGAAACGTACAAAGTTCCAAGAATAGTTGAAATGAAAAATTTAGATTCGACAATTTATTTTAATTTAGAAAATTCATTGCATTTAAAAATTTTAAGAAAAGAATTTTCTAAATTAAATAAGCTTATTTTTACTGAAGTAGACTATGGAATTGATATTAATTCTATTAAAGAAAATCAATTTAAAGAAGAATTAACAGTATCTATATTGAATAAAAGGAGTATTAAAAAGAAATTTAATACAATGCATAATAATCCAGAAATCAAAAGGAAGATTATTCCTGGTGATGATTGGATTTATTATAAACTTTATATTAAAGAAGATTATCAAGATGAGCTATTAATAAAGTCTGTATTACCATCTATGAATAAATTATTGAAAGAAAATAAGATATATTCTTATTTCTATGTAAGATATATTGATTCTCGTCCTCATATTAGGCTGAGGATAAAAGTAGACTCAACAAATTTTAATTTTGTATTTTCATTTATGTATGATTGGATAAAAAAATATATTGAAGAGAATTTTATAGATAGTTTAAGTATTGATACGTATTATCCAGAATATATGAGATATGGTGGGCAACGATTAGAAGAACGATTTCATGAAGTATTTTTTGCAGACAGCCAATATTGTTTAGAGTTATTAAATCTAAACAATAAAATTGGGGAACCTATTGAGAAAATAATTATTTTTTCGGTAAAGTGTTTATTACAGGATATTGGTTTCGAAAAAGATAAGCAGATTAAACTTATAAATCAATATTTAGACCTACATAGGTTAAATAAAAAAATATTGAAATTAAGTTTCAAAGATTATATTTTAGAAAATTCAGGGATAGATGATTCTAATTTCGAATCTGAAGAATTTTCAAAATTTAGAGCATGTGTGCTTAAACAATTCTCTAAAGAGTTAGAAATTGCTCAATTAGAAGGATTTGATATGAATGATATTGTCCTATCAGTAATTCATATGAATGTAAATAGATTAATGATTATATATAGAGAAAAAGAAAATCAACTAATGTATAGTGTATTAAAATTTCTTGAGAAAAATTAAATAAACTTCAAGTTCTTCTTACATCATATTACATTTTTTGTGATTTTTATAAATTGTATCTGGGGGTAAAACCAATGCATACTTCTTCTTTAGAGCTTCAAAAACAATGTTCAATACTTTTTGAAGAACATCTGAAAAACTTTGCTAACAATACTTTGAAAACAAATTTTGAAGATCAAAGTATTCATACTCTTAGTCATGGGATTCCGGGACTTTGTATTTTTTATGCAAGTTTAGATAAGTTGTATCCGAAAAATAATTGGGACTATTATGCACACAGGCATTTAGAAATATTAAATAAAAAGATAGATTTTAATATTATAGATGTATCACTTTACCGTGGAATAAGTGGAATTGGGGCATCAGTTTTATCTTTAGCAAAAGAGGGTAGATACCAACAATACTTAAAATCATTAAATGAAGTTTTAGAAAATCGAATTAGAAAATTACTAAATGAATTCCCTTCAGAATCTGACGTCTCAATATATGATGTTATTTCTGGAATATCAGGTGTAGTTAGATATATGCTATTTTTTAAAGAAAATAATAATATTAATCAGTTAATAAATGAACTAGTTAGTAAGATAATAGTATTTGCAGAATCTGAAATGGATAAACTTTCTGGTGATTTTGCAAATAAAAATGATTCTGTTAACCTGGGAACCGCACATGGTTTATCAGGCATCTTATCAATTTTATCAATAGTCAAACTAGAAAAATTTGAAGTTGAAAAATTGAATCTAACTATAGTTAATCTAGTAGCGTTTTTTGAAAAAAATACATTCAAAACATTAGGTGTACTTACTTTCCCTGAACGCTTACCTTTTATAAATACACCTAGACATAAAAAATATATTAATTCCTCTTGGTGTTACGGTCTAACTGGGATTACTAGATCAATGATTTTAGCATCTAAGGCAATAGATGATATGTTACTTAAAGAAAAATATATTAATAATTACAACATGTTCCTCAACTCTTTAAATTTAGAGAAAGGAAAGGTTTCTACCGTATTTTGCCACGGTGTTTCAGGGATAATTTATGAAACCTTCTTGATATATAAAGAATCTGGAAATATTAAATTTATTGAACACATTTTAAAGTTACTAACTATATTACATGACAATTCAGATTTTAATAATTTCAATTCATTTCCGGATCGCTCGTTAGAAGAAAACTATATTGAATACAAGGAGGGGATTTTAGACGGAACTATAAGTGTATACATAGTAATATTATCTATTTTGTTAAACGAAAGGGAAAATATGGATTGGATTTTTTTGAAAAGTTAATTTTAAAACGAAGGGGAATTGAAACTTAATTCATTTTCTTCTGAACAAATTAGTCTTTCTGATTGGCGTGATAAGTTTAGTTATATCACAAGATTTTCAAATATTTTCAGATACAATAATGAAAATACTAACTCCCATCACAGTGTTTATACTGTAGACGGGAGTTAGTGTTTTATCGATTAGCAACCCAAGTTTTCACAAGATCTGCAGTACCATAAACGTAATGCTGATTGCCAACTTCGTGGTATGCTGCGCTATCGTCAACTTCCGTATGCTTGTACGGAATACGTTGACGGCGTTTTTCTGACATAGGGTCAGGAAGTGGAATTGCTGATAATAATGATTTTGTATACGGATGAACAGGGTGATTATAAATATCATCTGCTTTACCGATTTCCAATATTTTACCACGGTACATAACAGCGATACGGTCACTAATATACTTAACCATTGATAGGTCATGGGCAATGAAAAGATATGTTAAGCCACGTTCTTTTTGCAGTTCTTTTAATAAATTAACAACTTGCGCTTGAATTGAAACGTCAAGTGCAGAAATAGGTTCATCGGCGATAATAAATTTAGGATCTAAGCTTAGCGCACGAGCAATTCCAATACGTTGACGTTGACCGCCCGAGAATTCGTGTGCATAACGGTTTGCGTGCTCTTTATTTAAGCCAACAGCCTCTAACAGTTGATTAACTTTTTCACGACGCTCTTTTTTATCTTTGTAAAGACCGTGAATAGTAAAGCCTTCACTAATGATTTCTCCGGCTGTCATACGCGGATTTAATGAAGCGTATGGATCTTGGAAAATCATTTGCATTTGACGATTGAATTTCTTTAAGTCATTTTTAGATTTTTTCCCATGGACGTTCTCGCCATCGAAAGTAATTTCCCCATCGGTAATGTCGTACAGGCGTATAATAGAACGACCCGTTGTTGATTTACCACAGCCGGATTCTCCTACAAGACCGAGTGTTTCACCTTCGTATACATCGAAGCTAATACCGTCAACAGCTTTAATAGGGTTATTTGCTGAACCGAAATGCTGCTTTAAATTTTTAATTTCTAAAATTTTCTTTGCGCCCGTTTTAGTCATTTGATTGTGCCTCCTTTGCTAAATATCCTTCAATACGTTTAGCAACCGCATCTGGAAGCGGAATTTTTGGTGCATCAGGATGCATCAACCAAGTTTTGGCAAAGTGTGTTTCGCTTACTTGGAACATCGGTGGCTCTTGCTCGTAGTCAATAGCCATTGCAAATTCATTACGAGCGGCAAACGCATCGCCCTTTGGAGGGTTTGTAAGATCTGGTGGTGAACCAGGAATTGTACGTAATAGCTCATCAGTATCATTATCTAAGTCTGGCATTGAACCAAGCAAACCCCACGTATAAGGATGCTTAGGATTATAGAAAACATCATTAACAGTACCATATTCAACGATTTGACCTGCATACATAACTGCAACACGGTCGGCAACGTTTGCCACGACACCTAAATCGTGGGTAATGAAAATGATCGATGTTTTCGAAGTTTTTTGGATTTCTTTCATTAGCTCTAAAATTTGCGCTTGAATAGTAACGTCTAATGCTGTTGTTGGTTCATCGGCAATTAGAAGCTTAGGATCAGCTGCAAGTGCGATGGCAATAACAACACGTTGACGCATACCGCCTGAAAATTCATGCGGGTATTGGTTATAACGTTTTTCAGGGAAGGGGATACCTACCTGCGTTAAAAGTTCGATTGCACGTTTTTTAGCATCAGCTTTTGATACTTTTTTATGTTGTAAAATTACTTCAGTTATTTGACGTCCGACCTTCATAGTCGGGTTTAAGCTTGTCATAGGATCTTGGAAAATCATTGCAATTTCATTTCCGCGTACTTTTGACATTTCTTTATCGCTTAAAGTCACTAAATCACGGCCATTAAATAATATTTGCCCGGACTCATAAATACCAGGTGGCTGTGGAATTAGTTTCATTAATGCGTTACTCGTAACACTCTTACCAGAACCGGATTCACCAACGATTGCGAGTGTTTCACCTTCTTTTAAGTCAAAGTTTACACCACGAACAGCACGAACAAGCCCTGCATAAGTTTTAAAGTTTATTTTTAAATCTTTTACTTCTAGAATTGTTTTACTCATTTTGACCACCTCCTTATTTACGTAGTTTTGGATCTAATGCATCACGTAAGCCGTCACCAACTGCGTTAAACGCAAAGATTGTTAGTGAAATGAACAGTGCAGGGAATATTAAACGCCAAGGAGCATTTGTAATCGCACCATTTCCATCAGAAGCCATTGTTCCCCAAGAGGCTTGTGGAGCAGGAACCCCAAGTCCTAGATAACTAAGGAAAGACTCTGTAAAAATAGCAGATGGCACTGTTAATGTCATTGTTACTAAAATTGCACCAAGTGCATTTGGCACTAAATGTTTTAAAATTAAATGTCCTGTTCTTGCGCCAAGAGTACGAGCTGCTAAAACATACTCTTGATTTTTAATAGATAATACTTCACCACGTACAATACGGGCCATATTGATCCAACCTGTAATCGATAGTGCGATAATCATTGGTATAATACCTTGTTCTAATACTACTAAAAGGACGATTACAACTAATAGGTAAGGAACAGCTGTTAAAACATCGGCAATACGCATCATAATATTGTCAACACGACCGCCTGCTAAACCAGAAATACTTCCCCATAATACGCCAATGATCAAGTCTATGATTGCCGCAGCAAAGCCGATGAATAAAGAAATGCGAGCGCCAGCCCATACGCGAACGAAAATATCTCGACCTAAATCATCTGTACCAAACCAAAATTCTGATGATGGTGGAGCATTAAAAGCACCTAATTGATCACTATAGTGGTATTGTGAAAACATCGGCACTAATATAGCCATTAAAAAAATAATTATTAACGCAATTAAACCAAAAATCGCCATTTTATTATGGGAAAAACGAATAAATACTTCCTTCCAAAAGGAGACAGATTTATCTGCTAATTTTTCAGTGGCTTCGTGATTTCCGCCAACAATTTTAAACTTATCTTTTTCGATTTGTTGCTGTGTCATTACTTTTTCGCTCCTTTCAATCTAATTCGCGGATCGATCACGCTGTATAAAATATCTACGATGAATACCGCAAATAAAAGAATGATTGAGTAGAACACCGTTGTCCCCATAATAACTGTATAATCACGGTTCGTAATACTTTGCACAAAGTGTTTACCTAATCCAGGAACCGCAAAAATTTGCTCTACGATGAAGCTACCTGTAACAACAGCAGCAGTTAATGGACCTAAATAAGTAACAACTGGTAAGAGGGCGTTACGTAAAGTATGGCGGAAGACAATTGTCCATTTGCCTATACCTTTTGCACGAGCCATTTTTACGTAATCACTATTATTTTGTTCAAGCATACTTGATCGTATCAGTTTAGCAATAAAGCCCATATGCGTTAATGCAATAGCAAAGGCTGGCAATATACTATAACTAAAGCCTTTCCATCCACTAATGGGGAATAGCTGAAGTTTATATGCAAGGAAATATTGCATGAGTCCAGCTAATATAAAGGATGGAACGGAAATTCCAAGCACCGCAAAGGTCGTTGCCAAATAATCTGGCCACCTATTATGATAAAGCGCAGCAATTACGCCGATTAATACACCAAATCCAATCGCTAGCAGCATCGCTTCAATTCCTAAAGTTAACGATACAGGGAAGCCTTCTGCAATCATATCATTCGTAGAACGCGCTTTATATTTCATAGATTCACCGAAATTAAAAGTGGCCGCATCGATTAAATAATCTTTGTACTGAATATACCAAGGGTTATTTAATCCATACGTTTCGTTTAACTTTGCCTCTATTTGAGGAGGGAAATTACGTTCAGATGCAAATGGGTTACCAGGAGCAAGACGTAATAGGAAAAACGTAGCCGTTACGATGACGAAAAGCGCGAGAAGTATATACATCAGCCTTTTCAAAATATATTTAATCACATAAAACTCCTCCTTCAATTTGTCAATTATCTGACAAATAAGTGCCTTCGTATTTTAAAAAGAGCTGACTCGCACCGCAGTGGCTACGAGGCAGCTCTTCGCTTAGAGCTTAAAAGAAATTATTATTTCATCTTTACGTATTTAAGGTGAATATCACCAGTTGGATTTGGATTTAAGTTTTCAATGCCTTTTTTAACTACTGATAAGTTAGTGTAGTAGTAAATAGGCGCAACTGGGAATTCTGTCATAATAATTGCTTCTGCTTGTTTTAAATATTCAATACGTTTAGCTTCGTCTACTTCAGCAACTGCTTTTTTCAATAAATCTTTGTATTGAGCATTTTCCCAGCCTGTTTGGTTGTTACCGTTTTTAGCCGTATCGAACTGTTCAAGGAATGTATATGGATCTTTAAAGTCAGCTACCCAGCCCATACGACCAATTTGATAATCACCAGTTTTTAATTTATCAATATAAACTTGCCATTCTGAGTTATCTAACTGAGATGAAATACCAAGTTTTTTGCTCCATTCTTCTTGAATATATTGAGCGATTGCTGCATGCCCTTCAGAAGTGTTAAATGAAATGTTAACTTTAAGATCTTTAGGGTCTTTAATACCAAGTTCTTTCATCCCAGCTTCAAGAGCAGCTTTTGCTCCATCAACATCATTATCTTTCATGTAACCACGGTCATTTTCAAATCCAGGGATTACTATAGGAACCATACCTGTAGCCGGTTTTTGTTCACCTTTAGTTACATTGTCAATTAATGTTTTACGATCGATTGCTAAAGTAAGAGCTTTACGGATATTTGCATTTTTCATAATTTTATCTTTTGTATTGAATTTATACCAATAGATACTTGCTTCGTCCTTGATTGTTAAAGAACCATCTTTTTTGAATTCATCAATTACATTAAGATCTATTGTTTGGAATGGTTTACCGATATAGTCAAGCTTGCCACTTTTAAAGTTAGTAGCAACAGTTGGCTCTTTTTCAATCATAGCAACATTTACAGTATTAACATCTACATTTGATGCATCCCAATAATCTTCATTTTTTGTAAGAACGATAGAATCGCTATGTTTCCAATCGCTTAATTTATAAGGACCATTTGTTACGTAATCTTTACCTGCGTCTGCGTACCATTCTTTATTAGCTTCAGTCACTTTTGGGTTAATTGGTAAATACGTTTTAAATCCTGTTAATTCTAGGAAATAGGGAGTTGGGTTTTCTAAAGTTACGACTAAAGTTTTGTCATCTTCAGCTTTGATACCAACGCCATCAGCAGATCCTTTTCCTTCGTTGTAAGCTTGAGCCCCTTTAATTGGGTAGAAAATAGAAGAATACGCAGAAAGGTTTTCTGGATTTAACGCCCATTTCCAAGCATATTCGAAGTCACCTGCTACAACGGCATCACCATTTGACCATTTTGCATCACGTAAGTGGAAAGTATAAGTCTTTTTATCAGGACTGATTTCCCACTTCTCAGCCATGCCTGGAGTAGGATCACCATTAGCGTCTGAAACAGTTAGACCCTCAAAAATGTTAATTAAGATTGCACTAGATGTAGTATCTTCTGCAAGTCCTGGGTGTAAAGATGGTGGTTCTGAAGCAACTGCTAAGTTAAGCTCTTTAGCTTTTGAACCAGAATCTTTTGTACCGTCTGAAGATGAAGAATTATCAGACTTTTCACCACCGAAGCCACATGCAGCTAGTACTAATGAGAATACTGCAAGGACTGTTAATAATAAAAACTTTTTGTTTTTAATCATGTAAATCCCCCTTATACAATTTTAAGCCTTCTATGAAGCTCTTATTTAATATACCAAAAAAATCATTGTGCACAAAATAAAAAATATTCGAATTTATATAGTATTATCTGACATTTTTGAAGATAGTAATTTTTTTCGATTTATCACATTAAATAGAGAAAGCGCTTTCATGATAAAAAAATGATGTTTATTTATTGTATATATCAAAAATAGAATAAAAATTAAAAAATAACTCACTATATCGAAAATTCGTATTCTTCAGATAATAATATTATTATCTGTAAAATGAATCAAAAGTCATGCGTGTGATATGTAAGATATTTATGTAGATTTGTAGAAAATCGTTGTAAAACTGAGTGATTTATATTCCTGAGTAGGAATTTTTTGTAATTTACATTCTCGAAGAATGAATATTTTTATCTATTAATGATATATAAGAAACTTGTTTTGTATTTTTCTTAGATTAACCAGTATAAAAGAGAAGAAAGAAAAATTAGAGTAAAATGTGCCTCTCTTAAAGAATAAATATCGGGTATTTTAGTAAAAAATGTTTTTTTGAAATAATTTACACGTTACTTGAATATACAATGATGTATAAAAAACAGTGTATTGAATCAATTATATGAATGTAGGATTGGACATGCGATAAATGGAAAAATGCATATGTTTTTGGTATTGTTTTATGGAGAAATCCAATTGTCTCGCTTATGAGGAAAGCTCCTACATAAAGTTACTAAACATTGTGTAGGTAGAACTTGATGAGTAGAAAATTACTGCATTTCTTTGTATGGTCTATTTTACCATATTTACTAAGTTAAATGGTAGTCTTCCTAAAAATAAACAGTAAAGTACGGTTAACGGTAGTTAAAGGTGAACGTTTCCTTAGGCGAGCGAAGGATTATTAGCGTATATGTTGTTAGTCTCCTTAACTATGGTAGCTCCGTTGCACTCGCGCTTTCGATATCGGGAATGTAGGTAAACATTAATAAAGCAGAGCATTTCGATTATAGAAATACTCTGCTTAAATGTATCAATTATGCCGTGACATCCGCCGGAGGCTTTAACTTCTTTCAGCAGATGTCTTTTGTACCGAAAGCGTAGCGCCAGGCACAGATGTTTGGACACCCGCTGAAAAGTAACTTAAATCCGCATTCATCTCACCACCTATAGAGGTGGGAGACTTCTGTACCTGTCACTTTGCTTTCGCTACAGGAAATAAATGCTGAAAGAAGTTAAAGCTTAAATTGATTAATTTGGGTTTGTAAGTCCGAGGATTTTTCACTTAAATCTGTAGCAACATGATTTACTTGTTGCATTGTTGCTGCTTGTTCCTTACTAGCTTCAGCAATGAGCTGTGTATTGGCTTCACTAGAAGAAGCGCCCTGAGCAATTTCTGCAACAGAGGCTGCTACTTGTTCAGCGCTTGCAGAGATTTCTTCAGTAGTAGATGAAATGTCTTCTATTTGATCTGTCATTGTAGTGATCGCTTTTGCGATTGCTTCGAAAGAGTTGCCAGCATCGTCAATAATTCTCACACCATCTGTGACAGAATGTAGCCCATCTTCGACAGCCTTCTCTACATTTTGTGTATCTTCTTGGATTTCTTGTGTTAACGTAACGATTTGATTGGCTGATTGCTTTGATTCTTCTGCTAGCTTACGAACTTCATCTGCTACAACAGCGAAGCCTTTACCGTGTTCACCTGCACGTGCAGCTTCGATTGCAGCGTTGAGCGCTAATAAATTCGTTTGATCTGTGATGGCTGTAATTACTGTAGTTATATTGCCTATTTCTTCTGATTGCTTACTTAACTTTTGAACGAGCTTGTTAATCGTTTGAGTAGAATCATAAATCACGTTCATTTGTTGTTGAGCTTCATCAACTGTACTATTACCGTTATTCGCCAATTCAGTTGTTGTTACTGCGCTTTGGTGAAGTTGTTGAGTTGCTTCTGCTATACGTTGTACACCTAGTGCTGTTTCATCCATTGCATGTGCACTCTCATTGGAAGCAATTGTAGCAGTAGATGCTGCATTCGCTGTCTCGTTAATGCGTTCAGTAATCTCATCAGCAGAAGCAGAAATTTCTTCGATAGAGGCGGATAGCTCTTCAGCAGAAGCTGATAAATGTTCCGCATTGCCTTGGATATGTGTTAATAAACCTCGTAAGCTACTTTTCATTATGTTAAAGGCTGTAGAAAGCTGACCGATTTCATCTTTAGATTGATGAGAAAGATCTTGATGATATAATTCACCATTAGCAATATTATTGGCAGCCATAACAACGGATTTCAAAGGTCGTGAAATTGTACGCTGTACATAATACATCAGAGATACCCCAAGTATTACACCAATAATGATAGCAATGATTGAGATTGTTTGAGAATTTGATACTGCTTGTTTAGATTCTTTCGTGACAGTATCAAGTTGATTTTTTTGATAACTTACAATTTTCTCTGATACTGCTAACAAATCTGTATTTGCTTTTTGAACATCGCCATTAACTTTTTGTATCGCTTCTTCTAATTTTCCAGCATCATGAAGTGCTAATGCTTCTTCAGCTGCTTTGTTAAAAGCTTCATTATATGTATTTAGATCCTTTGCATAGGTCTCCATTTCGGATGAATCAGATTTTTCATTGATCTCTTTTACATGCGCATCTAGCATTCTAGCATGCTTTGTAAAGTTATCTTTATTAGCTGCTGAGTCTTCAAGGAGTATTGCCCGAATGTAAAGACCTTGCATTGCTCGTTCAGTTTGAATATTATTAGCTAATTCTACTAGCGTTACACGGTTTTCTAGTGCATTTTCTACCTTCTTATCAATGTTTGAGAATTGAATAAACATAATGACTAATGAAATAATTAAGGTCAGAATGATGGTTAAAAAACCAAAGCTTAATTTTTTGCCTACAGACATAAAGATACGTCCTTTCTGGAATGCTATTTACTTTTTATTTAAATTTAGCCATTTAGAAGGGGGGAAGTCAATAACCTCGGAATAAACAGTACGGAATATTCATCAGTTTTTTTAGGGTTATTATAATAAGGAACAATAGATACAAAAATCAATCAAGATAAAGGGGAATTTAATAGTCGTATAGTACAGATTTCGTGGTCATTGTCATAAAAATTGAATACGATACATTTCATCATTGAGGTAAGCTCCCCATGGAGATGACGAGACGTATTGAAGCTCCCCACAAAATACTGAATATGGAGTTTAACGATTAAATCGCTATATAACTTTAGCAACCAAAAAAATTACATAAGAAAAGCGTGAGAAATCAACATTTCTAAAATTGATTTCTCGCGCTTTTTAAGGTTTTATCCAGTTATGTCCTAGCCTCAACCTTTAAGATTGTTTTTTTAACTGTAAAATGACAGTTTCATCAGGGTCGATGTATAAAGTCTTTTGTTCAAAGTAAATAACAAAACCAGGTTTAGAGCCATTTGGTTTTTTTACCTGACGTATTTCTGTGTAATCTACAGGAACAGAGGAAGAGTCTCTTGCTTTTGAAAAATAGGCAGCAAGTGTTGCAGCTTCTCGTAATGTTGTTTCGTCAGGTTCACTTGTATGGATGACAACATGTGAGCCTGGAATATCCTTCGTATGCAACCAAATATCTGTGCGTTTAGCAATTTTAAATGTAAGCATGTCATTTTGTTTGTTATTTTTTCCTACAGAGATCGCTACACCTGTTGAAGAGACATAACGTTCAGGCTCAGGCTTCGCTTGTTTTTTCTTTTTTCGTGCATGGCGTAATTTCAAATAACCTTGTTCTGCTAATTCTTCGCGAATTTCTTCAATATCTCCAGGAGCAGCTTGTTGTACCTGCTGAGCAAGCATTTCGAAATAGGTAATTTCTTCTTGCGTTTTTTCTAACTGTTCTTGAACCATAATAAGGGCATTTTTTGCTTTTGTGTATTTTGTGTAATAGCTTTGAGCGTTTTCAACAGGTGTTTTACGTTCACTCACTGGAATAGTGATTTCTTCATCCCCAGTTTCACTATAATAGTTAGTGACAGTTACTTCCTTTACACCTTTTTCAAATGCGTAAACATTCGCCATCAGTAATTCTCCAAATAATTGAAACTGATCTAGCTTAGATGCGCGTTCGTAGTCTTTATTTAACTTTTTAGTTTTTAATATAAGCTTGTCAATTTCATTTTGTAGCCATCGCTCCAAATCACCAGCCTGCTGTTTAACACGATCACGCTCAGCTCGAGCGAAGAATACACGGTCAAGTAGCTCATGGACATTTGGATAAATCGTTACATCTCCTTGTAAATGTGTAAGCGCGATTGGTGAGAAGTACGTTTTATTATTTGCGATTACATACATCGGCTTTGTTCCACCATTATTAAAGGAAGCTATAAAATTTTTAAAGCAATTTACACGATCATCTGTATCTGCTAATCGGAATAATAATTCCTCAGCATGGATAGGTGAGAAACCAATAAATTGCGAAACTACTTCCTTAGCCGTTTTTGGTTCAGAGAAAAACAGTGTAAGCTGTTCGTCGGTTACTGCTAGAGGGTGCCATTTATTCTGTGCGGGCGGTGCGATATAAGGCTGACCAGGTAAAACTGTACGGAAACTATTCACGGAAGGTGACAAATGCTTTAAGCTGTCGACTATTTTTCCCTGTTCCTTATCTATTAATAACAGGTTACTGTGACGGCCCATAATTTCAGCATGTAATTCCCTTACAATAGGGTCGCCTATTTCATTTTTACTTTCAATTTCTACTATTATAATTCGATCAAAATCGTGCTGTTTAATAGAAGAAATAAAACCACCCTCTATATGCTTTCTCAACAGCATACAAAACATTGGGGGTTCTGCTGGATTTTCTATAGATTGCTCAGTAAGGTGAACACGTGCGTAAGAAGGGTGAATCGAATAAAGTAATTTATGATTGCTTCCGTTCGCACGGATATGTAGAACTACTTCCTGAGCGTTTGGTTGATGTATTTTAGTGATCCGACCTGTTACTAATTGTTGTAAGTCGGCTGTCATTGAATAAGTAAATAAGCCATCAAATGCCATATGAATTCCTCTTTCCAACGATATAAGCATCCTTGGTACTTTCGTATTTTATATTTTAACAGGTGTATTGATTAACCATTTCTATTGCAAATTACATAAAAGGTGCAGATTTCCGTTACGGGCTACTTGCTTTCCTGCGGGCGAGCGTCGAGCCGCTTCCTCCGCTTCGCTCCGTGCAGGGTCTCGTCTGTCTCGCTTTCCCGCGGGAGTCAAGTAGCCCTTCACTACAATCTGCTAAAAATGGGCACATTTAAGCAAAATATCAACAAAAAATCGCTCGATAGCATAACAAGGTTTTCTTAATCAACACACCTTATAGTTAAATCCATTTATATGCTCATCACCATAGTTTGTGGTTGATTTTCGTTACGGCTGGGCGCTTTGTTGTTGACGCTTCGCTTTCGCGCAGATAAAACATTTGTTGTTGCTGTCGCTACGCTATCGCACAGAGCAAAGCTTCCTGGGGGCGGTGGGCCAGCACGATGCTGGTCACGAAGGCGTTATCAAAGGAAGTGATGGTTTTAGCCTGCGTTCCTCTATTGCTGATTCCCGAGGAGTTGCCCAGTCTCCACTTCAATCAGCTTCTAGACATGGCATAAATTTTACCAAAGGTCAGCCCTTCTTTTGGTGATGAGTTTTTTCTTATGTTTATCATAGCATTTTTTAGGTGAATATTAAAATATAGCTTCATATGTGGTAGAATTAACTTTTGCTCTATCTTCATTCAGTAGGTGTTTTCCCACCTACTGAATGAAGATAGAGCCTCCGGACGCAATTACGCCAAGGCGAAATTGATCTAATTTTTTACGGTGAGACACGTCATAAATGACAGAGCTTATGTTATAATAATCCCAGTATGCAAAGAAAGGTGTGACGAACCTTGGTGCGTAGTATGACTGGTTTTGGCAGAGGTGTCACAACAACAACAGACTTTCAATTAACCGTAGAAATGCGCTCGGTCAACCATCGATTTTTAGAAATCAATGCAAAATTCCCGAAAGAATGGCTTGAAGCAGAAATTTTTGCAAAGAAATTAATT
Source organism: Lysinibacillus sp. NPDC096212 (assembly GCF_044763105.1). Taxonomy (NCBI): domain Bacteria; kingdom Bacillati; phylum Bacillota; class Bacilli; order Caryophanales; family Bacillaceae; genus Lysinibacillus; species Lysinibacillus sp. NPDC096212. The sequence continues at coordinate 250,289 of NZ_JBIWFQ010000001.1, read as the reverse complement.
TCACAAGCTTTGTCACGTGGCAAAATTGATGTGATGGTTTATGTTAAGGATTTAGAGAACGTCGAGCAATCTATTGAAATTAATTGGTCATTAATTGAAGCGTATCGTAAGGCAAAAGAGCAATTAGCAAGTAAAGTACCACTAGAAGAAAAATGGACAATGCAAGAGCTACTATCACTTGAACAAGCGCTTGTACAGGAAAAGCCACAGCTCACACCTGAGGATTTACTCTGTGCTGTTGAAAAGGCTATTTCACAAGCACTTGAACAGCTCATTCAAATGCGTGAGCGTGAAGGGCAAGAATTGCATGATGTTGTTGTACAATATAAAGAACAGTTAGTGGAACAAGTGAACCACATTCGTTCATGTGCCTCTCTTGCTGTAGAAAAATATCGTACACGATTATCGGAAAGAATTTCTCAAGTGGCGGATGGAGCGTTGTTAGAAGATCGTCTACTTGCCGAAGTAGCGATATTCGCAGAACGTGTGGACATCACTGAAGAATTGGACCGATTAGATAGTCATTTTAATCAACTGGAAGAAACATTACAAGAAACGATTTCAGTTGGCCGTAAATTAGACTTTTTAATGCAGGAAATACACCGCGAGATCAATACGATTGGTTCAAAAAATCAATCAACAGAGGCGGCCGTTGCAGTAGTTCAGGCGAAAACAATTTTAGAAAAGATGCGCGAGCAAGTTCAAAATATCGAATAGCTTGCTTTGTATCTGTTATAAATTAAGGGAGATATAGAGAATAAATGATAAAAGAACGTGGATTATTAATTGTTCTGTCTGGCCCATCTGGTGTAGGTAAAGGGACAGTGCGAAAAGAATTATTTTCTCAGCCGAATACGAATTATGAGTATTCCATCTCGATGACAACACGAAATCCTCGCGAAGGTGAAGTAGATGGTGTAGACTATTTTTTCAAGACACGTGAAGAATTTGAAGCGTTGATTGAACAGGGTGGCTTGTTGGAGCATGCTGAATTTGTAGGGAATTATTACGGAACGCCGTTAGCCTACGTAAATGAAACACTTGATGCAGGACGTGATGTGTTTTTAGAAATTGAAGTGCAAGGTGCTGCACAAATCCGCAAAAAGGCACCAGATGCATTATTTATTTTCTTAGCCCCACCAAGCTTAACGGAATTAAAAGACCGTTTAGTTGGTCGAGGGACGGAAACAGCAGACGTTATTGCGAAGCGTATTGCAACTGCAAGCGAAGAGCTCGAAATGATGAGCCTTTATGATTATGTAGTTGAAAATGATGAAGTGACAAATGCTTGTGATCGTATAAATGCGATTATTAAAGCAGAGCATTGTCGTAGAGAACGTGTTGAAAAAAGATATTTGTCAATGTTGAGAGGAGAATAAAACTATGTTATACCCATCAGTAGATACATTAAAAAAAGAAATCGATTCAAAATACTCTTTAGTAAGTCTAGCATCTAAACGTGCTCGTCAAATGCAAGAGGAACAAGACACTGAACGTTTACACAAGTATGTTTCCCATAAATACGTAGGGAAAGCGCTTGAAGAAGTAGCGGCAGGTGTACTTACGAAAGTATCACAGGATGAGTCAACTGTGTACGAAGACGAAATCTAACATTGATAAATAAGCTTTTGCCAAATTAATGTTAAAGTCTGCAGTGGATTTTTGATTATACAGAATGTCGAGAGCTCCCGGGGAATGTTCCTTTGGGAGCTTATCATTTGAAAGGACGATTGTGCATGAATAAAAATATTTTACTTTGTGTTTCAGGTGGCATAGCAGTTTATAAGGCTGTCGCTCTAGTTAGCAAGCTATCTCAGGCAGGAGCAAATGTAAAGGTTATCATGACAGCATCAGCAAGACAATTTGTGAATCCGCTGAGCTTTCAAGTTATGTCCAAAAATGATGTTTTTTTCGATACTTTTGATGAAAAGGATTCGAGTGTTATTGCCCATATTGATTTGGCGGATTGGGCAGATTTAATTTTAGTTGCACCAGCTACCGCAAATGTCATAGGTAAACTGGCGAATGGAATTGCAGACGATATGGTAACGACGACCTTGCTTGCAACTACTGTCCCTGTATGGCTTGCACCAGCGATGAATGTACATATGTATGACCATCCAGCGGTAAAACGAAATTTGGCTCAGTTACAATCTGATGGCTATCAATTTATTGAGCCTTCGGAAGGATTTTTGGCATGTGGCTATGTTGGCAAAGGTCGTTTAGAGGAGCCAGAAAAAATTACGGCGATTGTGCAAGAATTTTTTTCAGAGAAGCTTAAGCTATTAGCTGGTAAAACGGTAGTGGTTACAGCTGGGGCGTCTTATGTTCCAATGGACGAGCACCATGTAATTAGTACGCAGGCGAATAGTAGAATTGGTCAGGCAATAGCAAAAGAGGCAAAAACACTTGGGGCAAATGTAATCCTTATAGATGAGGACGAAGCAAGCGTGCATAAACTCTTTGAGCAGCTTGAAGATTATAAAAAACAATATCCATCTGCATTTTTTATCCATGCAGCAAATACGCCTACAATTGAAGGGGCACCGATACTATCCGTAGAAGGCATGACCGTAATAACTTTTGGGCAAAAGGTTATTGGAAAGCCAATGTTAACAATTACGTCTGACACGTGGATTGATTTTAGTGACACGGCAGAAGTAAAAGGTCAAATATGGGATACGACAAATGCCATGCAGTTTGCGCAAGCATTTTGGACATATTTATTACAAGGTGAGAAGCAATGAGTTTGTTGATTGCAGAGGTTATAGTGGATGTTTCAACATACCATGTAGATCGTCCATTTGACTATGAAGTGCCTACAGAATGGGCACATATTATCGAGATGGGCTGTCGTGTAAAAGTACCGTTTGGGCCAAGAAATGTTCTAGGCTTTGTGGTCGGATTAAAAAATGAAACAGAAGTACCATCTAATAAATTAAAGTCTATTGCGCAAATTTTAGATATAGAGCCTGTATTAACCGAAGAAATGCTGTTAATGGCGAAGTGGTTGAAAAACGAAACGATTTGTTATGAAATTGATGCCTTACAGGTCATGCTCCCATCAGCGCTTCGAGCGAAGTATGAAAAAATCATAACGCTATTAGAGGAGAAAGATGCTTTGCCAGATGAGGCGCAAGCTATTTTTGGTAAGCGACAACAGGCTAATTTCAAAGAATTCGAGCGTGCAGAATTACTTCCTTTATTAAAACAGCTTATTACTAATAAAATTGTAAAAATAGAAAATGTTGTGAAGCAGCAAGGCAATGTGAAAGAAATACGGATGGTCAAAATTTCCGATCATCAGCAAGATATCCACAAAGCAATGGAAGGTGCAGTGAGAGCAGCTAAACAACGCCAGCTGATTGAATGGATGGGCAGTCATCTAGGAGAGGTCCTTTTGCCACAGAAAATCTATGAGGAAACAGGTGCATCTCCCGCGGTATTACAGTCGGTTATTGACAAAGGGGCCGCCCATTTTATACAAGAAGAGGTGTATCGTGATCCCTTTACGAAGGAGGTTTCCCGTACGCAATCTTTACAATTGACGGAAGAGCAGCACATTGCACTTAAGGCTATTAACGGGTCGATGGAAGAACAGACGGCGCAAACTTTTTTACTACACGGCGTCACGGGAAGCGGTAAAACTGAAATATATTTGCAAGCGATACAAAAGGTGTTAGATGAAGGTAAGGAAGCCATTATGCTAGTGCCTGAAATATCATTAACACCACAAATGACAGAGCGTTTTCGTAGTCGTTTTGGTGAGATGGTTGCTGTGATGCATAGTGGCTTATCTGTCGGTGAAAAGTATGATGAATGGCGTAAAATTCAGCAAGGAAAAGTAAGTGTTGTTGTTGGAGCTCGTTCAGCCATTTTCGCACCTTTTACAAATTTAGGCCTCATTATTTTAGATGAAGAGCATGAATCAACCTACAAGCAAGAAGATTCACCTCGTTATCATGCTAGAGATGTAGCGATTTGGCGAAGTGAATTTTACAAATGTCCTGTTATATTAGGTAGTGCAACGCCTGCACTTGAATCATTTGCGAGAGCAAAGAAGGGCGTATATAGTTTGCTATCCTTAAAGCAACGTGCTTTGCACCAACCGCTACCAACTGTTTTTATTGCCGATATGCGAGAAGAACTTCAAAAAGGGAATCGTTCTATGTTTTCGGAGCAGCTTATTGATGCTATACGTATAAGGCTTGAGAAAAAAGAACAGATGGTGCTGTTTTTAAATCGTCGTGGCTATTCTTCTTTTGTGCTTTGTCGTGATTGTGGGACGGTTGTACAATGTCCGAACTGTGACATCTCATTAACGTATCATCGGACAACCGAGAAATTAAAATGTCATTATTGCGGTTATGAGGAGCGTGTTCCTCAAATATGTCCACAATGCCAGAGTGAGCATATTCGTTATTTCGGTACGGGAACACAAAAAGTCGAGGAAGAAATTTATAAGCTATTTCCTGAGGCAAGGGTTCTCCGAATGGATGTTGATACCACAAAGCAAAAGGGTGCACATGAAGAAATTTTGCAAGCATTTGGAGAAGGACAGGCAAATATTTTGCTAGGGACGCAAATGATTGCTAAAGGTCTTGATTTTCCTAATATTACGCTTGTTGGTGTACTTAGTGCTGATACATCTCTGCACCTACCTGACTACCGTGCAGCGGAGCGTACATTCCAATTATTAACGCAGGTTAGTGGTAGAGCTGGACGTCATGAAAAGCATGGTGAGGTTATTGTTCAATCGTATACACCAGAGCATTATGCAATTGAATTGGCCAAAATACAAGATTACGAGCCATTTTACGAACGTGAAATGTTTTTACGTCGCCGCTCTAGCTATCCACCGTATTATTATGTAGCGCTTGTTCAAATATCTCATGAGGATGTCATGATGGCAGCAGAGTATGCTGGAAGGGCAGCGGATTGGCTAAGGGAAAACTTATCAAACAAGGTAGCAATTATTGGACCAACAACTGCAAGTATTAGTCGTCTCCAAAATAGATATCGTTATCAATGTTTGATAAAATATAAAATTGAACCAAATCTCATTCCTGTATTACAGCGCCTTTTAGCGATGTATCGAGGGGAATGGATTAAACAGGGAATATTAATGACGGTAGATTTAGATCCGTCAACTATATAAAATGATTCATCACTCAAAGTTTGGGATGACATTTTGTTAAAACTGATGTCATGAGGATAAGTTGATTGGAGTGGAGATTGGGCGACTCCTTGGGGATTAGCAATAGAGGAACGAAGGCTAAAACCATCACATCCTGTGATAACGCCTTCGTGACCAAAATCGGTGCTTTCGCACATATAAAACATTTGTTGCCCCAACGCCCCAGGAAAGCGCCCAATCGGAACGGAAATCAACTACGAGTTATGATGCTGAGCATATTAAATGCTGACAGAGTCGTAGCTAGTGATATGGAGTCCAATTAAATAAGGTATAACTTTAAATCAGGCGTGTTGATTAGGTAAATATAGGTTTGTTATTGGCTGATAGAAAGATTTTTTTGTTGCTATCTTGCTAATATTTTCCCATTTTTTACTGATTGTAGCGGAGGGCTACTCGACTCCCGCGGGAAAGCGAGACAGACGAGACCCTGCACGGAGCGCAGCGGAGGAAGCGGCTCGACGCTCGCCCGCAGGAAAGCGAGTAGCCCGTAGCGGAAATCAGAGCCTTCTAAATAATTTGAGTGGTTAAAAATAACTAATCAACACACTTGACCTTAAATATAGAAATGAGGAACATAAGATGGCAATTAAAAAAGTTGTTGAACATCCAGCAAAGGTACTATCAACGCCGTGCGCGGAAGTAAAAGAAATTAATGAAGAAATTATTACATTACTAGATGATTTATATGACACAATGGTTGAATACGATGGTGTTGGTATTGCTGCACCGCAAATAAATGTAGGATTACGTGTTGCCATTGTCGAGCTTGGCGAGGAACGAGATATTTTAGAAATGATTAATCCGACTGTCATTGAAACAGATGGCGCTGAAGTAGATATTGAAGGATGCTTAAGCTTCCCAGGATTATACGGTGAGGTTGAACGACCTGACTATGTGAAAATTGAAGCATGTGACCGTGAAGGACGTGTATATGAGTTAGAAGCGGGAGGCTTTGATGCACGAGCAATTTTACATGAAATCGATCATTTAGATGGCGTGCTATTTGATTCAAAAATCAAACGCATTTTAACTGAAGAAGAGCTTGAAGCAATGTACGCTGAAGAGGAGGAATAATATGACTTCAATAATTTTTATGGGAACACCTGATTTCTCAGCGCCAATTTTGCGTATGCTACATCATGAAGGTTATGATATTAAAGCTGTAGTTACACAACCAGATCGTCCAGTTGGGCGTAAGCGTGTGCTAACACCACAACCTGTTAAGGTAGCAGCGATGGAGTTAGGTTTACCTGTTATTCAGCCTGAAAAGCTACGTGGTTCTGAGGAATTACAGCAAATTATTGATTTACAGCCTGACCTAGTCGTAACAGCTGCTTTTGGACAAATTTTGCCGAAAGAATTGCTAGATGCACCACCGCTTGGTTCCATTAACGTCCATGCGTCACTTTTACCAAAGTATCGTGGAGGAGCACCTATTCACCAAGCAATTATTGATGGTGAAAAAGAGACGGGTGTAACGATCATGTATATGGTGGAAAAGCTTGATGCAGGTGATATCATATCTCAAAAGGCTATCCCAATTGAAGAGGAAGATCATACAGGTGGACTATTTGATAAGCTAAGTGCTGTAGGCTCTGATTTATTAAAAGCTACACTTCCTTCTATTATTAATGGAACGAATAATCGTACCGTGCAGGATGAAGCACAAGTAACCTTTGCAAGCAATATTTCACGTGAGCAAGAACGTATCGATTGGACAAAGGATGCTACAACTTTATACAATCAAGTGCGTGGTCTTCATCCGTGGCCAGTTGCCTATACAACATTTGAAGATGGCAACTTTAAAATTTGGTGGGCACAAGTTGGTAACACAAAGCATGATACTTTACCAGGTGAGGTTGTTGCGATTTCAAAGGATTATTTTGAAGTTGCAGCAGGAAATGGTACAACACTTGCCTTGTATGATGTACAACCAGCTGGTAAAAAACGCATGACAGCAGAGGAATATTTGCGTGGTACAGGTTCTAAATTACAGATCGGGGACCAATTTAAATGAGTAAAAAAAGCGTAGTAATTTGGGATGGAAATGTGCGCGATGCTGCACTTTCTATTCTGTTAGCAGTAGATAAAAATCAAGCCTATAGTAATTTGCTTTTAAATGAAACAATCAAGCGACATAAAATTGAAGCGAAGGATCGTGCGCTTTTAACAGAAATTACGTATGGTACTTTACAATATAAAATGACACTCGATTACTATTTAGAGCCATTTATCCGTGGCTCAGTGGATCATTGGGTGCGCTGGCTTTTACGTTTATCTTTATATCAAATGCATTATTTAACACGTATCCCACCACATGCAGCGGTAAATGAGGCTGTAGAAATTGCTAAGCGTCGAGGTCACAAAGGGATAGCTTCAATGGTCAACGGTATTTTACGTTCTATTTTACGTCAGGGTGTAGCTTCTACTGATGACATTAAAGATCCAATTGAGCGTCTTGCTATTGAAACGAGTCATCCCGAATGGTTAGTGCAACGCTTTGTAGATAACTACGGTATTGAAGTAGCGGCTGAAATGCTACATGAAAATAATGTACCTCCAGTGCAGACTGTACGTGTAAATACGACGAAAGCAAGCGTTGAGCAAGCGATTGCCAGTATAGAAGAGGAAGGTTTAGCAGCGAAGAGAAGCGAGCTAATGCCTGAATGTTTACATGTAACAAATGGTCAGCCAGCTCGAACAAAGGCATTCCAAGAAGGGCTTATTACTATTCAGGATGAAAGCTCAATGATTCCAGCAAATGTTTTGCATCCATCACCTGGCATGCGCGTCTTAGATATGTGTGCAGCTCCGGGAGGAAAGACAACACATATAGCTGAGATTATGAAAAATGAAGGTTCAATTTTAGCGACTGACCTTCACCCTCATAAATTAGATTTAATCGACCATAATACGGATCGTCTAGGGATTGATATCGTAGAGACTGCTCCGATTGATGGACGTAAGGCACCGGATTTTCTACAACCAGAATCATTCGATGCTATTTTAGTCGATGCACCTTGTAGTGGTTTAGGTGTTATGCGCCGTAAGCCAGATATTAAATATACAAAGCGAGAAGAAGATTTAGAAAGCCTCCAAAAAATACAATTGGCACTATTAGATGCTGCAACAAAAGTATTGAAAATAGATGGCAAGCTTGTGTACAGTACATGTACAGTAGATAAAAGGGAAAACGAAGGTACTGTAGAAGCCTTTTTAACAACGCATCCAGAAATGGAAGCTATACAACTAGAATCTTTACCAACAAAATTAGCGGAAAAGCAAGCAAATGGCATGCTTCAAGTCTTTCCACAAGACTTTGGTAGTGACGGTTTCTTCGTTGCCGCCTTTCGTAAAAAAGGAGGATCCAACTGATGGTGGATCAAGAGAAATTTAATGAGCGCATTAACGACTTAGTTGAAGAAGCGGAAGACAAGCCTGTTCGACGCGCGAAAAAAGAAAAACCAACTTTAAAGGAATCGGTATACTCATTACAGCCGGACCAATTAGAAGAATGGTTAAAGGAAAATGGTGAAAAACCATTCCGTGCAGCACAAATTTTTGATTGGCTTTATAATAAACGTGTAAAAACATTTGAAGAGATGTCTAACCTTTCAAAAGGATTACGTGAAAAGCTAGAAGCAAGTTTTTCTTTAACGACATTGTCAACAATTATTAAACAGGAATCTAAAGATGGTACGATAAAGTTTTTATTCCAACTACAAGACGGCTATTCTATTGAAACTGTATTAATGCGTCATGAATATGGGAACTCTGTTTGTGTGACGACACAAGTAGGCTGCCGAATTGGCTGTACGTTTTGTGCGTCAACTTTAGGTGGATTAAAACGTCACTTATTAGCAGGGGAAATCGTGGAGCAAGTTGTCAAAGTACAACAAACTTTAGATGAATTGGACGAACGTGTGTCACATATCGTCATTATGGGTATTGGAGAACCTTTCGATAATTATGAAGCGATGATGAACTTCTTAAAAGTCATCAACCATGAAAAAGGGTTAAATATTGGTGCTCGTCACATCACTGTCTCAACATCAGGAATTGTTCCTAAAATTTACGAATTCGCTGATGAACAACTACAAATTAACTTTGCAGTATCCTTGCACGCACCAAACCAAGAGGATCGTCAAAAACTGATGCCAATTGCACGTGCTTATAAATTAGATGAATTAATGGAAGCCGTTCGTTACTATACTAAAAAAACTGGCCGACGTGTTACTTTTGAGTATGGTTTAATGTCTGGTGAAAATGATTCTGTTGAAATTGCAGAAGAATTATCTGCATTAATAAAAGGACTTAAATGCCACGTGAACTTAATTCCTGTAAACTACGTACCAGAACGTGATTATGTTCGCACATCCCGTAGTCAAATTTTTGCCTTTGAAAAAACTTTAAAGAAGAATGGTATTAACGTAACGATCCGCCGAGAGCAAGGTTCTGATATTGCTGCTGCGTGTGGTCAATTACGTGCGCAAGAGAGATCTGAAGAGACGAGGTGACCAGTGTTGAAATACACAGTCGAAAGTGATATTGGGTTAAAACGAGCAATTAATGAAGACCGTGCGGCATTTTTTAAACGTCCAGACGGGCTTGCACTAGCACTTGTAGCAGACGGCATGGGTGGTCATAATGCTGGCGATGTAGCGAGTGATATGGCGATGAAGCAGATAGAATCCGTTTTTTTACAGGCAGAGGCACATCATTTTGCATCAACAACATCAAAAAAAGAGTGGTTATTACAAGCGGTCAAGCAATTGAATAAAAGTATATACGACTATTCTTTATCACACGAAGACTGTAAAGGAATGGGCACGACGTTTATTGCAGTGTTAATTGAAAAAAATCATTGCTTTATCGCACATGTTGGTGATAGTCGTGTGTATTATTTCTTTGATGATGGTGCACAACAAATAACAAGAGATCACTCCTATGTAAATGTTCTGGTTGAAAATGGTGAAATTAGTGAAGAGGAAGCGTTGACGCATCCGAAGAAAAATTTCATCTTAAAAGCAGTTGGTACAGAAGAATCGATCGAACCTGACTTTTATGAAGTTGATTTAGCATCAGAATCGTATTTACTCATTTGCTCTGACGGTTTAAGCAATAAACTTACAGTGTATGAAATGGCATCAATTATTACGTATCCGGATTCAATAGAAGAAAAAGGACGAAAACTTGTGGAATTAGCAAATGCAAGCGGGGGAGAGGACAATATCTCCCTCGTGCTACTCACAAGGCTAGATGAGGAGGTGTAAGTATGCTTGTAGGTAAACGAATTAGTGATCGCTATAAAATTATAGGGCTAATTGGTGGCGGTGGTATGTCCAATGTTTATTTAGCACATGACATGATTTTAAACCGTGATGTAGCGATCAAAATATTACGCTATGATTTTACCAATGAGGATGAATTGCATCGCCGTTTTCAACGTGAAGCACTTTCTGCTACAAGCCTTACACATCCAAATATCGTTAGTGTTTATGATGTAGGTGATGATGGTGATCTACATTATATTGTGATGGAGTATGTCCAAGGAAAAACATTAAAGCAGTACATACAGGAATTTGCACCAATTTCTCCTGCTAGAAGTGTGCATATTATGAAGCAGTTAACATCAGCAATTGCCAATGCTCATGAAAATCATATTATCCATCGTGACATTAAACCTCAAAATATTTTAATGGACGCTGAAGGAAATGTGAAAATAACTGATTTTGGCATAGCGATGACGCTTAGTGCAACGTCATTTACACAAACGAACTCCGTACTAGGAACGGTGCATTATTTATCACCAGAGCAGGCTCGTGGTGGTACGGCAACAAACAAATCTGATATTTATGCACTTGGCATTGTTTTATATGAATTATTAACAGGGGAATTGCCGTTTTCAGGCGAGTCAGCTGTTTCAATCGCGCTTAAACATTTACAATCCGAGACACCGTCCGTTCGTGCATTCGATGCTACAATACCTCAAAGCGTTGAAAATGTTGTGCTAAAAGCTACAGCGAAAGATGCTTCTCATCGTTATTCAACTGTAGAAGAAATGCAGGCAGATTTAGAAACAATTTTATCGCCAAATCGAATCAATGAACCAAAGTTTGTCATACCGGAAGATAATGATGTGACAAAGGCTATTCCGATTATAAAAGAGCCAATTATACGTAAAGACGAAGATTTAACGAAGACCAGAGTAATCGAACCAATTACACAAGCAAAGCCGAAACCCGAGGCTAAGAAGCCTGTGGAAAAGACAGCACCTGTAAAGAAAAAGATAAAATGGCCAATATATGTTGCTGGACTATTAATAGCGGCTATCGCCATCTTCCTATCCCTTTATTTTGGCACAGATCTATTTATTCCTAAAAAGACGCCTGTACCTAGTGTGGCTAATATGACAGTTGAGGAAGCTACGAAGAAATTAGTGGCTGAAGGTTTTACTGTTGGTAAAGAACCTCAGGAGCGTTATGATGAGGACGTTGAAAAGGGTAAAGTCATTGAAACAGACCCTGCAGAGAGTACAGAGCGTATAAAAGGTACGGAAATTGATTTAATCGTCAGTCTTGGAGTAGAAACGACGAAAGTGGAAGATTATAGAGGACAGCAAATCAGCCAAGTTAAATCAATATTAGAGGGTGGTAAATTTTCAGACCCAGATATTAGTTGGGTGCATTCAACAGAACGAGAAGGAACAATTATTGATCAAGAGCCTAAACCTCAAGAAGAGGTAATCGCTAAAGATACAAAGATGAAATTTACGGTAAGCGCAGGTATACAAATGGTTACCGTAGGTAATGTTGTGAATTACACGAAGGCTGAAATGGATGAGTATGTAAGAAGTAAAGGCTTAAAATGGAGTATTGCCCGTGAAGACTATCATAATACAGTAGCTGCCGGAAGTGTTATTTCCCAATTGACAAGAGCTGGGACTGAAGTTGAACCAGGCTCTACAATAGCTGTTGTTATAAGTAAAGGACCTGCCGAAAAACCTGTAAAAACTATGGTGAAAACTGTGCATGTGGAAATACCATATGAACCAACAGAGGAAGGTATGGAGCAATCTATTCGTATTGAAATTGAAGATAAAGACCATACAATGTCAACAGCTGCCGATGAATTTACTATTACGGCTAATAAACCGTATAAAATACAGCTTGTCATTGAAGAGGGCAAAGTAGGCGCATATAAAATTATACGTGATTCGCAAATTATTGAGGAAGACAGTTTCAATTTTGATGATGTTAAATAAGGGGGAATTGGATGGCGCAAGGCCAAATACGTAAAGCATTAAGCGGTTATTACTATGTATATGATGGAGAACAACTAATACAATGTCGAGGACGTGGGGTTTTTCGCAATCGCGGGGAATCCCCACTCGTTGGCGACAATGTAGAATATACTCTGGAAACAGAGGGATCAGACGGTACTATTCAAAAAATTATGGAACGCCAAAATGAATTAGTACGTCCTCCAATAGCCAATATTGATCAAGGGATTTTAGTATTTTCTGTAAAGGAACCTAATTTTAATACAATTTTACTGGATCGTTTCTTAGTTGTTTTAGAGTCATTTCATGTTCATCCGATTATTTGTTTAACAAAGATGGATTTGCTAGAAGGTCATGAACGCGAGGAATTGCAAAGCTATATAGCAGATTATGAAAGCATGGATTATACAGTGCTACAAACCTATAAAGGTGAGGAAGAATTAGTTGATCGTCTACAACCTATTTTAAAGGGAAAAAGTTCCGTGTTAGCAGGGCAATCTGGAGTTGGGAAATCTACACTACTTAATACATTGATTCCAGATTTAAATTTGAAAACCGGAATTATTTCACAAAGCTTAGGGCGAGGAAAACATACGACTCGCCATGTCGAATTAATCGAGGTATGTGACGGCTTATTAGCAGATACTCCAGGATTTAGTTCGTTTGATTTTGATGAAATAGAAAAAGAAGAATTAGGCGCATGCTTCCCTGAAATGGCCCGTATGGCAGATGATTGTAAATTTAGAGGCTGTTTACACTTAAAGGAGCCAAAATGTGCAGTAAAGGTAGCTGTTGAGGCGGGAGAAATTCGTGACTATCGTTATAAACACTACAAACAATTTATGCAAGAAATTATGGATCGAAAGCCGAGGTATTAATGATGATACAAATAGCACCATCAATTTTAGCAGCGAACTTTGCTAAATTAGGAGAAGAAGTTAAAGAAGTAGAAAAGGCAGGGGCACAGCTTATTCATATCGATGTTATGGATGGTCATTTTGTGCCAAATATTTCTTTTGGCTCTATTGTATTAGACGCCATTCGTCCTTTAACTAATTTACCACTAGACGTTCATTTGATGATCGAAAATCCTGATCAATATATTGAACAATTCGCCAAAGCAGGAGCAGACTATATTACGGTGCATGTAGAAGCTTGCCGCCATTTACACCGTACAATTCAATTAATTCGCTCGTATGGAGTCAAACCTGGTGTTGTATTAAATCCACATACACCAATAGAATCTATTCAACACATTTTAGAAGATATTGATATGGTGTTGTTCATGACAGTGAATCCAGGGTTTGGTGGGCAAAAATTCATTCATTCTGTTGTGCCAAAAATTGAAGCATTAGCAGCTATTATTAAAGAACGTAATCTCGATATTGCTATAGAGATTGACGGTGGTATTAATGCAGAGACTATTATTCCTTGTGCCAAAGCAGGAGCAACAATTTTTGTAGCTGGTTCCGCTATTTATAGTAAAGAAGATCGTACCGCGGCCCTACAGGAAATTTTAGCTGCTGGTGAGGCTGCGATTCAAGGATGACAGTAGTCGTTGTTTGTGCAGGTGGGCCAAGAGCGGAACTCTGTTCATTTAGCCCGTATAAAGAACAAAGTGATGTGTTATTTATCGGAGCAGACCGAGGAGCGCTATATTTAATCGAGCAAGGAATCACACCGCATGCCATAGTAGGAGATTTTGACTCACTATCGCAAGAGGAATACAAGCTGGTGATGGCACATACAAATGATAGACAACGATTCCAGGAAGAAAAAGATGAAACGGATACGGACTTAGCGTTATTAAAAGCTTTGACCTATACACCGCAAGAAATTGTACTTACAGGTGTTACAGGTGGTCGTTTAGATCATTATGAGGCAGCGGTTCGTTCGATTTATCGGTTACAAAAAGAGCATCCGCAGGTAGTATTGAAGATTATTAATCATGCAAATATGTTGCAATTTTTAATGCCGGGCAAGCACTTCATTGAAGCAGACGAACAATACCGTTATTTATCTTTCTTTGCACATGAAGAGCCGATTAAAGATGTGACATTAAGGCATGTAAAATATGAAACAACAAATGAAGAAATCTCTCTTGGTACATCTCGCTTTACAAGTAATGAAATAATAGGGAATTCAGGGTCTATATCTTTCTCGCAAGGCATATGTTTAATGATAAGAAGCATAGATTAGCGTAAGGGGGAGAGAGTCCTGAAAGTATATACGTTCCAGCTGCCGAAATTTGTAAGTAGTATTACGCGTACATGTATCAACATTTTTAAAAAAGAAAAGAAAGTAAAAAAATCCGACTAACACTAGTCGGATTTTTACTTTTTGGGAAATAAATGTATCTGTGAAATTAATGTAGCATGTAAAAAAATATGGTGCTTCAGCAAAGCGAGGGGTTAATTTCCGTTCCGACTGGGCGCTTTGTTGTTGCTGTCGCTACGCTTTCGCACAGAGCAGAGCTTCCTGGGGGCATCCGATGAGCCGCTTCACTCGCGTTGCTCGCTCCAGGGTCTCGGGCCAACACGAGGTTGGTCACGAAGGCGTTATCACAGGACGTGATGGTTTTAGCCTTCGTTCCTCTATTGCTGATCCCCAAGGAGTCGCCCAGTCTCCACTCCAATCAACAACTTCACATAGCATGCGACAGCAACAACAAATGGACAATCACATCACTGTTAGTAGTTACTCTGTTCAAATAAGGTGAGTAGCTATACCGTTCATTTTTGACATGCATAAAATTGATAAAAGATGAAGATTGTTAATTTCTGCAGATTGTTGCTGCTATATGTAATGAAAGCCGCTAGGAATTACTATGAGAAGTAATTTCTAGCGGCATAGTCATTTTATTATATAAATATTCACAAAGGCGGTTGGTAGTTTGCCTAGTTATTGAGACAGAAAAAAATCGATTTTGCGCCAAATGCGAAAATCGATTTTTTGGAAGCGACGATTAAACGCGCTCGATTTTACCTGATTTTAATGCACGAGTAGAAACCCATACACGTTTTGGTTTACCGTCTACTAAGATACGAACTTTTTGAAGGTTAGCACCCCAAGAACGTTTGCTAGCGTTCATAGCGTGGGAACGGTTGTTACCAGTACGAGCTTTACGCCCAGTGATTACACATTGTTTTGGCATGTTGTATTCCCTCCTTACTGTTAATGCTGAAAGATTATTATTTCAGTTCGGTATTTCACATACCATAATAATTTAACATACGATGACGTTCAGTGCAATAGTTTTCACATAACCTTTCAAGAAAAAAACCTTTACAGACAAAAAGTACTTGTTAAATAATGGTTGTTGATTTCTAGGTGTTACAATTCCTGGTATATAGTAGCTCGATTTTAACCCGCACTAACTGCACGCCCGATTTGTATGTAATATATAAAAATAAAATAGTTTTTTAATTAGGCTCGTTGAATTAAAGTACCCACCTATCAGCATAATGGATAGATGGGTACTTAAGTGGTCTTTATGTTTATTTTGAACTTCTATGAATAAAAAATTTATATATTTTTTTGAAGACGAAAAGCATACCCAATCCCTTTGTTTGAATTAAAACTAAATGACCTAAATATTTTGGTGTATCCATGAACGTAACTTTTCAGCGTAGAAAGGTCGTTCGTCAGGATCTGTGTAGTAACCTTTCGTCATGTAAAGATTGTCACCTTCATATCTTGGATATACATGAAGATGATAATGCCACACATCTTGATTTCCCGCAGGTTCATTATGCTGCCGAGTAGAAATCCCATCACAACCGTATGTATTTTTCATTGCAAATGCTGTTAATTGAGCAACACGATGGATTTCAGTAGCCATTTCTGCTGGAAGTTCATATATATTTTCAAAATGTTCGTTCGGAACAACTAGAACATGTCCTTTATTGTTCGGCCACCATTTACTCGCAATAAATGCTGTTACATGTTTGTTTTGATAAATAATGTCTTTTTGTTTTGTACCATTATTTTGTTTTTCTTTCCCTGATACAATCCGACAAAATGGACACTCATAATTTTTTGGCTTATGAGAATACAACTTAGCACACCACCATTTCCTTATGTATATAAATATTGAAATATTTATCAATACTTTTATTATATAAGGAAATCAGAAAGAGGGTATGAAAATAAAATTTCTACGCCACCTTTAAAATCTTTATTATCTTTAATGACTTTAATATTTTTTAAACATTTTATGAATATATAGATGCCTAGAATGTTGTTCAGTAAGGAAAAATTCCGCTCCGTGCTACTCTATTTCTTGATGGTGAGCGTCGAGCCACTTCTGCCGTAACAGTACGATGACACTTCATTTTCGCAGAAAACATTGATTGCTTCCGCTACGTTACATTTCGCTTTCGCACAGACAAAACCCAGTTGTTGCCCTGACGCCCCCGGAAAACGCCCAGCCGGAACGAAAATCAACCCCTTGCTTTGCCGAAGAATCATTTTTTTACATAACATTTTCATTTCATTGAAACAATAGTTTTACAAAAAACATGGAAGTTGATTTTTGAAATAAAGCATCAGCTTTTTTATTTTTTTTGAGAATATTTTATGCAGCGAAGTGAAATGCCGCTATAAAGTTTTGTTTTTGACTACATGAAACCTGCCTAGCAATATGGTAGGTTTTTTGAGCTTTTTTAAAGGTCGAGCTAATCTTGTTCAATTTTCAACGATTTTGCAAAGATTACTTGTATTTTTCATTATTTAGACGATAAATAAAGAACAAATTATTGCAAGATTGTTTATTAGGGGCGGAAGTTATGGGAAATCAAGAAGAGCTAGCTCTCTCTATACAAAAAGAAATGATTCAATTTAATTTAAAACGCATGCGAACAGTAGCATGGATATTGATGTATATATCAGCCATTATTACAATTATTCATTATGGCGAGGTCTTCTTTGTGAAAACAGAAAGAGCGATGGTGCCAGCTTATATAGCCATCCACACTATTCTGTTTTATCTAGATCTAGCGGTGTTATTATTTGTGAAAGAAAAGAAACTTAAGGTTACATTCCTTAATTTACGAAAATACGAAACGATCTTACTTGTTTACATCTATACAATATTGTTATTAATTACTGTCATAACCGTAATGGACGTTTATTTCTTTAAACATACGGCTCTTTATGAGGTGCTGTTTTTATTGATTTGCACTGTTTTTGCTATCCCTTTCCTGAAAATTTTTTGGATTATGTTAATAACAGTGTCGCCAATTTTAATAAGTGCTTATTTGAGTGTTGGAATATCAGGTGAAAGTATTAAAATATTTTTACCGATGTCCCTTATTATTCCCATAGGGCTAATGATTCAGCGTCATACTTATAAAGTTCAAAGTAAAATTACGAAGCAACATATTTTATTACAAGAAGAAATGAAAAAATCTAAGAATTTGTCAAAATTATTAGCTGAGAAAAATAATGAACTATCAGAGCAAGTGCTTCGGGACACGTTGACAAATTTACCTAATCGACGAGCCTTTAATAATAAATTGACACAAATAGGGCAACAACTTAGTAAACCATCATCTTTATCGGTCATGATGATTGATATTGATTTCTTTAAAAATTTAAATGATTATTACGGTCATTTACAGGGTGACGAAGCATTGATAAAGGTGGCTGCTCTATTAGATGAAATTGCAGAAAAGTATAATGCATTTGCAGCGCGGTGGGGAGGCGAAGAGTTTGTAATCGTTAGTCAGCATGCCGCAAAGTTTTCAGAGCATGTTTGTGAGGAAATTTTAGAGGAAGTACGCAACTTAAATATTCGTCATGAACGTTCGGAAGTAGCTGATATTGTAACAGTCAGCATCGGGATGTGTCATGCCAAAATTTCAAATAGCGAGCAACTGAAAATATGCTGTGAATTAGCTGATCAAGCACTATACACAGCAAAACAAAACGGTCGTAATAACTTTTACTGCAAAAGTGGAAATTTCGATGAAGATGTATGTTTACCTTTTTAATGTCAGTAAAACGTTGATACAATGCGCTTTCATGCCTTCTAAGGTTGCTTAATGCATAACGAAAGTGTTACAATATCATTTAGTCAAAAAGAGCCAAGGGGGCATTTCTATGTCAATTGAATTAAACAATGAATTCGGCCAAATTGATATTTCAACAGATGTACTTGCACAAATAGCTGGTGGCGCTGCTGTAGAATGCTACGGTATTGTTGGCATGGCATCTAAACATCAAATTCGTGATGGTCTAACTGATATTTTACGTAAAGAAAATTTTGCAAAAGGTGTTGTTATTCGAAAACAGAACGACGATTTACATATTGATATGTACATTATTGTTAGTTACGGGACAAAAATTTCGGAAGTTGCTTATCAAGTACAATCGAAAGTGAAATATACAGTGGATAAAACATTAGGTATGAGCGTGAAATCTGTCAATATCTTTGTGCAGGGCGTTCGTGTAGCGAATGATTAAGAGGAGGAACTAATTCTAATGCAGTCTTTAGACGGAATAAAGTTTGCAGAAATGGTGCAAATGGGTGCTCATCACCTATTCCAAAATGCAAATTATGTTGATTCATTAAATGTATTTCCAGTACCAGATGGTGATACAGGAACGAATATGAACTTATCGATGACATCTGGGGCAAAGGAAACGGAGCAGTATGCGTCAGAACATATCGGCAAAACAGCTCAAGCTTTATCAAAAGGTTTACTTATGGGAGCACGCGGAAATTCAGGCGTTATTTTATCGCAGTTATTCCGTGGCTTTGGTAAATCGATCGAAAAAGAAGCGACAATTGATGCCATGGGCTTTGCCGGTGCCTTCCAAGCAGGCGTAGAAACTGCTTATAAAGCAGTAATGAAGCCAGTTGAAGGAACGATTTTAACGGTTGCACGTGAAGCGGCGAAAAAAGGTGTAGAAGTGGCAGAAACTGAAACCGATATCATTGCAGTGATGGAAGCATTTACTGCTGAAGCACAGGCTTCGTTGCAACGTACGCCTGAACTTCTTCCTGTTCTAAAAGAAGTCGGTGTTGTAGATAGTGGCGGTCAGGGTCTTCTATTTGTGTATGAAGGATTTTTAGCATCTTTAAAGGGCGAGCCATTACCGGTGAAAAATGAAGCAACTTTAGATGATTTAATTAATGCAGAACATCATAGAGCACAAGATTTCATGAATACTGTGGATATTGAATTTGGTTATTGTACAGAAATCATGGTACGTTTTGAAGAAGGAAAAGAGCCATTTAGCGAAGAACAATTCCGCAATGAATTAAATCCTCTAGGTGATTCTTTACTCGTTATTTCAGATGAAGAAATTGCAAAAGTGCATATTCATTCTGAACAACCAGGCGCTGTTTTAGCAATGGGTCAAAAATATGGTAGTCTTATTAAAATTAAAGTCGACAATATGCGTGAACAGCATTCTGCCATTGTTGGTGAGGATCATAAAGCTCCTTCTTCAGCTAAAAAAGCAGAAAAGCACCCATATGCAATTGTAACGATTGCAATGGGCGAGGGAGTTGCTGAATTACTTCGTTCAATTGGTGCCTCTTATGTTATTGAAGGCGGTCAAACAATGAACCCTTCAACTGAAGATATTGTGAAGGCAGTACAAGAAATTGGTGCTGAAAAAGTATTGATTTTACCAAATAACAAAAATATCGTGATGGCAGCAGAACAAGCAGTAGAGCTTTTAGATATAGAAGCGGCTGTAGTTCCAACGAAAACAATCCCTCAAGGTATGGCAGCAATTTTATCGTTTAATCCAGAAGCGGCAGTTGAAATGAACCAAGCAACAATGACAGAAGCCTTCGCAAATGTTAAAACTGGCCAAGTAACTTATGCAGTTCGAGATACATCTATTGATGGTGTGGAAATTCATAAGGATGATTTCATGGCTCTTGCAGAAGGGAAAATTGTATTATCTACTCCAGCATTAAAAGATGCTGCTGAGAAGGTGATTACTGATTTGGTGGATGAAGATGCAGAAATTGTAACAGTCATCTATGGTGAGGATACAACCGAAGAAAATGCCTCAGAATTAGTGAAATTCATTGAAGAGAATTATCCAGAGGTTGAAGTAGAGTTATTTAATGGTAAACAAGGATTATATCCATATATTATTTCAGTAGAATAATTCACTCTACTTTGCGCATAAGTAGACAAAGCAGTGCACAAGCCGTGTACTGCTTTTGTTTATGGTACAAGGAGAATAGGGGATAATAAACGAGCTAAATTAGCTAAAAATAAATGATTTGATGTATGCATCCAGTGGACACTGAACTTGGAAATACTGGAATATCAGCATTTTGAAATTATTGTGTATACGGAGTAGACAAAAGTTAATCTATATTTCCGTTGTGTAAATTATAGTCGTGTAAATTTTCTGAAAGTTGATAAAGAAGTGCTTTACTTTTATAGTAACTATCAAGCATGATATAAATAAAAAATCGATATTATTATATGGATAGAATAGAGGGATGTTATTATGAAGTTTACTTCAGTATTTGATATTATTGGACCAGTGATGATTGGGCCTTCTTCTTCTCATACGGCAGGTGCCGCACGAATTGGTCGTGTTGCTAGAGATTTATTCGGAAGACAACCAAAGTGGGCGAAAATCCACTTATATGGTTCGTTTGCTGAAACGTATAAAGGACATGGAACAGATGTAGCTTTGGTAGGGGGCCTATTAAATTACGATACATTCGATGAGCGGATCAAAACAGCTTTTGCCGATGCAGAAAAGGCAGGGTTAGATTATGAGTTTATCCCAGAAACAGCAAATATGGAGCATCCGAATACAGCTCGCCTTGTAATTGGCGATGATGAAGGAGAGATGTCTGTCGTTGGTATTTCTATCGGTGGCGGTAAAATTGAAGTGAGTGAGGTGAATGGCTTCAAGCTACGTCTAACAGGAGGCATGCCAGCAATTCTTGTTGTCCATGATGATCGTGCAGGCTGTATTGCCAATGTGGCAAATTGCTTGGCGATGCATGCAGTCAACATTGGGCATATGGAGGTTTCTCGTATTGAACGTGGTTTAACAGCCCTTATGGTGATAGAAATCGATCAAAACATCGAGGAAAAAGTATTACAACAAATTTCTTTAATACCACATATTTCGAAGGTTTCTAAAATTAATAACTAAGGAGGTGCCCCAATATGGACGTATTGTTTCATAATGTTCGTGAACTAGTTGAACGAGCGGAGCAAGAAGGAAAACTAATTTCTGAAATTATGATAGAGCAGGAAATGTTAATAACTGGACGCACAAGAGAAGAAATTATACAGCAAATGGACAATAATTTAACGGTGATGGAAGAAGCTGTTGAAAGAGGCTTGAAGGGTGTAAAATCTGTAACAGGCTTAACGGGCGGTGACGCAGTATTGCTTCAAAATTATATTGCGCAAGGCAAATCACTGTCGGGGGATTTATTACTAGACGCGGTGAGTAAGGCTGTTGCAACAAACGAAGTTAATGCAGCTATGGGTACAATTTGTGCTACTCCAACTGCGGGTTCTGCTGGGGTTGTACCAGGGACATTGTTCGCGGTAAAGAACAAGCTAAATCCGACGCGTGAGCAAATGATTCGTTATTTATTCACATCGGGTGCTTTCGGCTTCGTTGTTGCTAATAATGCTTCGATTTCAGGTGCTGCTGGAGGCTGTCAAGCAGAGGTTGGCTCAGCTGCTGGTATGGCAGCGGCTGCGATTGTAGAGATGGCTGGTGGTACGCCTCAGCAATGTTCAGAAGCATTTGCTATTACATTGAAAAATATGCTAGGGCTTGTTTGTGACCCGGTAGCGGGATTAGTAGAGGTTCCTTGTGTTAAGCGAAATGCTATGGGAGCGGCAAATTCCCTTGTGGCAGCGGATATGGCACTTGCAGGGGTCACAAGTCGCATCCCGTGTGACGAAGTGATTGGTGCGATGTACCGAATTGGACAATCTATGAGTCCGAATTTAAAAGAAACTGCACGTGGAGGACTTGCTGCAACACCAACAGGCAAAGCTATTAGCAGAGCCATTTTTGATAATGGCAATTTAGAAAGTATCAAGTCACTTCAAAAATAAAAATATTCAACACGCTTTTCCTAAGTGGAAGGCGTGTTTTTTTGAGGTTCTACATGGTGTAGGTGAAAATGTAAGGCATAATGGTGAAATAGTTCGGGAGGGTAGTTTTGACAAAGAGAGTTTTGCCAACAATGTTCATTTGTTCTAGTTTGCGATTTACAACAATTAATAACCCTCTTCATAATTGAAATTGGGTCATTTTTTAATTGATGTTGCATTAAAATTTGGACACTTTCTAAAAAGTAACTTACCCGCATTCATCTCACCACTTATAGAGGTAGGAGACTTTTGTAACTGCTGTTTCACTTACATTACATAAAAGATTTGTACCTGTCACTATGCTTTCGATACAATAAACATTCACTGATAGAAGTTAAAACGAACGCCGTGTATATAAGTTGATTGGAGTGGAGGCTGGGCGACTCCTTGGGGATTAGCGTCACAGATGAGACCCTGCAGCGAAGCGAAGCGGCTCATCGGACGCCCCCAGGAAAGCGCCCAGCCGGAACGGAAATCAACCACGCTTTATGGTGATGAGTCAAGAATATGGAGTATCACCAAGAAAATGTATTGGGATGAAAAAGTGATTATTCATGCGATATAATTAACTATTAATCAATTGAATTGCTATCTTACTGAAAATGAAAAGTTATATAATGATATTGAATATATAAAATGCTTAGTATGTTTTATTCAAAAGTGTTAAATGCAAACAACATTATTATGAAAGCCAAGAGTAATCGTAAGAAAGGGGAAAACTCATATGCTGAAAAATAGTATGGTTATACGAATGACTATAGGTAAAGTACTTGTGGTGAAAAACTTTGGAGGAGCTGTCGTGCAAGGTGACTGATCTAACGAATCCCGTTACTGAATTAAAGGGAATCGGGAAAGAAACAGCAGGGCATTTAGAGGCATTGGGCATCGAGACGATTGCGGATTTGTTATGGACATTTCCGCATCGACATGAGGATTTTCGTTTAAAGGATTTAGCACAAACACCACATAATGAACGTGTCACAGTTGAGTGTAAAGTTGAACGTGAACCGACAGTACTGTTTTTAGGTCGCAATAAATCACGATTACAAGTCACGGTGCTGGCAGGTCGACATTTAGTTAAGGTTGTTTTTTTTAATCAAGGCTATTTGAAGCAAAAGCTTGTACCGGGAGCTATTATAACCGTTACGGGAAAATGGGACCGTGGCAGACAAGTAATCAATGGAACGTCTGTAACGTTTGGCCCTAAGACAGATCAAGTTGACTTTGAACCTGTTTATAGTCTAAAAGGTTTGATTCCACAAAAGCGTTTTCGTAAATATATGCGACAAGCATTAGATGAGTTTGGTGCAGAGATACCGGATGCTGTTCCGCAGCATTTACAAGCCGATTATAAGCTTGCTACAATGCGTGAAGGGCTTGAGGGAATTCATTTCCCTGTTGATGCTGGGCATTCGAAACAGGCTAGAAGACGTTTTGCCTATGAAGAGTTACTAAACTTTCAAGTACGTATTCAAGCGTTACGTAAAATTAGGAAAGATAGTGAGCGCGGTACAGTTATACAGTTTGATTTGCAAAAGTTACGTGCTTTTATTGCGTCATTACCCTATGAATTAACAGGTGCGCAAAAACGCGTTGTCAATGAAATTTGTAAAGATTTGAAAGAGCCACATCGTATGAACCGCTTACTTCAAGGTGATGTAGGGTCGGGGAAAACAGTTGTTGCGGCAATATGTTTATATGCTGCTGTAACTGCTGGTTTTCAAGGGGCGTTAATGGCGCCGACGGAAATTTTAGCTGAGCAGCATGCTGAAAATTTAAAGGAATGGTTTGAGCCGTTTGGCGTACGTGTAGCTTTACTATCAGGATCGACGAAAGCAAAGGAGCGTCGTTTACTTTTAGAAGAACTGGCAAACGGAGACATAGATATTTTAATTGGTACACATGCGCTAATTCAGCCTGATGTTGTTTTTTACAAACTTGGTTTTGTTATAACAGATGAACAGCATCGTTTTGGTGTAGAGCAGCGTAGAATATTGCGTGATAAAGGGGAAAATCCAGATGTACTCTTTATGACGGCGACACCAATCCCGCGTACACTCGCGATTACAGCATTTGGAGAAATGGATGTTTCAATGATTGATGAAATGCCAGCGGGGCGTAAGCAAATTGAAACGCATTGGATGAAAAAAGAGCAATTTGGCTCTGTTATGTCAAAGCTAGAATTAGAGCTTGCTGCAGGTAGACAGGCTTATGCTATTTGTCCACTAATCGAGGAATCAGACAAGCTGGATGTACAAAATGCTGTAGAAATCTATGAGCAACTTGCAACATATTTTAATGGGCGTTACAATGTCGGATTAATGCATGGTCGCCTATCAGCGGATGAAAAAGACGCTGTCATGCGAGCCTTTAGTGAGGGAACTATTCATGTGCTCGTGTCTACAACTGTTGTCGAGGTAGGAGTTAACGTACCGAATGCAACTTTTATGATTATTTATGACGCTGAACGCTTCGGCTTAGCACAGTTGCATCAGCTACGTGGGCGTGTTGGGCGTGGTGAACATCAGTCATATTGTGTGTTACTAGCAGATCCAAAATCCGATGAAGGTAAAGAGCGAATGCAGTCGATGACGGAAACGAATGACGGCTTCCGCCTAGCTGAAAAGGATTTGGAATTACGTGGTCCAGGTGATTTCTTTGGGCGTAAACAAAGTGGTTTGCCTGATTTTAAAGTAGCGGATTTAGTGCACGATTATCGCATACTAGAAACTGCGAGAAAAGATGCAACGGATATGCTTGAGACGGATGCTTTTTGGCATGATGATGAGTACAAATATTTGCGTGAAATGCTTGAAAATTCAGGTGTTTTACAAGGGGACCGCTTCGATTAACTGAATCTTTGATGCTCAATTAGGAATGTGAGCGCTTGTTTTAAAAACAAGTCTTGCATTCTTTTTTTATACTCTATATACTGATATTAGTACCAAGTGCTAATAACAACTAAAAAGGTGGCGAATGATGTTGAGACGAACGAAAAAAGAGCGACAGCGACAATTATCCGAAACGATAGCTGATAATCCATTCGTCACAGATGAACAGCTAGCAACACAGTTTCAGGTTAGTGTCCAAACAATTCGTTTAGATCGTATGGAATTATCTATTCCGGAATTACGAGAACGAATTAAAGATGTTGCTTCGAAAACCTATGAAAATGAAGTTAAATCACTACCGATTGATGAAGTGATCGGAGAAATAATTGATATTGAATTGGATAATCGTGCATTATCTATTTTTGACGTAAAAGAAGAACATGTTTTTCAGCGCAATGGCATCGCACGTGGACATCATTTGTTTGCACAGGCAAACTCATTAGCGGTAGCAGTAATTGACGACGAACTAGCATTAACAGTACATTCTAACATTACCTTTGTGAAACCTGTTAGAGCTGGAGATCGTGTTATTACAAAAGCGATCGTTATCGGACGTGATGAAAAAAATCATCGTACAAAAGTAGAGTTAACGTCCACTGTTAACGGTGAAACAGTTTTTGTTGGTGAATTTGATATGTACCGCACGAAAGGTAAAGGTGAACAACAATGAAATTAGCGCTTGATGGAATGGGTGGAGACAACGCACCAAAATCAGTTGTTGAAGGTGCGTTATTAGCATTAGAACAAATTCCAGATTTAGAAATTCAATTATATGGTCAGCAGCAAAAGCTTGAACCATTTTTAAAAATACATGATCGATTAACTGTAGTACAGTGTGATGAAGTTGTCGAAGGAACAGACGATCCAGCACGTGCTGTTCGTCGTAAAAAGGATTCATCCATGGCACGCATGATGGATGCGGTTGAAGAAGGAAGGGCGGATGCTTGTCTTTCAGCGGGTAATACAGGTGCTTTAATGGCAGGAGGCTTATTTAAAGTAGGACGTATTGAAGGGATTGCTAGACCTGCTCTAGCCACTACACTTCCTACTTTAGATGGTAAGGGCTTTTTAATGCTCGATTTAGGGGCAAATGCGGACGCACGACCTGAGCATTTATTGCAATATGCGATTATGGGCGATATTTATGCGAAAAAGGTAGGAGGCTTACAAAAGCCACGTATCGGCTTATTGAATATCGGTACTGAAGATAAAAAAGGGAATGAATTAACGAAGGCAGCTTTTGGCTTATTAAAAGAAGCTGATTTAAATTTTATTGGTAATGTTGAAGCTCGAGATTTACTTGAAGGGGTAGCGGATGTTGTTGTAACAGATGGCTTTACAGGTAATATGGTGCTGAAATCGATCGAAGGTACTGCTGGCGCGTTATTTTCAATGCTAAAAGAAGCGTTTATGTCTTCAACAAAAACGAAAATTTCGGCAGCACTTATGAAAAATAATTTACGTGACCTAAAAAATAAAATGGATTACACAGAGTACGGTGGTGCAGGCTTGTTTGGTTTGCAAGCACCTGTCATTAAGGCGCACGGCTCATCCAATGCCAAAGCAATATACAGTGCAATTCGCCAAGCAAATACGATGGTTGAGCATACAGTCATCTCGACGATTACAGATACAGTACGTCACTTAGAAATTGATTAACTTATTTCAGCGGGTGTCCAAACACCCACTGAAATAGAGGAACTCAGTCTAAGAACGCCACGTCCTGTGGCAATTTATGTGTGCGAAAGCGCAGCGTCAGCAACAACACACGACTGAGTGACCAACATCATGTTGGCCTAAAGCCTCCGGCGGACGCAAATTAGGCCGAGGCATAATTGATTAAAAAGGGGATTAATAAAAAATGACGAAAATAGCATTTGTTTTTCCAGGCCAAGGTTCTCAAGTAGTTGGGATGGGGCAAGAGTTTATTGAGAATGCGGCAGAAAGTAAAGCATTTTATGAGCGTGCAAATCAATCGCTTGGCTTTGAGCTATCTAAGCTGATGTTAGAGGGACCAGCTGAGGAGCTCACATTGACTTACCATGCACAACCGGCACTCTTAACTACTGGTGTAATGGTTGCAGAAAAATTACGTGCGGCAGGTATAACACCAAATTTTGCAGCTGGACATTCACTTGGAGAATATGGTGCATTAGTAATCGCTGGTGTGCTCTCGTTTGAGGATGCAGTTTCTGTTGTGCATAAGCGGGGGCTTTATATGAATGAAGCTGTACCTGCAGGGCAAGGTGCTATGGCAGCTATTCTGGGGATGGAGCTTGAGGCACTGCATGAAGTAACTGAAAAAGTATCTGCAGCAGGTGAGCCAGTTCAGGTAGCGAATGTAAACTGTCCAGGGCAAATCGTTATTTCTGGTACAAAAGAAGGCGTTGAAAAGGCTTCTTTAGCGGCAAAAGAAGCTGGTGCAAAACGAGCAATTCCTTTAGTTGTTAGTGGTCCATTCCATTCAGAGCTAATGCGACCATCATCTGAAAAATTAAAAGCAGCGTTGGCTGATATATCATTATCAGCTCCACAAATTCCTGTAATCGGCAATGTAATGGCGAAAGGATTAGAGGATGTTCCAGCTGTTCAGCATGAATTAGTAGAACAAGTATATAGCGCTGTGCAATGGGAAGCATCTGTGCGTGAAATGATTGCGCAAGGTGTGGATGTCTTTATTGAGTGTGGACCAGGCAAAGTATTAAGTGGATTAGTGAAAAAAATCGACCGATCTGTTGCAACATACTGCGTTTATGATGAAGCATCATTAGAGGCTGTACTAGAAGCGGCGAAGGAGTGGACAATTAATGCGTAAATTAGAGGGTAAAGTAGCTGTTGTAACGGGTGCTTCACGTGGAATAGGAAGATCTATTGCATTAAAGCTTGCTGACGAGGGTGCTAAAGTTGTCGTTAACTACAGCGGTTCACAGGCGAAGGCAGAGGAAGTTGTCGCGGCGATTCAAGAGAATGGCGGCGAGGCAATAGCCGTACAAGCGAGTGTTTCAAAAACAGAGGAAGTTTCAGCATTAATGGATGTAGCGGTGAAAACATTCGGCTCGCTTGATATTTTAGTCAATAATGCGGGCATTACGCGTGATAACTTGTTAATGCGTATGAAAGAAGATGAATGGGACGCTGTGCTAGATACGAACTTAAAAGGTGTTTTCCTTTGTACGAAAGCAGTAACACGTCAAATGATGAAGCAACGTGCAGGCCGTATCATCAATATTTCATCGATTGTCGGTGTAGCTGGTAATGCAGGGCAAGCTAACTACGTAGCTGCAAAAGCCGGTGTTATTGGGTTAACTAAAACAACTGCAAAGGAATTAGCATCACGTAATATTTTAGTAAATGCAATTGCACCAGGCTTTATAGAAACTGAAATGACTGAGCAACTACCAGAAGATTTAAAGCAAGGTATGCTTACGCAAATTCCTCTAGCAAAACTTGGGCAGCCTGAGGATATTGCAAAGGCCGTAGCTTTTCTAGCTTCAGATGATGCTAACTATATGACAGGTCAAACGTTACATATAGATGGCGGTATGGTAATGTAATTTCAATTAGTCATAGATAATGATTTTTTGTATAATCATTGAGGGGAGGTGAATGTTTTGTCTACAGTATTAGAACGCGTAACAAAAGTAATCGTGGACCGTTTAGGTGTTGAAGAAAGTGAAGTTACACTAGAAGCTTCTTTCCGTGATGATTTAGGTGCTGACTCATTAGACGTAGTTGAGCTTGTAATGGAGCTTGAAGACGAATTCGATATGGAAATTTCTGATGAAGATGCTGAGAAAATCTCAACAGTTGGTTCTGCAATTTCATACATCGAAAGTAAATTAAACTAATCCGTTTAACTTTATTGAGCAGAAATTAATCACCTCTATCGGTGTTGACATGAATGCGGTCATTATACAATAAATGTTTATGATTAAATAAAGTTAAAGCCTTTAGCAGAAGTTACTCATGCTTTACTTCAGTGGAAGAGCAGATACTATGCTGAGGTGTATTTAAAAAGGGGACGAAATGGTTCGTTTAGCGAACCATGATCGTCCTCTTTTTTATCTTTATTCAGTAGAAGACACTCACTTGTGAAGGTGGTAAGAAGAATACAATAGTCGTTCCTTTTTAGTGAGTGTCCTAACACCTACTGATATTAAGGAACTCAGTCTAAGAACGCCACGTCCTGTGGCGACGACTGAGTAACCAACATCACGTTGGCCTAAAGCCATCGGACGCATTGTTTATCTGCGCGAAAGCGAAGCGTCAGCGGCAAATGTTTCCTGCGCGAAAGCGAAGCGTCAGCGGCAAATGTTTCCTGCGCGAAAGCGAAGCGTCAGCGGCAAATGTTTCCTGCGCGAAAGCGAAGCGTCAGCGGCAATTACGCCAAGGTGAAATTGGCCTTGAAAAAAATAATTTCCAAAACATTGTATTTAAGCCGAAATACTTTTGCATAAATGCCTTGAAAAAGGTACACTTAAACGGTAGAAACTATTAGGAAGGCAGATTGTTCAATGGCTATGAAAAGAAAAGGAACTATGCAGAAATCTGGCGTGCTTCCTGAAAAAGTACGCAATCAATTCGAGCTGTTACAGCATGAATTAAATATCACATTTATTAATAAAAATTTATTGTATCAAGCATTCACACATTCATCTTATGTGAATGAGCATCGCCGTAAATTGTTTACGGATAATGAGCGTCTTGAATTTTTAGGAGACGCAGTACTTGAACTGTCTGTTTCTAAATACCTTTTTGAGAAATACTCTCATATGAGTGAGGGTGAACTGACGAAGCTACGAGCATCCATAGTATGTGAGCCTTCACTTGTTATCTTTGCAAATGAATTAGGCTTTGGTCGCTTTGTATTACTTGGAAAAGGTGAGGAATTAACAGGTGGACGGGAACGCCCAGCGTTACTTGCAGATGTATTTGAGTCATTTGTAGGTGCCCTTTATTTAGATCAAGGCTTACAAACGGTTGTGTGCTTTTTAGAACGAATCGTATTCCCGAAAGTAGAAGTCGGTGCTTTTTCGCATGTGATGGATTTCAAAAGCCAATTGCAAGAAATGGTACAGCAAACAAATAACGGTCTTCTTCATTATGAAATTATTGATGAAAAGGGTCCTGCACATAACCGTACCTTTGTATCGAGCGTACTATTAAATGGGCAAGAGCTGGGTATTGGTCGTGGGAAATCAAAAAAAGAAGCCGAGCAGCAAGCTGCGCAATGTGCGATGCGTTCAATGCGTGAGCAAACTGCAAAAGAGGAGGCTTAATAGATGTTCCTAAAACGACTCGAAGTGATTGGCTTTAAATCTTTTGCGGAACGCATTGGAGTTGATTTTGTACCTGGTGTTACAGCGGTGGTCGGACCAAATGGTAGTGGTAAAAGTAATGTCATTGATGCTATTCGTTGGGTACTTGGGGAGCAATCGGCAAAGTCGTTACGTGGGGCAAAGATGGAGGATGTTATTTTTGCTGGAAGTGACTCACGAAAGCCACTAAACTTTGCAGAGGTAACATTAATTTTAGATAACACAGATGAACAGCTAGCTTTTTCTTATACAGAAGTTAGCGTAACAAGACGCGTATACCGTTCAGGTGATAGTGAATATTTACTAAATAACCAGCAGTGTCGCCTGAAGGATATTACGGACTTGTTTATGGACTCAGGACTTGGGAAAGAGGCCTTTTCCATTATTTCGCAAGGCCGTGTCGATGAAATTTTAAATAGCCGACCTGATGACCGTCGTTCAATTTTTGAAGAGGCAGCTGGCGTATTAAAGTATAAACTAAGAAAGAAAAAGGCAGAGCATAAGCTTGTTGAAACAGATGAAAATTTGTATCGTGTTTTAGATATATTACATGAGCTAGACAGTCGTCTGGAGCCGTTAGAAATTCAGGCATCAAGTGCAAGAGATTATGTGCAAATGTCAACAGAGTTAAAGGATTTTGATATTGCTATCCTTGTGCACGATTTAAAAAATTGTGCACAATCTTTGCATGCTCTGAAAGCTGAGTATACGGAGCTATATGAAACGGAGCAAAAACAAGCTCATCATATTTCTTCGATAGAAAAGCAAACTGCAAGTATTCGTAAGCTTTTAAAAGAGTTAGATGATTATCTAGATACGACTCAGGCTGAGTTTGTTAATGCAACGATGGAGGTAGAGCGTTGGGATGGTCGTAAAGCGTTAATGGCTGAAAAGCGACAAAATGCTTCTAATCAACTACTTCAATTGAATACGGCATTACAGGAAGCAAAAGATGAGGCTGAGGCACTTATAGCTCAAGAGCAAGAGAAAAAAGAATTGTTCACTGAAAAACAGCAAGAGGTTGCAGCGCTGAAACAAAGCATTAAGCAATTAGAACAATCTTTGAATCGCTCAGTTTCTGAAATTGAAGAAGAAATTGAAGAACAAAAAAACCGCTATATCGACTCTTTAAATGAAGAAGCAACAGTTAAAAATGAATTGAAAAATATTGAACAACAGTTAGCGCAGCAAAAAGCGATGGCGACACGAATGTTAGACCAGACTGATGAAATCGGGCAAGAGCTTGCGCAAATTCTAGCTGAAAAAGAGAAGCTAGTTGTTGCTCATACCACAACAACTAAAGAATTGCAGGAAAAACTTGAGCAATATGAAACATTGCAAATACAGCTTAAAAACGTCAATGCATCATTTAATGAAAAGCAGGATATGCTTTATAAAGCTTATCAGCATCAGCAGCAACTGAAAGCTAGAAAAGATACGCTTGCTGAGCTTGAAGCAGATTTCTCCGGGTTCTTCCATGGAGTAAAAGAAGTATTATTAGCACGTGATAAAGGTGAATTAG
This sequence comes from Lysinibacillus sp. NPDC096212, assembly GCF_044763105.1. NCBI lineage: Bacteria > Bacillati > Bacillota > Bacilli > Caryophanales > Bacillaceae > Lysinibacillus > Lysinibacillus sp. NPDC096212. The sequence continues at coordinate 217,967 of NZ_JBIWFQ010000001.1, read as the reverse complement.
CTGGGATCGAAGGAGCCGTGGCAGAGTTAATTCAAGTCGACGGGAAATATTCTCAGGCTATCGAAACAGCATTAGGAGCAGCCTCTCAACATATTGTGACAACCAATGAACAATTTGCTCAACAGGCAATTCATTGGTTAAAACAAAAGAGAGCTGGACGCGCAACTTTTTTACCTAAAACTGTTATCAAGTCACGGAAGATCAATCTATCTATGATTCAGCTAGCCACTGAGCACCCAGCATTTGTCCAAATGGCTGATGCACTTGTAACGTTCGAAGAAAACAACCGCACAATTGTCGAGAACCTCCTTGGTAATGTTATCGTTGCATCAAGTTTAGAAGGTGCAAGCCAAATTGCTCGTTTATGTGGGTTTAGGTATCGTGTTGTAACACTTGAAGGTGATATCGTCAATGCAGGTGGTTCATTAACTGGTGGTGCAATGAAGCAACAATCTTCACTCTTTACAAGAAAAGCGGAATTAGATGGTTTAATAGTAAAGCTAGAATCGTTGGAAGCATCTATTTATAGTGCTGAACAGTCTGTCTCAGTTGAGAAAGAGAAGCTTGCAACACTGCGAGACAAAGTAGAACAATTGAAACTTGACGGTGAGCAACTTCGAAAAGATGAAATGCAACAGGCGAGTCGTATACGCGAGCTAGAGGTTGGTGAGAAAAGCTTGTCTGCACGTGTATCTTTTGCTTCTAATGAGACACAAGATGTAAAAACACGCGAAGAAGCATTGTTAGCTCAAAAGGAAGCGGCTACGGAGCGTTTAACGGCATTAGCAACAGAACTGTTAGAGATAAATGAAACAGTGGAGCAACTAAGTAAGGTGAAGCTACAAAGTGAATCGGAGAAAGATTTACTTCGTGAGCAGTCAGCGGAAAAACGCTCGCAGTTAGCGGTAATGCAGGAGCAAATGTCACAAGTGCAAATTGCTACAGCAGAGTTAGCTCTACAATTAAACAAAGCTCGTCAAAAAGTCGAAAATATTTCTCAGGAAATAATCTGGCTTCAATCTGATGAATCGACAAAACTTTTAAGCGATGAAGAAGTGGATGAGCAAGTTGCTACGTGGAAAACGAGAAGAGATTCGTTGCAAGACACTATTTCACAGAAAAAAGATGAAAAAGTAGCACAACAACAAGAGCTTACTACTTTAGAAGAACAGCTGAAGGAATTGCAACGTACACATAAAGGCTACCTTGAAGCAATACGTGCAAATGAATTGAAGCGAAGTCGCGTAGAGTTTGAAATCAATAATTTCAATGAACAGCTAGAAGAAAACTATCAGCTATCATATGAGGAAGCTGAAGAGTTAGCCCTTGCAATTGAAGATGAAGAGCATATGCGACGTCGAGTGAAATTACTGAAGAAATCTATAGAAGAGCTAGGTCCTGTTAATTTGAGCGCCATTGAGGAATACGATCGCGTACTTGAACGCCATTCATTTTTAACAGAGCAGCGTGAGGATTTACTTGCTGCACAGGAAACATTACATGAGGCTATAAAAGAAATGGATGAAGAAATGACGCTACGATTTAGTGAAACCTTCTATGCCATTCGAGAGCAATTTAAACTCGTATTCCGTGAATTATTTGGTGGAGGACAGGCGGATTTAGTGTTATTGGACCCTCAGAATCTGCTAGAAACAGGTATAGAAATTGTAGCACAACCCCCAGGTAAAAAATTACAAAATCTAAGCTTGCTTTCAGGTGGCGAACGTGCACTAACCGCAATCGCTTTATTATTCTCCATCCTAAATATTCGACCTGTACCATTTTGTATTCTCGATGAGGTAGAAGCGGCTTTAGATGAGGCAAATGTCGTTCGATATAGTCAATATTTGAAGAAATTTAGCCGTAATACGCAATTTATTGTGATCACACATCGTAAAGGAACGATGGAGGGAGCGGATGTGTTGTATGGTATTACAATGCAGGAATCTGGCGTATCTAAACTTGTATCAGTAAAATTGGAAGATGAACCCGTACTTGCGGAGCAAAGGAGCGAACAAGCATGAGTTTTTTTAAACGTTTAAAAGATAAATTGACAGGCAATCCCATCGAGGAAGAAAAAGTAGTAGCAATCAATGAAGAAGAAGCTGCTGAACAGAAGCAAGACGAAGCAACAAAGCCTGCTCAAATTGAAGCAACTGTAGATGAAATGGAAAAAGCCGAGGATCTTTCTGTAACGGAAACCTCAATTGAAACAGAGACTCCTGTAGCAATTGAAGATCAAGAGCAACAAGAGGTGCAAGAGGTCGCAGTAGTAGAAGAACCTGTACAGGAGAAAAAACCTTCTGCATGGTCTATTACACAAAAGTTCAAGGCTGGTCTTGAAAAAACGCGTAATTCATTTACTTCTAAAGTAAACGACCTAGTTGCTCGTTATCGAAAAGTGGATGAAGATTTCTTTGAAGAATTAGAAGATTTATTATTACAGGCAGACGTTGGCTTTGAAACAGTAATGGAGCTAATGGACAAATTACGCTTTGAGGTTCAGCGTAAAAATATAAAAGATACGGACGGTATTCAAACGATTATTTCTGAAAAACTTGTGGAAATTTATGAGCAAGGAGAAGAGGATTTAATCGAGCTTAATATGCAACCTAAAGGTGAGCTTACGGTAATTTTATTCGTAGGGGTAAACGGTGTTGGGAAAACGACGACAATCGGTAAACTTGCGCATCGTCTGAAATCACAAGGTAAAACAGTTGTTTTAGCAGCAGGTGATACTTTCCGTGCTGGTGCCATCGATCAATTACAAGTTTGGGGAGATCGTGTAGGCTGTGAAGTGATTAAACAATCGGAAGGTTCAGATCCAGCAGCGGTTATGTATGATGCAATTCGTGCAGCGAAAAACCGTAATGCAGATGTGTTAATTTGTGATACAGCAGGGCGCTTACAAAACAAAGTAAACTTAATGAATGAGCTTGAAAAAGTTCATCGAGTAATCTCACGTGAGGTACCGAATGCTCCGCATGAAGTACTATTAGCATTAGATGCAACAACAGGTCAAAATGCACTTGTTCAAGCACAAACATTTAAGGAAGCTACAAATGTAACGGGGATCGTTTTAACGAAGCTTGACGGCACTGCAAAAGGTGGTATTGTTCTTGCTATTCGTAATAAATTACACATTCCTGTGAAGTTTGTTGGTCTTGGTGAAAAAATGGATGATTTACAACCATTTGATGCAGAGCGTTATGTGTATGGCTTATTTGCTGAAGGTTTAGATAAAGAATTACAAAATAGTGAGGACTAGGTTCATCACCGATGTGGATGACTTTTGTTAAAACGTATACTATGTAAATAAGTTGATTGGAGTGGAGGCTGGGCGACTCCTTGGGGATTAGCAATAGAGGAACGAAGGCTAAGAACATCACGTCCTGTGATAACGCCTTCGTGACCAACATCCTGCTGCTGACGCTTCGTTAGCACTACGCTTTCGCGCAAAAAACATCTGTTGCCCCAAGCGGCTCATCGGACGCCCCCAGGAAGCTTTGTTCTGTGCGAAAGCGTAGCGACAGCAACAACAACAACAAAGCGCCCAGTCGGAACGGAAATCAACCACACGCTTGGTGATGATCCGAGGATTAACATTTAAGTAAGTAAATTTGTAATTGCGCTCGTCTGTGCAGGTGAATCGCATTGTTTAAAAGGGAAATACTAGCTATAGGTGAAAAACGCCTAAAAAGCAGTTAATTAAAGCTTTTAGACAAGGAGATTACCTTGACACAGACGGGCGCTTTTCGTTATGATACAAATGACTAATAACGGGAGGAGAAACATTCGATGCTACTTGAAAAAACAACACGCATGAACTTTCTCTTCGACTTTTATCAAGCATTATTAACAGATAAGCAACGAAGTTATATGGAGCTCTATTATTTAGATGATCACTCACTTGGAGAAATCGCTGAATCGTATGGGGTTTCGCGCCAAGCTGTTTATGATAATATTCGTCGAACAGAAGCGATGCTTGAAGAATATGAAGAAAAACTATGTTTACTTGAAAAATTTCAACAACGTACACAAATGCTTGCGCAGCTAACAACAGGGATTACAGAACAAAGTATGACAATTGAAGAGCAGCTAACGCTTATAGAACAGTTGAAAGAATGGGATTAGGAGGCGAAAGCAATGGCTTTTGAAGGATTAGCGGAACGACTCCAAGGAACGATCCAAAAGATTAAAGGTAAAGGTAAAGTATCGGAACAAGACGTTAAAGAAATGATGCGCGAAGTCCGATTTGCTTTAATCGAGGCGGATGTTAACTTAAAAGTAGTCAAAGAATTCGTTAAAAAGGTCAGTGAACGTGCTGTCGGTGTAGATGTTATGCAAAGCTTAACACCAGGTCAGCAAGTTATTAAAATCGTACAAGAAGAATTAACAGAATTAATGGGTGGCGAGCAAAGCCCAATTAAATTTAATACAAAGCCACCAACTGTTATTATGATGGTCGGCTTACAAGGTGCAGGTAAAACGACAACTACAGGTAAATTGGCAAATGTGTTACGTAAAAAATATAATCGTAAGCCATTACTAGTTGCTGCAGACGTTTATCGTCCAGCGGCTGTTCAGCAGTTACAAACATTAGGAAAGCAGTTATCCCTACCTGTGTTTGCATTAGGAACCGATGTATCACCAGTAGAAATTGCACGTCAGGCAATTGAATTGGCAAAAGAAGAACATCATGATGTCGTTATTATCGATACAGCTGGTCGCTTGCATATCGATGAAGATTTAATGCAAGAATTAAAAGATATTCGTGCGTTAAAAGAGCCGGATGAAGTATTCCTAGTTGTAGATGCTATGACAGGTCAGGATGCTGTAAACGTGGCAGAAAGCTTTAATGAAGCGGTCGGTATTACAGGAGTTGTTTTAACAAAGCTAGATGGTGATACACGTGGTGGTGCGGCGCTATCAATTCGTTCCGTTACACAGAAGCCCATTAAGTTTGTCGGTATGGGTGAGAAGATGGATGCGCTTGAACCATTCCATCCAGAGCGTATGGCATCTCGTATATTAGGAATGGGTGACGTTCTATCGCTTATTGAAAAAGCTCAGGCAAATGTTGACGAAGCAAAGGCTAAAGAACTAGAGGAAAAATTTAAAACTCAGTCTTTTACGTTCGATGATTTTGTTGAACAATTGCAGCAAGTAAAGAAAATGGGACCAATTGACGAAATTTTAAAAATGTTACCAGGTGCTGGAAAAATCAAAGGCTTAGACAATGTTAAAGTTGATGATAAGCAAATGGGACGTGTAGAAGCGATTATTTATTCGATGACACCTGCTGAAAAGACGAATCCAGAAATTATTAACGGTAGCCGTAAAAAGCGTATAGCGAAGGGTTCTGGGACATCAATTCAAGAGGTAAATCGTCTATTGAAGCAATTTGAAGAAATGAAAAAAATGATGAAGCAAATGACAGGCATGGCGAGTGGCAAAGGAAAGAAAAAGATGAAACTACCAGGCTTCGATTCATTGTTTAAATAATATTTTATAGGTGTTAAGAAAAAACACTTTACAAACAACCTAAACATTGATAATATACTATCTTGTGTGAAACTTATTCGGAGGTGCTATTAAAATGGCAGTTAAAATTCGCTTAAAACGTATGGGAGCTAAAAAATCTCCTTTCTATCGTATCGTAGTTGCAGACGCTCGTTCACCACGTGACGGTCGTTCAATCGAAACAGTTGGTACTTACAACCCACTAACTAAACCAGCTACTGTAAACATTGATGAAGAGAAAGCTCTTAAATGGTTAACTGACGGTGCAAAACCATCAGATACAGTGCGTAACTTGTTCTCAGAACAAGGTATCATGGAAAAATACCATAACCAAAAATTCAGTAAATAATCGGGGGCGAGGTCTTTGAAGCAGCTGATTGAAGCAATCGTTTTACCGTTAGTCGATTATCCAGAAGAAGTTCGTATAGAGACGGATGAAAATGCAAATCGAATTGTTTATAAACTTTTTGTTCATCCAGAGGATCGAGGGAAAGTCATAGGCAAGCAAGGGCGAGTAGCGAAAGCGATTCGTACAATTGTTTATTCAGCGGCGGGTAGTCACCATCAAAAAAAGACCTACGTCGATATATTGGATTGAAAGAAAAGATTTTCACGCTCTTTTACATGCAACAAGCACTGGAGAGTCCTGACAGGTATGTTTACATGCGCTTAGGAATTCGAAGTGGCCTTGAGGTAAAGCGTAAAATCTGGACTTGAAAGGAAGGAGCTTGCCGGTTCCTTCCTTTTTTTATTATCGTAGTTACATTGAGAGATAATTGAACATAATGACATTGAGGAAGACTGGTCAACGTCTAAGCTATAACACCGTCCACCAAAAGTTAAACTGCTTTTGTAGGTGAAACGTGAGAGAAGGTTGCTTTTTGATCTGATTAGCAAGGAGCTTGACGGGGATGAGCATGTTTAGCATTTTTATCTTCATTCAGCATAAGACTCCCATCTCTTAGGTGGTGAGATGAATGAGGATGTGATTCCTTTTCAGTGGGTGTCAAACACCCGCTGATATAAAGGAACTCAGTCTAAGAACGCCACGTCCTGTGGCGACGACTGAGTGACCAACATCACGTTGGCCTAAAGCCTCCGGCGGATGTCACGGATTTTTAAAGGAATGAATTGTGCGGGCACAATTCAAAATCCGGACGCAATTCCGCCAAGGCGAAATTGATATGAGGTGAGATTTGAATGGAATGGTTTAATGTAGGTCGTATTGTCAATACACACGGTATTCGCGGTGAGGTGCGTGTGTTATCAACAACAGATTTTGAGGAAGAGCGCTTCGCAGTAGGAATAAAGCTTGCGGCGTTTAAAAAAGACGATAAAAAGCCAACGTGGGTAACAATTGAATCAATGCGTCGTCATAAAAACTTTATTTTGTTAACCTTTGAGGGAATGAATAACATCAACTTGGTTGAGCCTTTCAAAGAAGGAATGCTCAAAATTACGAAAGATCAAATGACAGATGATTTATTAAAGGAAAATGAATATTTCTTCCACGAAATAATTGGCTGTACAATTGTATCTGAAGAAGGCGAAACAATCGGGGCAGTGACTGACATTCTTCAAACAGGCGCTAACGATGTATGGGTAGTCAAGGGCACTAAAAAAGAGCATTACATCCCATATATCGAGGATATCGTCAAGGAAATTGATGTTAATGAGAAGAAAATAGTGATACATGTAATGGAAGGTCTTCTATGATGAATATTCATGTGTTAAGTTTATTTCCGGATATGTTTACAGGTGTTTTTGGAGCATCCATATTAAAGAAAGCACAGGAAAAAGGTGCTGTAAATCTGGAAGTAACTGATCTCCGTGGATTTTCAGGTAACAAGCATAATCAAGTAGACGATTATCCGTATGGTGGTGGTGCGGGAATGGTATTAAAACCAGAGCCGATGTTTAGCGCTGTAGAGGCTATTACAGAAGGGAAAAATCCTCGTATCATTTTGATGTGTCCGCAAGGTGAACGCTTTACTCAAAAAAAGGCAGAAGAGCTAGCGCAAGAAAAAGAACTAGTATTTTTATGTGGGCATTATGAAGGTTATGATGAACGCATTCGTCAGCATCTTGTCACAGACGAGATTTCAATTGGAGATTTCGTATTAACTGGTGGCGAGCTAGGGGCTATGACGGTTATAGATAGCGTTGTACGACTTCTGCCGGGGGTTTTAGGACAAGAGGATTCCCACATACAAGATTCGTTCTCAACGGGTCTTCTAGAGCACCCACATTATACACGCCCTGCTGAATTTCGCGGAATGAAAGTACCTGATGTTTTACTATCGGGTAATCACGCAAAGATTGAGCAATGGCGTACGGAAGAGTCTTTGAAAAGAACATTCGAGCGTCGTCCTGATTTACTCGAGAATTATCCATTAACAGACAAGCAAAAATTGTATTTAGAAAAACTTAAAAACAACGATAAAGATGCTTGATTGCTATCTATATTTATGATAACATCTAATCTGTACTTCTATGTGAAGTACTGAATTACGGTGTTCCGCTGTGGCATAGATTGCGTGCAAGAGCATCTGTCTAAGGAGAGAAAAACAATGTCAAACATTATTACAGAGATTACAAAAGCTCAACTTCGCACTGATCTACCAACTTTCCGTCCTGGTGATACTGTTAAAGTACACGTGAAAGTAGTAGAGGGTACTCGTGAACGTGTCCAAGTATACGAAGGTGTAGTAATTAAACGTCGTGGTGGCGGTATTAGCGAAACTTTCACAGTTCGTAAAATTTCTTACGGTGTAGGTGTTGAACGTACATTCCCTGTACACACACCAAAAATCGCTAACTTAGAAGTTGTACGTCGTGGTAAAGTACGTCGTGCTAAACTTTACTACCTACGTAACCTACGTGGTAAAGCTGCTCGTATTAAAGAAATTCGATAATTATGACTTAAAAGTGAGGGGCTTGTGTAACAAGCCCCTTTTCTTTTTGCTTGTCATCTTAAATAGCTATCAACTAAAATGAGGATAGACAAGGGGGCAAATCTCGATGGAAAAGCAGATAAAGGAAAAGAATGAATTATGGGAATGGACAAAGGCACTTCTAATTGCATTTGCGATTGCAGCGATTATTCGTTATTTTTTATTTACACCCATTGCAGTAGATGGCCAATCCATGATGCCAACCCTTGAAGATGGCGACCGTATGATTGTGAATAAAATTGGTTATAAAATAGGTGAACCAAAACGCTTTGATATTGTTGTATTCCATGCTCCTGAGAAGAAAAACTATATTAAACGTGTTATTGGGCTTCCGGGAGAGACATTGGAATATAAAAATGACCAATTATACATTAACGGTGAACCGATAGATGAGCCTTATTTAGATGCTTACAAATCAAAAATTACAGAAGGTACTTTAACCGAGGATTTTACATTAAAAGACATTGATGTAAACCTAAAAGATAATGTAATTCCAGAAGGCTATGTTTTCGTTATGGGAGATAATCGTCGATACAGTAAGGATAGTCGTATTATTGGAGTCGTCGATCAGAAAGAGATTATTGGTAATACAAGTCTGATTTTCTGGCCGTTCAGTGATATTAAAATTGTAAAGTAATTCTTGAAAGGGAGGGCTAAACACTCCCTTTTTCTTTTAGTTTAGGAGGTATAGATATGACTATACAATGGTTTCCGGGGCATATGGCAAAGGCCCGTAGAGAAGTAACAGAAAAATTAAAGCTAGTTGATATTATATTTGAATTAATAGATGCACGTTTACCGCTATCTTCCCGAAATCCGATGATAGACGAAGTGATTAATCAAAAACCGCGTCTCCTTATCTTAAATAAACAAGATATGGCAGATGAGCACGAAACACGTAAATGGGTTGAATATTTTGCACAACGTGGCCATAAAGCAGTAGCAATCAATTCCCTTGAAGGCAAAGGATTACAGCAGGTTACAAAGGCTGCTCAAGAAATATTAAAAGAAAAATTTGACCGTATGAAGTCACGTGGGATGAAGCCAAGAGCTATTCGTGCAATGATTGTTGGAATTCCTAACGTAGGGAAATCGACGCTCATTAATCGTCTAGCAAAGAAAAATATAGCAAAAACGGGGAATACTCCAGGGGTAACTAAGGCTCAACAATGGATAAAGGTAGGCAAGGAGCTAGAATTACTCGATACACCAGGTATTTTATGGCCGAAATTCGAAGATCAAGAAGTAGGCTTTAAATTAGCCTTAACAGGTGCTATAAAGGATACAATAACGAATATGGAGGATTTAGCTGTATATGGTCTACGCTTTTTATCCGTTCATTATCCGGCACGAATGGAAGAACGCTATGGCTTCCAGTTTATCCATGAAGATTTAGTGGATACCTTCGATCATATCGGTAAACTTCGTCGTGTTTTCGGTACTGGAGGAGAAATCGATTATGATCAAGTAGCTCAACTAATCGTTCGCGATATTCGTGGGTTACAATTAGGCAAACTAACATTTGACTTTGTTGCCGAACAACTTGAAAAAGAAACAGAGCAGTAATAATACGAAACTTTAATTAGTGGGCGTTTTTCATCTCCGCTGATTATTAGTCTTCACCAATCGGGCATTTACGAGCAGTGAATCCCTCACCTAAAATCTTTGCTTTCGATACAAATAAATTACTGCCCGTTAATGCGGGATAACGAACGTAAAACTGTCATACTCACGCCTTAAATCGTGAGCGTGACAGTTTTTCTTTTAGGAATACTTCTTTTTGCCGATAAATGATATAGAGCGAGAAAAAGAAATTATATTATTATTGATATAGAAAAAAGGGAATACATATTTTTGGTTTATCACCAAAAGTTGAGGATGTCTTTTATTAAAACATATGCTATATATAAGTTGATTGGAGTGGAGGTTGGGCGACTCCTTGGGGATCAGCGTCACAGATGAGACCCTGTAGCGAGCAGCGCGAGTGAAGCGGCTCATCAGACGCCCCCAGGAAGCTTTGCTCTGGCGTCAGCGGCAAATGTTTTATCTGCGCGAAAGCGAAGCGTCAGCGGCAAATGTTTTATCTGCGCGAAAGCGAAGCGTCAGCGGCAAATGTTTTATCTGTGCGAAAGCGAAGCGGCAGCAATAAAGCGCCCAGCCGGAACGGAAATCAACCACACGTTATGATGATGATCCATATTTTGAGAGAATCCACTACCTTCTAGTGAAAAAATGGCTGATATTAGTAGAATGTTCGATAACAATCAGCGCAAAATGTTTTAAACTGTTGATGTAGACAAAAAGGGAGTATATATATGAAAACGATTAAAGAAATTACTACAGCATTGAAGGAAGCGGAGGAATGGCAGGACTGGATGACGGGGGTAGCAACCGATGAACGTGCAGGCGTGCAAAAGGCTTGGCAAAGCTGGCAAAAGCGTCAAGAGAAAAAGCAACAGATACTGCAGGAACATCAAGCGAAAATTGATTTCGATCGAAGCTACGGAGGAGAAAATACCTTAATTGCAGGGGTAGATGAAGCAGGGCGTGGACCGTTAGCAGGACCAGTAGTAACTGCTGCTGTTATTTTACCTGTAAACTGTGAGGCTCTAGTCGGATTAAATGATTCAAAGCAATTATCAAAAGATAAACGCAATGCGTATGCTGCTTTAGTAAAAGAGCATGCATTATGTTATTTTATCCATTTCCAATCAGCACAACAAATTGATGAATTAAATATTTACGAAGCGACGAAGCAATCGATGAAGACAAGTGTAGAATCATTATCTATTAAACCTAATTATGTGCTAGTCGATGCTATGACGCTACCAATCTCTATTCCACAGGATTCAATAATTAAAGGGGATGCGAAAAGCTTAGCTATTGCAGCTGCATCCATATTGGCAAAAACGGCTCGAGATGATTATATGGATCAATTGGACGAGGAATTTCCTATGTATGGTTTTGCTCAACATGCAGGATATGGAACAAAACAGCATTTAATAGCCCTTGAAGAATTTGGTCCAACTATTCATCATCGCAAATCATTTGAGCCGATAAAGTCAATGCTTTAACTTGTTTCAGCAATGTTTTATGTAGCGAAAGCGGAGCGACAGCTACAGATGTTTTATGTAGCGAAAGCAAAGCGACAGCTACAGATGTTTTATGTAGTGAAAGCAAAGCGACAGCTACAAATATTTATTGTACAAACATCCGCTGAGATAAGTTAATGTTCCGGCGGATGTCATTTAACAGGCACACCAAGCGAAAATTAGAAATGACATTTGTTAAAACGTATATCATGTGGATAAGTTGATTTGAGCTACGCCTGCGCCCCCCTAGGAAAGCGTTCAGTCGGAGCAGAAATCGTCCCCACGTTAAAAAAGGACGCCAATTACGCTAAGGAGTAGTTGATGAAAGGAGTATGTATATGACAGCCACATCTTTTAATCCGATTCAAATGCAACAAACTGCTTTAACCCCAACTAATCAGCCACTTACTTTAAAACAAGGACAAGTATTTCAAGGAACAATCAAACAATTATATCCAGATCAAATGGCAGAAATACAAGTTGGTCAGCAGAAATTTATTGCTAAACTCGAAGTGCCGCTAAAAGCAGGTGATGCCCACTTCTTCCAAGTAACTGGTACAAGCCCACAAACAGAACTAAAAGTTGTTACCGGCCCTATGGAGCAAACGGCTTCTCAAAGTCAACAAATTAATCAGTTACTTGAATCAATGAATTTGCCCAAAACAGCTGAGATGCAGCAAATTCTAGCTCATTTTATGAAAGCGCAGCTACCGATTTCAAAAGAGCAGCTGATGCAGGCAGAAGTGTGGTTAAAGGCATTACCAGAGGGTGTTACTAAGATGGATGCCCTGCAAGCCATTCAAAAAATGGTGGAGCTTAAAATGCCGATGACAAATGATGTTTTTCAAGCTCTTATTAGTGGACAAAAAACGAATGGCATGATTTCCGTAATGGAAAACTTTACGCAACTTTTAACGAAGGATATAGCTTTACCAGAAAACCTTAAGCAAAATCTAATGCAACAAGTACAGGCTATTGCAAAGCCTTTTGAAGTAGAAACAGGTAGTTTAGTACTTGCCAAGTCCATACAAATATTAACGAATAATGCTGCTTCTATGAGTGAAAAGATTCAAGCCATGAATATCTTAAAAGAGGCAGGGATACTTCCTCAGCAGGCAACTTTGCAAAACTGGTCAAGTCTTAGCGATATAAAGTCTATACAGTCAAATCAGTTCCAACAAGCTGGAGAAGTTATTCAAACCATTTTAACGACAAAATCTGACAATATAAATCATCTTGTTGACCAGCTTAAATCTTGGACAGCAAATCAAAGTTTGCTTACCAATGAACAAAAGCAGTCATTAAATCAACTTATAGATCGATTTAATCAGCTACCAGCAACTAAACAAACGCTAGAGATTTTCGCAAAACAGATGCAAGAACAGCTTATAAAAGCATTTGCAGAAAATTCTTCGGAGCGTTTATTTACACAAGACGCCAATGCTCTTTCAGTAAAGGACCATTTATTATCGCTTTTAAAGCATGAAGCTACTACTCCACTACAAAATGAAGCATTCATGCGAAGTCTTATGAAAAATAGTGTTGAATCCCCGCAATCAATGATTCAACAGATCGTTACGCAGGCAGATGCCCATGTACAAAATTCTATGGACAGTAAAGCAATGGAACATGCACTTAAAACGGTATTAAAAAATCTAGGAGTTAGCTATGAAGCGACACTTAGTAATAAGTCAGCAGATTTACAGCAGATTGCCCATCAATTAAAACCTCAGCTACATACATTATTGCAGGAAACACATGTTACTCCGCAGCTGAAGGAAGCTGCGGAAATGTTAATGGCACGTATGAATGGCATGCAGCTAGCATCAGGAGAGAATGGCCATCAGCACCAGCTTATTATGCAAGTACCATTGGAATTCTTCGGCAAGAAAATGGATGCAACATTACAGTGGAATGGACGCATGAAGGAAGATGGTAAAATTGATGCCAATTATGCGCGTATATTATTTTATTTACAAATGGAATCTATGAAAGAGACGGTTATTGATATGCAGGTTCAAAATCGTGTAGTTTCTGTGACAGTATTTAATGAAAATAATGATATTATTCCGCTTGCAGAACCACTAAAAGCAGCATTAAAAAAAGGACTAGCTGAAAAAGAGTATCAACTTTCAGGCGTTTTTATTAAACAATTTGAAAAAAACCAACCTGAAATAACCCCTGTAGTAGAACAGCAGGAGGAACATAATGGGGTGGATTTTCGCATATGAGTGAAGAAAAATTTACTCGAAAAGAGGCTATCGCTCTCACGTATAAGTTAGGACGTTTTGATAGTCCGACAGTCGTAGCAAAAGGAAAAGGGAAAATAGCGGAAAATATATTAGCACGCGCGAATGAGCACGATGTCCCGGTTTATGAGGATCCTAACCTTGTTCAATTACTTGGACAATTAGATTTAAATGAGTCAATTCCAGAAGAATTGTACGAAGCTGTCGCTGAGGTATTTGCATTTATATATCGATTAGATCAACAATATGCGCAAAAATACAGAAAAAACGAAGAATTCTGATTTTCATAAAACTCTGTTTTAGTACACTAAACAGAAGAAAACGTCATATTAAAAGATAAAAAATGAATAAAAGACAAAGTGTAGACTTTATCAGAATCTTTCGTTAGAATAGATTATGTTAGTAAAACAATTTTATGCAAATGTTTGATGGGAGGATGTATTATGAATATCCATGAATATCAAGGGAAAGAGATTCTTAGAAAATATGGTGTAGCTGTACCGAACGGAAAAGTTGCTTTTTCCCCTGATGAAGCAGTGAAAGTAGCAAAGGAACTTGGCTCTAATGTGACAGTAGTCAAGGCGCAAATTCATGCAGGTGGACGCGGTAAAGCAGGTGGCGTAAAAATCGCTAAAAACCTTGACGAGGTGCGTACATATGCAAAAGAATTACTAGGCAAAATTTTAGTAACTCATCAAACAGGTCCTGAAGGAAAAGAAATAAAACGCTTATATATTGAAGAGGGTTCTGATATTCAAAAAGAATACTATTTAAGTTTAGTATTAGACCGCGCAACATCCCGTGTAACAGTGATGGGATCAGAAGAGGGCGGCATGGATATTGAGGAAGTAGCGGAATCACATCCAGAAAAAATCTTCAAAGAAGTTGTGGATCCTGTTGTGGGATTAACAGGTTTCCAGGCACGTCGCATGGCGTTCAATATGAATATTCCAGCTAACCTAGTAGGGAAAGCTGTTAAATTAATGTTAGGCTTATATCAAGCATTTATCGACAAAGATGCTTCTATTGTAGAAATTAATCCACTTGTTATAACTGGGCAAGGAGAAGTTTTGGCATTAGATGCTAAATTTAATTTCGATGCAAATGCGTTGTATCGTCATAAAGATATTGTCGAATTACGTGATTTTGATGAAGAAGATCCAAAGGAAATCGAAGCATCAAAATATGACCTTAGCTATATTTCGTTAGATGGCAATATTGGCTGTATGGTTAATGGAGCTGGTCTTGCGATGGCTACAATGGACACAATTAGCTATTATGGCGGAAGCCCCGCTAACTTCTTAGATGTAGGTGGCGGCGCTACGGCAGAAAAAGTAACAGAAGCTTTCAAAATCATCCTTTCTGATTCACATGTAAAAGGCATCTTTGTAAACATTTTTGGCGGAATTATGAAATGTGACATTATCGCTGAGGGTGTTGTAGCAGCTGCCAAAGAAATTGGACTAGCTGTGCCGTTAGTTGTACGTTTAGAAGGTACAAATGTAGAACTTGGAAAAGAAATTTTAAATGCATCTGGTTTGAACATCGTTGCAGCGGATTCAATGGCTGACGGTGCACAAAAAATTGTGGGACTAGTAGGCTAAGGAAGGCAGGGAGAACAATGGCTGTATTTATTGATAAAGATACGAAGGTAATTGTACAAGGGATTACGGGCGAAACAGCGCTTTTCCATACGAAGCAAATGCTTGAGTATGGTACTAAAATTGTAGCTGGTGTAACACCAGGTAAAGGTGGTCTTGAAATCGAAGGAGTGCCTGTATTTAACACTGTAGTGGAAGCTGTAGCTGCAACAGGTGCGACAACTTCAGTTATTTATGTACCTGCTCCATTCGCGGCAGATGCTATTTTAGAGGCAGTTGATGCTGAATTAGAATTAACAATCTGTATTACTGAACATATTCCTGTCCTTGATATGGTTAAGGTTAAACGTTATATGGAAGGTAAAAAGACACGTCTAGTAGGTCCAAACTGTCCAGGTGTTATTACGGCAGATGAATGTAAGATTGGTATTATGCCAGGGTATATCCATACAAAAGGGCATGTAGGAGTTGTTTCTCGCTCTGGTACGTTAACATACGAAGCTGTACACCAATTAACACAAGCTGGTATTGGCCAAACTACAGCTGTAGGTATCGGTGGAGACCCTGTCAATGGTACAAACTTTATCGATGTTTTGGAAGCGTTTAACAACGATCCAGAAACATATGCAGTTGTAATGATCGGGGAAATTGGGGGTACAGCTGAAGAAGAAGCGGCTGAGTGGATTAAAGCGAATATGACGAAACCTGTCGTTGGCTTTATCGGTGGACAAACAGCACCTCCAGGAAAACGTATGGGTCACGCTGGTGCTATTATCTCAGGTGGTAAAGGAACAGCAGCAGAGAAAATTAAGGCAATGAATGCTGCTGGTATTGAAGTAGCGGAAACGCCATCTGTCATTGGTGACACACTTATTAAAGTAATCAAAGAAAAAGGGCTATACGAAAAGTGTAAAACCCATTAAAATGGAAGATGTAGCACACTGTGGCTACATCTTTTACTTTATGTAGACACGGCTTTAATATGCTTCTAACGGAATTGTGTTCAAGAACTTCCCACTTCCTACTTACTTTTAAGAACCTTTCCTAAAAAAAGCTGTGTCATTAAAGATGCGGTCATTTAATTTCTTCTATTTAAAAGGAGGTTTTTAAATGATTTTTTCAGTCGATACACAGAGATTACTAGCTTTACATTATATATACCCATTACCACTTCAAAAACTTCAGCAATTACTGTCCCCGGTGGATATACTAAGTTATTTTGAAGACGCGCCCCCTTACGAGATTGCAAAAGCACTGCAACTACCATCTCAAAGAGCATTGGAAATATCCAGGAGTTTTCGACAAATTATGACATTCCCTTTTAGGGAAGCTTATGAACGGGCCAATATTTCCCCTATTCCTTTTCATCATCCTTTTTACCCGGCGCAATTATTTGAAATATCAAGTCCACCTACTGTATTGTATGTGAAAGGTCGGTATTCTCTATTAACGGACGAAAAACAAGTAGCCATTATAGGCTCTAGAAAGGCTACAACTTATACAAAGATTGCGATGGATCTAATCGTCCCACCACTTGTTGAACACGGATATACTGTCGTAAGCGGGCTTGCAAGAGGGGCAGATACGATCGCTCATGAGACAACCATAAAGGTTGGTGGTTCCACAATTGCAGTGCTTGGTCACGGGTTTAATTATTTATACCCTATGGAAAACCAGCCTCTCGCTGAGCATATGGCGGAGCATCAGTTACTTGTCACAGAGTATCCTCCGTATATGAAGCCTGAGAAATGGCATTTTCCAATGCGTAATCGAATAATTAGCGGATTGTCCAAAGCTTTAGTAGTAACCGAAGCAGCATTAAGAAGTGGAACGCTTATTACAACAGATTATGCATTAGAGCAAGGAAAAGATGTATTTGTTGTGCCGGGTCCAATTAATGCGGAGCAATCAAAAGGCACAAATAAACTACTATTAGAAGGAGCTATTCCGGTGAGCAATGGTCACGAAATCGTTGAAACACTTACTCTCTTTTCTAACAAAAATTGAAAAAAAGTTGCATTATCTTAAAATCTGTTATACATTTTGCAACAGGTAACTTAAAAAATTAGCAATAGACCTCTCTAAGGGGGAGACATAGATGGCGGATTATTTAGTGATTGTAGAATCACCAGCAAAAGCAAAAACAATTGAACGATATTTAGGGAAAAAATATAAAGTGAAAGCGTCAATCGGGCATGTTCGTGATCTACCACGTAGCCAAATGGGTGTTGGTCCTGAAAATGATTTTGAACCTAAATATATTACTATTCGTGGTAAAGGTCCTGTTTTACAGGACTTAAAGTCAGCAGCTAAAAAAGTGAAGAAAGTCTTTCTAGCGGCCGATCCAGACCGCGAGGGAGAAGCGATTGCTTGGCACCTTGCGACTGCGTTAAATATTGATATTCATTCAGATTGTCGTGTCGTTTTTAATGAAATTACAAAAGATGCGATTGTAGAATCTTTTAAAAATCCACGTCCTATTAATATGGATTTAGTAGATGCACAGCAAACACGTCGTATATTGGACAGACTTGTTGGTTATAACATTAGCCCGATTCTTTGGAAAAAAGTTAAAAAAGGATTATCAGCAGGACGAGTTCAATCTGTAGCACTACGCATGATTATTGATCGTGAAAATGAAATTAAAAACTTCCAACCGGAAGAATATTGGACAATTGAAGGTTCTTTTGAAAAAGGTAAGAAAACGTTCGATGCGCTTTATTATGGTAATGGCAAAGAAAAAATTAAATTAACAAATGAAGAACAAGTAAAATCTATTTTAAAAAATGTTAAAGGTACAAGTTTTGAAGTTGTCAATGTATCTAAAAAAGAACGTAAACGAAATGCAGCACCTGCTTTTACAACATCTTCTTTACAGCAAGAGGCCGCACGTAAGTTGAATTTCCGTGCTAAGAAAACGATGATGCTTGCGCAACAATTATATGAAGGTATCGATGTTGGTAAAAAAGAGGGAACAGTCGGTTTAATCACTTATATGCGTACCGACTCAACACGTATTTCGGATACAGCAAAAACAGAGGCAATTGCCTACATTGAATCTAAATACGGCAAAGAATTCATCTCCACAGAATCGAAGCAGGCTAAAAAAGCATCCAATGCACAAGATGCCCATGAGGCCATTCGTCCAACTAGTACGATACGAACTCCAGATGAATTAAAAGCAGTGCTTAGTCGCGACCAATTGCGCTTATATCGTTTAATTTGGGAGCGCTTTATCGCTAGTCAGATGGCGCCGGCTGTACTTGATACAGTTGCTGTTGATTTACAAAATGGGGATGTTTTATTCCGTGCAAACGGCTCACAAGTTAAATTTGCTGGCTTTATGAAGTTATATATTGAGGGTACGGATGATCAAACTGAAGAAACAACAAAGCTTCTACCTGAAATGGAAGTTGGCGATCAAGTAAAATCTCTTGAAATTGAGCCAAAGCAACATTTTACACAGCCACCACCACGCTATTCAGAGGCTCGTCTTGTAAAGACAATGGAAGAGTTAGGTATAGGGCGCCCGTCCACATATGCACCGACCCTCGATACAATTCAGCGCCGTGGCTATGTCGTATTAGATGCAAAACGATTTATGCCGACTGAGCTGGGAGAAATCGTGCACCAACTCGTATTAGAGTTTTTCCCTGATGAAATAAATATCGAATTCACAGCACAAATGGAGCAAGATTTGGATGATATTGAAGAAGGTAGTCGTCAGTGGAAAGAAATTGTCCGTGAGTTTTATAAGGATTTTGAGGTCCATGTAAAGCATGCAGATGAGGCTATGGAAAAGGTTGTTATAAAAGATGAACCGGCCGGCGAGGATTGTGAGCTTTGTGGATCTCCAATGGTCTTTAAGCTTGGACGATATGGGAAATTTATGGCTTGTTCAAACTTCCCAGATTGCCGCAATACAAAAGCTATTATGAAACCTATTGGCGTAAAATGCCCATCCTGTGAAACAGGCGAAATTGTAGAACGAAAGAGTAAAACAAAGCGTTTATTCTATGGCTGCAATCAGTACCCTGAGTGTGAATTTGTTTCTTGGGATAAGCCAATTAGTAGACCATGCCCGAAATGTAGTGCATTATTGGTAGAGAAAAAAATTAAAAAAGGTGTGCAAATTCAGTGTACGAAATGTGACTATGAAGAGACACCTACTCAATGATAGAAAGATGGTAAGAACATGACTGAACAAGTAGTAAATGTAATAGGCGCAGGTCTTGCGGGCAGTGAGGCTGCTTGGCAAATTGCTCAACGTGGTGTGAAAGTTAGACTTTATGAAATGCGTCCAGTAAAGCAAACACCAGCTCACCATACTGATAAATTTGCAGAGCTTGTTTGTTCAAACTCACTACGTGCAAATGGATTAACAAATGCCGTAGGTGTGATTAAAGAAGAGATGCGTATTTTAGATTCTGTTATTATGAAGGCAGCAGATGCATGTTCAGTACCAGCAGGCGGTGCCTTAGCAGTGGATCGTCATGAATTTGCGGGCTATGTGACAGACTCGGTGAAAAATCATCCTCTTGTCGAAGTAATTCATGAAGAAGTCACGGAAATTCCAGAAGGCATTACTGTGATCGCTACAGGACCACTAACATCGAAAGCTTTAGCTGAAAAAATTCAGAGCTTAACAGGTTTAGATTATTTATATTTCTATGATGCAGCAGCACCAATTATTGAAAAAGACAGCATTGATATGGAGAAAGTTTATTTAAAATCTCGTTATGATAAAGGGGAAGCAGCTTATTTAAACTGTCCTATGACAAAGGAAGAATTTGATCGTTTCCGTCAAGCGTTAATCGAAGCAGAGGTTGTGCCATTAAAAGAATTTGAAAAGGAAATTTACTTTGAAGGCTGTATGCCAATCGAAGTAATGGCTGCTCGCGGGGAGAAAACAATGTTATTTGGACCAATGAAGCCAGTAGGTCTAGAAGATCCAAAAACAGGGAAACGACCTTATGCTGTTGTTCAATTACGTCAGGATGATGCAGCAGGAACTCTTTACAATATAGTTGGCTTCCAAACACATTTAAAATGGGGACCACAGAAAGAAGTATTGCAATTAATTCCGGGATTAGAGAATGTTGAAATCGTTCGTTATGGAGTTATGCATAGAAATACATTCATTAATTCGCCAAAGGTTCTAGAGAAAACTTATCAGCTTCGCGAGCGAAAAAATATTTTCTTTGCTGGCCAAATGACAGGTGTCGAGGGATATGTTGAATCTGCTGGTAGTGGATTAATTGCTGGTATAAATGCAGCTCGATTAGCATTAGGGCAAGAACAACTTATCTTCCCATTCGAAACGGCGTTAGGAAGTATGGCGCGTTATATAACAGAAGCACAATCTAAAAACTTCCAGCCAATGAACGTCAACTTTGGAATTTTCCCCGAACTACCACCAGGACGTCGTTCAAAACCAGAGCGTGCAGAGATGCATGCTACACGTGCAATAAGCACAATTCGTAATTTTGTGAATTCACAAACAATTTGATTGCAAAAAGCCTCTAAAAGTTGATATACTCTTAGAGGCTTTTTCTTTTTTGTAGGCAAAATGCTAATTTACACGAATTTTATTATTTTGTATGGAGATTTTCTCAAAATATAAACATTTCCACTTGCTATATGATGAAGATAGGTATAGTGTCAATATGTATGTTTTCTACATTAACAATACCCAAAGTGACAAACTAAAGAGGATCATCGAAAATTGACATTCTTTTAATGGCAAGTGAAAGCACTTTAGGCTCATCAGCCAACGTTGAATTGCATTTGTAAAAAACGTATGCCATGTATATAAGTTGATTGGAGTGGAGGCTGGGCGACTCCTTGGGGATCAGCGATAGAGGAACGAAGGCTAAAAACATCACGTCCTGTGATAACGCCTTCGTGACCAACATCCTGCTGCTTACGCTTCGTTAGCACTACGCTTTCGCGCAAAAAACATCTGTTGCCCCAAGCGGCTCATCGGACGCCCCCAGGAAGCTCTGCGCGAAAGCGAAGCGTCAGCGGCAAATGTTTTATCTGTGCGAAAGCGAAGCGGCAGCAACAAATGTTTTATCTGTGCGAAAGCGAAGCGGCAGCAACAAATGTTTTCTGTAGCGAAAGCGAAGCGGCAGCAACAAATGTTTTCTGTAGCGAAAGCAAAGCGTCAGCTACAAATGTTTTTTCTGTGCGAAAGCGAAGCGACAGCAACAAATGTTTTCTGTAGCGAAAGCAAAGCGGCAGCAACAAATGTTTTCTGTAGCGAAAGCAAAGCGTCAGCAACAAATGTTTTCTGTAGCGAAAGCGAAGCGACAGCAACAAATGTTTTCTGTAGCGAAAGCAAAGCGTCAGCTACAAATGTTTTTTCTGTGCGAAAGCAAAGCGTCAGCTACAAAGCGCCCAGCCGGAACGGAAATCAACCCCACGTTATGGTGATGACCCATAATTTGAGAAGATTATCAATAAATCCATTGGTGGTGAATCTTTTAATGTTAGTTTCGTCCCAAGATGCACTTGAGCAGTTTATGCTTTATATCCAAATTGAAAAAAACTTCTCTGTTCATACAGTGCGAGAGTATGAATCGGATTTACTAGATTTTTTAGCGTTTTTGCAGGCGGAGGGCGTAAATGATTTAGCTAGTGTTGAGTATATACATGCACGTCTTTATGTGACGAAGTTGTACGATGAAAAGAGAGCAAGATCATCGGTATCAAGGAAAATCTCCTCAATACGCTCCTTCTATCGCTTTCTAAATAGACAGTACGGATTAGATGATGGGGCATTTCGATCACTTTATCATCCCAAAAAAGAATCACGCTTACCTAGTTTTTTCTATGAAGAAGAGTTGAAGCAGTTATTTGATGCGAATGTTGGCGATGATTTGAAATCATTAAGAAATACGGCTATATTAGAGCTGTTATATGCGACAGGTATTCGTGTAAGTGAGCTCACATCTATTCAAGTAGAAGATGTTGATTTCCATTATTCAATTATTAGGGTAATGGGAAAAGGGCGAAAAGAACGTATTATTCCATTCGGGCAATTTGCGAGTTTAGCTATGCAGGATTACATAGAGCAAGCTCGTCCACGATTGATGAAAAACACAAGTCATCAGCAATTGTTTGTCAACATGCGCGGTGGGGAACTTACTCCTCGAGGTGTACGTCATATTTTAACTGAAATGATTGACAAGGCCTCGCTCCATACGAAAATATATCCACATATGCTTCGCCATACTTTTGCCACACATTTATTGAATAATGGCGCAGATTTACGTACGGTGCAGGAGTTATTAGGCCACGCTCATTTAACTTCTACACAAGTTTACACACATGTAACAAAAGAGCATCTTCGTCAAACATATATGAATGCTCATCCAAGGGCATAATAAGCTAAGGAGGAAGGCAAATGGGACAAATTCATGCGACAACGATATTTGCGGTTCATCATAATGGAGCTTGCGCTATGGCAGGTGATGGTCAAGTAACCCTAGGGAATGCGGTTGTAATGAAGGGTACAGCAAGGAAGGTCAGACGTCTGTTTAATGGGCAGGTACTTGCCGGATTTGCCGGATCGGTTGCCGATGCTTTTACACTTTTTGAAATGTTTGAAGGAAAGTTAAATGAATACAATGGCAACTTACAACGTGCAGCGGTTGAAGTAGCTAAGCAATGGCGCGGTGATAAAATGCTACGTCAATTAGAGGCCATGCTGCTTGTAATGGATAAAAGTACGCTCCTTCTTGTTTCAGGTACGGGAGAGGTAATTGAACCGGATGATGGGGTTTTGGCAATTGGTTCTGGGGGAAACTATGCATTATCAGCAGGTCGTGCTCTGAAAAAATATGCGGGTGATACAATGTCTGCTCGCGAAATTGCAGAAGCAGCATTAGAAACTGCTGCTGAAATCTGTGTGTTTACGAATCATAATATTATCGTGGAGGCGCTTAACTAATGACAAAAAATAATTTAACGCCAAGACAAATTACTGAGCATTTGGATCGTTATATCGTTGGACAAAATGAAGCGAAGCGAGCGGTAGCTATTGCGTTACGTAATCGATATCGTCGCTCACTGTTAAGTGATGAGATGAAGGCTGAGGTAATTCCAAAAAATATTTTGATGATTGGACCTACAGGTGTCGGAAAAACAGAAATTGCACGAAGAATTGCAAAGCTAACGAATGCACCATTTGTGAAGGTAGAAGCAACAAAGTTTACAGAAGTAGGGTACGTTGGACGCGACGTAGAGTCAATGGTACGTGATGTAGTAGAAGCTTCTCATCGTCTTGTAAAAGAAGAAATGACGGATTCTGTAAAGGACCAAGCAGAAGAATTAGCAAACGAAGCCATCGTTAAGCTATTGGTTCCTTCCTTACGAAAAAAACAGTCTATGCAAAATCCATTTGAAATGTTATTTGGTGGGAAAGAACCGCAAGCCAATGACGATTCCTCTGAAGAAACTGAAGTACGCTCCAAACGTGCGCAAATCGCTATCGATTTACGCAATGGTAAATTAGAAAATGAATGGGTTACAGTTGAAGTAACGGAACAAAATTCTTCTATTTTCGATGCGTTACAAGGAACTGGCATGGATATGTCAGCTAACAGTGGCATGCAGGATATGTTATCTAATTTGATGCCTAAAAAGCAGAAGAAACGCCGTGTACAAGTGAAAGACGCGCGCCGTATTCTAACAATAGAGGAAGCAAATAAGCTTATAGATGCAGATGAAGTTGCCCAAGAAGCTATTTCAAGAGCTGAACAGTCAGGTATTATTTTTATTGATGAGATTGATAAAATCGCTAGTAAGGATGGTAACTCCTCTGCGAATGTATCACGTGAGGGTGTGCAACGTGATATTCTGCCAATCGTTGAAGGTTCTACTGTAACGACGAAGTACGGTGCTGTCAAAACAGACTTTATGTTGTTCATTGCTGCTGGAGCATTTCATATGTCAAAGCCATCAGATCTAATTCCTGAATTGCAAGGACGATTCCCGATTCGGGTAGAGCTTGAAAAATTAACGAAACAAGATTTTGTACGTATTTTGAAAGAGCCAGACCAATCACTTATTTTGCAATACAAGGCATTATTAGAAACAGAAGGCGTGGAAATAAACTTTACGGAAGACGCGATTGAACGAATTGCAGAAATTGCAACCGAGGTCAATCAAGCGACAGATAATATTGGAGCTCGACGTTTACACACAATTTTAGAACGTTTATTGGAAGAATTATCGTTTGAAGCTGCAGAAATTGCGCCTGCGAATATTCCAATTAATGCTGCATATGTAGATCAAAAACTTGCGGGTATAGTAAAAAACAAAGATTTGTCACAGTTTATATTGTAAGCTAAGGCTGAATAGTTTCATTCAGTTATAAAAAACTTTAGAATATTAAGTAAATACTCTTCGGATTATTTATAGGAGGAACATATAATGAATTTATTAGAAAAAACACGTAAAATTAACTCGATGCTCCAAGCATCTGCTGGTAAGCCGGTAAACTTTAAAGAAATGGCAGATACATTAGGAGATATTATTGACAGTAATGTTTATATTGTGAGCCGTAAAGGGAAGCTTTTAGGCATTTCAATTCATCAACAAATTGAAAACGAACGTATGAAAAAGATGTTCGAAGAGCGTCAATTCCCAGAAGCGTATACACATAGCTTGTTTACAATTTCTGGAACATCTTCAAACCTAGATATTAATGACGAACATACTGCTTTCCCAGTTGAAAACAAAGAGCTATTCCAAAATGCATTAACAACGATTGTTCCGATTGTTGGTGGTGGTGAGCGTCTAGGTACATTAATTCTTGCTCGTTTATCTTCACAATTCGAGGATGATGATTTAATTTTAGCTGAGTATGGTGCAACAGTAGTTGGTATGGAAATTTTACGTGAAAAATCTGAGGAAATTGAAGAGGAAGCTCGTAGCAAAGCTGTTGTACAAATGGCAATTAATTCTCTTTCATACAGTGAGTTAGAAGCTATTGAACATATCTTTGAAGAGCTTGACGGCCATGAAGGTCTACTTGTTGCTTCAAAAATTGCAGACCGAGTTGGCATTACACGTTCAGTAATCGTAAACGCATTACGTAAACTAGAATCTGCAGGTGTAATCGAATCTCGCTCTCTAGGTATGAAAGGTACTTACATTAAAGTACTAAACGGTAAATTCTTAAATGCATTAGCTGAAATTAAAATGAAATAATAAAACGTTCTTTAGGAACGATGTCAGGCATCTGGAATGGATTTTCCAGATGCCTTTTAACTTCTCTCATATCTTTTTTTAACGTTAGTGAAACGACAGGTACAGAAGTCTTCCACCACTATAGATGGTGAGATAAATGTGGATTTAAGTTACTTTTCTATAGGTGTCCAAACACCTGAAACTGTCCTATGCTTCCTTTTTTGCGCAGATAAACAAAAGCAGCTCATTGGACGCCCCAAGTCGGTACAGAAATCACCCCCCTCGTTTTGCATAAAGATTTAATATGACACTTAAAATTCATTAGTAACATGAAGGCATCAGGAATAATTGTGTTCCAGATGCCTTTTTGAACTTTTCCGTATTTCGACAAGAAATCGACGAAAATTTCAGCTGATTTACAATGCTCTAATTAAGTCGAACTATGTTATAGTACTAAATAGGGGGGAGAAATAATCTATGTTTTAATTCTTTTCCTCATCTCCTATAGGTATGTTTTCAACCCTTATAGACGCAATTATCATTGCTTTCTCCCTAAATTAGATTTTTTGAGTATGCATTACTTTTTGCATAAATGAAAAAAATAGATGCTCCAATTGATACTTATAAGACAGTCTAGAATAACTATTCTGAATTTTAAGTATTTTTTACAACTTGTACTTAAATAGTAAAAAGGAACTCTAATATAGACATTGTGTCTACTGATATTTTGTTAAAAAAAGGAAAAAAATCAATCCTAAAACCGTAAACACTGTCTGAGTAGTGTAAATTAACTAGATATGTGTTGTGTCCTGTGAAGCCCGTAGTAGCAAGGGGTGCGGAAGTATTGTCCTGGTTATTTGCGAATAAAAATAGGTCTGATATACTATTAAAAAGGGACAAAAGACAATAGACACTAGGTATCATCTTAATTACAATTGTGTTATTGGATAAAAAATGAAATACATAAATGAGGTGAGTGTTTTGGATTTGTTTGGAGGAACTATTAGTAGTTTGGAAAACGGACTTTCCTATGCAACTTTGAATCATAAAACGATCGCTAATAACATTGCGAATGTCGATACGCCGAACTATAAGGCGAAAAGTGTAAGTTTTAAAGATATGTTGGAGAAAGAACAACAAATGTCACTGTCGGCATATCGTACTGATAGTAGACATTATGATTTCGAGATTCGACAATCAACACCTGGAGTGAATAATGTTGATGGCTTACGTTATCGAAATAACGGTAATGCCGTAGATATGGATGCTGAACAGGCGAAACTAGCGGAAAATCAAATTTATTACAACGCATTAATTGAACGTATGAACGGTAAGTTAAACACATTAAATACTGTTATTAAAGGAGGTAAGTAATAGATGTCTATTTTTCATGGAATGAATACCACTGCCTCAGCTTTAACAGCACAGCGTTTACGAATGGATGTCATTTCTTCAAATATGGCAAACATGGATTCAACGCGATCTAAACAAGTGAATGGGGAGTGGGAACCATACCGTCGAAAGTCTGTGACATTTACAGCACAAGAGGGACAGTTTTCAAATTTCTTTAATGTAGCACTTGGTAAAAACGCAAAAAGTGGCGTTGGTAACGGCGTAAAAGTTACACAAATAAAAGAGGATACAGAAACACCTTTCAAACTTGTGTATGATCCAACTCATCCCGATGCAAATGCAGATGGCTATGTAAATATGCCAAATGTAGATCCATTAAAAGAAATGGTAGATTTAATGTCAGCTACTCGTTCCTACGAGGCAAACGTAACTGTATTGAATGCAAATAAATCCATGCTGACAAAGGCTTTAGAGATTGGAAGATAAATAAGAAGAAAGGAAGATACATAATGACAATTTCGTCCGTTTCACAAATGACACCTATGCAGGTTGTAAATGAAACAAATAAACTTAAAACGACACCTTATGAAGCACAACAGAGCTTTGCGAACTCGTTAAAAGAAGCAATATCGAAAGTAAATGATCAACAAATTACTTCTGACAATCTTACTCAAAAGTTAATTAATGGAGGAGATGTAGAGTTGCACGAAGTGATGATTGCATCACAAAAAGCGAGCATTACATTAAATGCAACAATTGAAGTTCGCAATAAGGTGATTGAAGCTTACCAAGAAATAATGCGAATGAGTGTCTAACTTTATTTGAACAAGTGATTACATTCACTATTGAAGTAAAGAATATATCCCATAATTTATACTTTTTTAAATGAATGATTGATGTAGAGGATTGACGACTCCTTAAGGATTACGTTACAGATAATACCCTGGAGACAGAAGTGGCGAAGGTTAAAAGCATCAAGTCTTGAGATAATGCCTTGACCAACATCCTGATTGCCACAAGTGTGGCTCATCGGACGCTCCTAGGAAAAAGACTAATCGAAACGGAAATCAACCCGTTATGGTGATGATATTGATTGAATGTTATGGGATACCACTGTTTTCGCGAATTATTAGATGGATAGGTTATTCACTATAACCGGAGGATCATAATGAATGAACGATTGACGAAAATAAAAAACGACACCAGCCAATTTTGGACAAGTCGTAGTAAAAAACAAAAAATTGTGATGATCGGTTCTTTAGTAGGGGTTGTAGCACTTGCTATAGTTATTACAATTTTTGCTACAAAAACTACATATGTACCACTTTATAAGGATTTATCGACAAGAGAAATCGGACAAGTGAAGGAAGCGCTAGACACTCAAGGTGTAAAGTATGAAATTGAACCGGGAGGGACATCGATTTCAGTCCCTGAAGACCAAGTAGATTCATTGCTAGTGCAGTTGGCATCGGACGGATATCCGCAAACAGGGTCGATTGATTACTCTTTTGCAAAGGGCTCTGGATTTGGTATGACAGATAATGAGTTTAACCTCTTAAAAAAAGCAGCAACTGAAACAGAAGTTGCAAAGCTCATTAAAAATCTAGACGGTGTAAAAGATGCAAAGGTAATGATCAACGTTCCAGAAGAGGGCGTTTTCTTAAAGGATGTTAAAGATGAAGCGACAGCATCTATTGTTTTAAATACAGACCCTGGCTATAAATTTACAGAGCAACAAATTGCCACTATGTACAATTTAGTAGCAAAAAGTGTTCCGAATTTAAACACGGATAACATTGTTATTTCTAACCAATTCTCCGAGTACTTTGATCTACATGCTGCAACTGCTGATGGAACTTCAACAACGACAGCTGAAGGTCAGCTACAAGCGAAGAAATTGGTTGAGCGCGACCTACAGCGACAAGTTCAAAGTATGCTAGGTACGCTTATGGGACAAGACAAAGTAGTAGTTTCTGTGACAACAGACATTGATTTCAAAAAAGAAAATCGTGAAGAAAACCTAGTTACACCAGTTGACGAAGAGAATATGGCAGGAATAGAAATTAGTGCTCAACGTATTTCGGATCAATATTCTGGTACAGCTGCGGCTACTGGTACACCTGAAGCTGAAACGACAACAGATAACTTTACCACTTATAACGAAGGTACCATGGGTAACGGGGATTCCGAGCATACCGAAGAAACAATTAATTATGACGTAAACCGTATACGCAAAGAGATCCAAGAGGCACCATATAAAGTTCAAGATATAGGTATCCAAGTAATTGTTGAACCACCGACAGGAGCTGACGCAGGAACGTTACCAAATGGGGTTCAAGAGGATATCCAGAAAATTTTAAGTACTATTGTTCGTACGACGATTTCTAAAGATGTAGCAGCAGAACTTACTCAAGATCAAATCGATGAAAAAGTAGCTGTTTCAGTGCATCCTTTAAATGGTAAAGCAACAGAGACAGCTAGTGAAAAATCTGTTATTCCATGGTGGGTTTGGGTAATCGGCGGCATATTACTAGCTGTAATATTATTGCTTGCATTCTTCATTATCCGTTCACGTAAACGTGCGGAAGAAGAAGAAGAACTTAGTATCCTAGATGAACAAGAAGAATTAATGATTGAAGATATTAATGAAGAAATTGAAACGGAAGCTACAATGCGTCGTAAGCAGCTTGAAAAAATGGCAAAAGATAAGCCAGACGATTTTGCGAAGTTACTGCGTAGTTGGATTGCGGAAGACTAACTAGGAGGTTCGACTGTGTCCAAGAAAGATAAAGAATTAACTGGAAAACAAAAGGCCGCGCTCTTGTTAATTTCATTAGGGCCTGAGGTTTCAGCTTCTGTTTACAAACATTTAACAGAAGAGGAAATTGAACGCTTAACATTAGAGATTTCAAGCGTTAAAAAAGTAGAAGCAAACGTTAAAGAAGAAATTATTGAAGAATTTCACAATATTGCACTTGCGCAAGACTATATTACACAGGGTGGTATTGGTTACGCGAAGACAGTATTGGAAAAAGCACTTGGTGTAGAACAGGCGCAAACAATTATTAATCGTCTAACATCTTCTTTGCAAGTGCGTCCATTTGACTTTGCGCGTAGAGCTGATCCAGCACAGATTTTTAACTTTATTCAAAATGAACATCCACAAACAATTGCCCTTATTCTATCTTATTTAGAGGCAGGGCAAGCGGGTGTTATTTTATCTTCATTACCACAGGAAGTACAAGCTGATATTGCTAAACGTATAGCCGTAATGGAATCAACTTCTCCAGAAGTTATTAGTGAAATTGAATCTGTATTAGAGCGTAAATTATCATCAACCGTTACACAGGATTACACGGAAACGGGTGGCATTGACGCAGTTGTTGAAGTGTTAAATGGTGTAGACCGACAAACGGAAAAAACGATTCTCGATGCACTCGAAATTCAAGATCCAGAGCTTGCTGAAGAAATCAAAAAACGTATGTTTGTATTCGAGGATATTGTTACGCTCGACAACCGCTCAATTCAACGTGTTATTCGTGATTGTGAAAATGAAGACTTACTGCTTTCAATGAAAGTTTCAAGCGAAGAAGTAAAAGATATTATTTTCCGCAATATGTCACAACGTATGGCTGAGACATTTAAGGAAGAAATGGAAATTATGGGACCTGTACGTCTGCGTGATGTAGAGGAGGCACAATCTCGAATTGTTGCTGTCATTCGTCGCTTAGAGGATGCTGGTGAGATTATTATTGCACGTGGTGGAGGAGATGACGTCATTGTCTAGAATCATCCGTTCTGTATATACACAGTCCAATGGCGATCATGTCAAAAAAATTCAAATTCGTGACATGTTTGAGATGCAAGAGGTAGAGAACGGAGAAGTTCCACCTCAAAAACAAATTACTATCGAAGAAGTGCTAGAAGAGCGCGAACGTTTATTTGCAGAGGCTAGAGCTACTTTACAAGCTGAACGTGAGGCTTTTGAACAAGAAAAGCAAATGTTCTTTCAGGAAATTGAACATTTAAAGCAAGGTTGGGAAGAAGAACGACCTAATCGAGTGCAAGAAGCTTATGATGAAGGATTTGGTCAAGGCTATGAGGACGGGATAAACAAAGCTAATGAAGCGATGGCGCAATCACTCCAAACGGCCAATGAAATAATCATTCATGCAGGGGAAAATGCTCGGAAATATATTGAAGATCAGGAATCGATTATTTTAGAGCTAGGCTTAACTACAGCAGAGCGAATTATTGATGCATCTTTAGAGCGAGACAACGAATTATTTGTTTCAATCGTTCATAGAGGACTTAAAGAAGCGAGAGAAATGAAAGAAATAAAAATTTATGTTTCGCCTACCTACTATGCTTTAATTACTGCTAATCGGGATGAACTAGCTGAAATGTTCCCAACTGACGTACCATTTATGATTTTTGTAAATGAGGAGTTAGAAAATGAAACAGATTGTTATATTGAAACAAATCATGGCCGTATTGTTGTAAGTATTGATGAGCAATTGAACGAACTAAGATTGAAGCTACATGAAATATTAGAAAGTAAGGAATGATCTAGATGAAAACGGCTCAATTAATCGAACAAATTCCTCAAATACCAACCTTTAAAAAATTTGGTAGAGTAACTAGAGTTGTCGGCTTGATGATTGAGTCACAAGGTCCAGATAGTTCTATTGGTGATGTCTGTAAAATTCATGTGGAAACTTCTAAAAACGGCCATCAAATCATCTTAGCAGAGGTTGTAGGCTTCAAAGATGAAATTGTCGTCTTAATGCCTTTTACTTCGCTTCGAGAAATATCAATTGGCTGCCTAGTCGAAGGTACAGGGGCACCGCTTGAGGTAAAAGTGGGCCCTGAGCTAATCGGTAAGGTACTTGATTCTATGGGGAATCCAATAGATGGAACTGTATTACCGAAAGGATTAATGACAGTTCCGACAGAGCAGGACCCACCCAATCCACTAACGCGCCCGCCGATAAATGAAAGACTTGAAGTAGGTGTTAAAGCAATTGATGGCATGCTAACAGTGGGTAATGGACAACGTGTTGGTATTTTCGCTGGTTCTGGGGTCGGGAAAAGTACATTGCTCGGTATGATTGCGCGAAATACCCAAGCAGATTTAAACGTAATCGCGCTAATTGGGGAACGTGGTCGTGAGGTTCGTGAGTTTATAGAGCGTGATTTAGGACCAGAGGGTTTAAGTCGATCGATAGTAGTAGCTGCTACCTCTGATCAGCCTGCACTAATGCGAATTAAAGGGGCCTTTACCGCAACAGCGATTGCTGAATATTTTAGAAATCGCGGCTTAAATGTCATGTTGATGATGGACTCTGTGACTCGTGTTGCTATGGCGCAGCGTGAAATCGGTCTTGCGACAGGTGAACCACCAGCTCAAAAAGGTTATACACCATCTGTATTTGCGATTTTACCTAAACTATTAGAACGCACAGGTACTAATGAGAAAGGCTCTATTACTGCCTTTTATACAGTGTTAGTAGATGGTGATGATATGAATGAGCCAATTGCAGATACGGTGCGAGGGATTTTAGATGGTCATATAGTCCTTGATCGAAACCTTGCTAATAAAGGTCAATATCCAGCTATTAATGTCTTAAAAAGTGTTAGCCGTTTGATGAATCATGTGGCAGAGCCAGAGCACAAAAAGGCTGCAGAACGATTAAGGGAGCTCTATTATACATATGACAAGTCAGAGGATTTAATTAATATCGGTGCCTATAAGACAGGAACATCAAAAGAAATTGATGAAGCCATTTACTATGAACCTCTCATTACCGCTTATTTAAAGCAAGGCTATTTAGATAAGGTGACCCTAGAGGAAAGCAAGAATGAGTTAATTTCATTATCGATTGGTGGTGGAAAATAGGGTGGTAAGCTATATATATCGTTTTGAAAAAGTGTTAACCATTCGAGAGCAAGAAAAAAATGAAACAGAAATTGCCTATAAAGAATCTGTACGTTCTTTTGAAGAAATTGCAACTAAGCTATATGAGTTGTTAAAAAAGAAAGAAGATTTAATAGAGTTTCAGCAGGAGCGTTTAGCTGTAGGTTCATCAATAGAAGAAGTTCATCACTATGCACGGTTTATTGATAGCCTCGAAAAAACAATTACTGATGTACAGCAAAAAGTTGTTCAAGCTCGTGCAAAAATGAATTGGCACGAAGAAAAATTATTAGAAAAAAACTTGGAAGTACGTAAATTTGAAAAAATGCGAGAGAAAGATTTTAAAGTGTTTCAGCAGGAACAGGATCGTATCGAAGGCATTTTTTTAGATGAGATTTCATTGCTTACGTATAACAAGAGAGAAATCAGGTGATTTCATGGCGAAAACAGACAATCGACTTAAAGCAGAATTAGTAGAACAACCGCCTAAACGTAAATCAGGAGGCTTGCGAAAGTTTTTTACGTGGTTTGTAATACCTATTATGTTTGTAGCGGCAGTTCTACTTGTTGTTGCAACCCTAATGAATACGAATGTTTTTGATTTAGGGAAAAAGGCAGTTCAAAGCTTACCATTCGTTCCTTCAGAAGAACAACAAGCAAAAGATGCTGTCGTTAATAATGATTCCAAAGTTGTAAAGTTACAGGCCGAAATACAAGAAAAAGAAGCGGAAATCGTACAGCTTCAAAAAAAGATGGATACGGCAACAACTGAAAAAGAAAAGTTAACGACAGAAAATGAACAGTTAAAATTTGAAATTGAAAAATTAAATAGGGAGCAAAGTGATGTAAAGCGTGACTTTACTGATATTTTAAAAACATTTGATAAAATGTCCCCTAAAGCAGCAGCGCCAGTTCTTATTAAAATGAGCGATACTGAAGCACTTCGTATTTTAACAAACTTAAAACCAGATAAATTAGCTGCGATTTTAGAAAAAATGGATCCACAAAATGCTGCTAAATATACAGAAATGATGGCTAAACAATAAGGAAATCTGAAGGGGGGTGAAAAAATGGATGTGGCAATGATGCAAATGATGTCTAAGGCTATACCAACTAAAACAGCAGCTACAAAACCTACAACATCAGGTGATTCCAATGTGAATGCAAATGGACCGTCGAACAAGTTTGGGTCTGTTTTTGGACAGATTATTTCTTCTTCAAATCAAATACAGCAGCCTACACAGTCAACAGACATAAAAGATACATCTGATTTGACAGCAGTTTTAAATGCTGAATCTATAGAAGACGTACTAGACTTACTGGGTATTCCACACGACGATGGCTTGTTAATGCTTCAAATTGGTGATGAAGGCAAAGCTGTTGCAATTGATGAAATGTTAAATCTGGATAACCTAATGGATGCATTGGGGATTGATACCGAGCAACTTCAACAATTAGTACAACAGTTGCTAGGAGAAGATAAAGAAGCAAAAGATGTATGGGAGCTTTTAGCAATAGTAGACGCTCAGGCACCAATGCTTCAAACGCAAATCGTAGCAGCTTTACAAGGCGAAGGACAAGTGACTCCAAAGGAAACAGCGCCATTACTTCAAGTGTTAAAGTTAGCACAATTAGTTGGGCAAAAAACGGACTTAACAGCATCACAAGAAAACTTGCTAACTGACATAAAAAGTCTTTTGACAACGATTCAAACACAAGTAGAGACGACTCTATCTGAACAGCAAGTAACAACTAAAACAACAGTAACGCTTCCGTTGCAAGGCTTCCAAAAAGTAGTTCAACAAGTTCAGGTTACAAAGCCGACAGACACAAGTGCTAATGAAATAGTGACTCCTAATACAGTCCAAACAAAAGCAGACACGTTCCAAGTGACACTGCCGGCCGCAAAGCCAGCACAGTCTGAGGCATTTTTGAAAGAGATGCAAGCAATCATCAATAAAGCCCAAATCTCGAATGCACAAGGTATTACACGCTTAACTTTGAAATTGTATCCTGAAAATCTAGGAACAATACGTATCGAGCTTGTGCAAAATGACGGTGTCCTGACAGCACGACTACTGGCTTCTACGGCTCATGGACGTGAATTACTTGATAGTCAGGCACATCAATTAAAGCAAGCCTTTGTTCAGCAAAATATTCAAGTTGATCGTCTCGATATTGCTCAATCATTGCAAGACGCAGATCGCCAACAACGCGACCAAAGCTTCTTCAATAATTTCTTCAAGCAACAACAGCAAGATGAGCAGGAGCAAAAAAACGACGATGACGATGAAGGCAAATCGTTTAGTGACTATTTAATTAATGAGGAGGTGTAAGGATGGCAGATGCAACGACTAATACAAAACCAGTAAATACAAATGTAACGGATGAACTTTATTATTCCAATTATAAGAAGCCAACGAAGCAGACGGGTAATAGTGAACTTGGTAAGGATGCCTTTCTTCAATTATTAATTACGCAATTGTCACATCAGGATCCAACAAATCCAATGGACGACCGAGAATTCATTTCTCAAATGGCACAATTCTCTTCTTTAGAACAAATGCAAAATATGACAAAAGCGATGCAATCATTACTTGCCTCACAGCAACAAACACAACTTATGAGTTATACAACATTTGTTGGTAAGGAAGTACAATGGCACGAGATAACAGATAAGCTAGACGAAAAAAACAAACCTATTATTAATGAAGGATCAGGCACAATTAAATCGGTGAAGTTTGTAGATGATGAACCGGTGTTTGTACTAACTGATGGTAAGGAATTAACTCCTCGTAATATCTCAGCTATTTTAGGCGGTTCAAGTGAAAATGTAGTAACAGAATCTCCACTTGTACAAGCAAGCAAACTAATTGGTAAAAATGTTACGTATATGGACGGCGAGCAAGAACTACAAGGACGTATCGTTTCTGTAACGAATAAAGATGGCGTAATTCATTATGTCTTAGACAATGACAAAAAATTAACAGATAAAGAATTTACCGTAATCAGCGAATAAAGGTGGAGAAGAATGATGGATAAGTTTTCAATTCATCGTGTACCATTGCATCCATCTATTCGCCAGACACAACCTAAGCCAATAAACACACAGCAATCGTTTAAAGCTCATTTACAAGAAGCTACCAATCAACAAGAGTTAAAAGTGAGCAAGCATGCCCATGAACGTATTATGGAGCGTAAGATAGCGATTTCTGAACAGGAATGGCAGGTTGTATCGGACAAGG
The DNA here is from genome assembly GCF_044763105.1 of Lysinibacillus sp. NPDC096212. Classification (NCBI taxonomy): domain Bacteria; kingdom Bacillati; phylum Bacillota; class Bacilli; order Caryophanales; family Bacillaceae; genus Lysinibacillus; species Lysinibacillus sp. NPDC096212. The sequence goes on along the minus strand of NZ_JBIWFQ010000001.1, from coordinate 181,836 downwards.
TATTTGAAGCACACTCAAAAGGTGTCAAACAACCATTAGTCTTGATGGATCAAGCAGCTTTAATTGTCAGCGCTAAAAACGCAACTGTCATTACAGCAATGGATCGCACGGAAGCAAAACAACAAGTATTTACAAATATTGATGGCACTATTGTGCTTTAAGGGCTGGACCTTTGAAAGGAAGCCTAAGTGTGCTGATTGATAGAGGCACACAATATAAATGAAGGGAGAACGACATTATGTTACGTTCTATGTATTCAGGTATTTCAGGTCTTAAAAACTTCCAAGTAAAGCTAGACGTTATTGGTAATAATATTGCTAACGTTAATACAGTTGGATTTAAAAAAGGGCGTGTTAATTTTAAAGATCTAATGTCTCAAACACAAGCAGGAGCTGCAGGATCTACTTCAACAACTGGGGGTGTAAACCCAAAACAAGTAGGTTTAGGTTCACAATTAGCCGCTATTGATACTATCCACGGTGGCGGATCCTTACAAGGGACAGGGCGTGGACTAGATTTAGCGATTGAAGGTGATGGCTTCTTTATGGTGGCTAATGCTAATGGCGCTCCAGAAGAAGATAGTGGCTTTATTACTGATGAAGGTTTTAATAACACGTTATTCACGCGTAATGGTATTTTCTACATGGACAACAATGGTTACTTAGTCAATGGTGATGGGAAATATTTAGTTGGTATAACAGCTGGTGACGAACTAGTTATCGAGAAGGATGACACAGGTATATTCCATGAAGATGGACTAAAAGCATCTGGTGATGAAGGTGCTAACTTATTTGATGATGCTGGGGAATTAACACCTGCTGAGGGTACTGTAGGTCCAATTCGTATCCCAACAACAGCTAAAGAGGTAAACATTGGAGAAGATGGTACGATTACTTATACGGATTTAAATGGTAAACTAATGTGGGCTGGACAGTTGATAATGGCTAAATTCCCGAACGCTGGTGGTCTTGCTAAAGTAGGGAGCAATTACTATCAACAAACAACGAATTCAGGAGTAGCGTATGCACAAACAGCTACTGTAGCAGGTATGGGTAAAGTTGTTCCAGGTGCGGTAGAAATGTCCAACGTAGACCTTTCAGAAGAGTTCACAGAGATGATTGTTGCGCAACGTGGTTTCCAATCAAATACACGTATTATCACAACTTCTGATGAAATTCTTCAAGAGCTTGTGAATTTAAAACGCTAGATTTTAGTATGAGGTTTATACTTAATATGTAGGTAAAGAAAATACCGGTTAAGATTACAAAGTGCTCAAAACTAAAAACATAATTTCATATGAGGGAGGGTCGGGCCGGCTCTCATGCTAGACCCGGCCCTATTTCAATGATTGAACTAACACGTTTAAATGGCAAAGCATTTACATTGAATGCTTTATACATAGAAACGGTCGAATCTTTTCCGGATACGACCATTACATTAACGACTGGAACCAAAATCATTGTTTTACAGAGTCAAGATGAGGTGCGACAAAAGGTAACAGCCTTTTATAAAAATATACAAATACTATCAAACCCGCATCTACGAGGTGAAGAAGATGAAGAATAACAAAGTGTTAACGATGATTATCATCGTACTAGTAGCAATCATACTTATCGGGGGTATTTGCTTTGTATTATTTACCCAATTTAATAAGCCGGCAAAGTCTCTTGAGCCAACTATTGATGAAATCGTAGAAGCTTCTGTTGAAATTCCGGAGATTACTACAAATCTAGCTGATAACAAAATTGTACGCTTTTCGTTAAAAATTCAAACATCAAATAAAGATGCTGCTGCTGAATTAACGAAACGTGATTTCCAAGTGAAAAATATTGTTATTCAAGAGCTTTCAGAAATGGAGCAAAAAGATTTAGAAGGTAAGCAAGGGAAACAAGTTTTCCAAAAATCATTAAAAACAAAAATTAATGAATTGATGCAAGAGGGAGAAATTCAGGAAGTTTATTTTACCTCCTTCATCACCCAATAATAAAGAAACTGCTTGAAATGGAGGTGGGCAAATGGCAGGAGATGTGTTATCTCAATCTGAGATAGATGCGCTGCTTTCCGCAATATCAACTGGGGAAATGTCAGCGGACGACATAAAAAAAGAGGACGAGGGGCGCAAGGTTAAAGTTTATGACTTTAAACGAGCACTTCGTTTCTCAAAAGATCAAATCCGAAGTTTGACCCGAATACATGAAAATTTTGCACGATTGCTGACAACCTTCTTTTCTGCACAGCTGAGAAGCTATGTGCAGATTACTGTTGCATCAGTGGACCAAATACCATTTGAAGAGTTTGTACGTTCGATTCCGAATATGACACTCATTAATGTGTTTGAAGTGCCGCCATTAGATGGTAATATATTGATGGAAATAAACCCAAACATTGCCTACTCGATGTTAGATCGTTTAATGGGCGGTAGTGGGGCGAGTCATAGTAATGTAGATAACTTAACAGAAATAGAAACTAAAATTATGACAAACCTTTTTGAACGTTCATTCGACAATTTACGCGAGGCATGGGAAAATGTTGCGGAAATTGATCCAATCTTAGTAGAGCTTGAGGTCAACCCTCAATTTTTACAAATGATTTCACCAAATGAAACAGTTGTCGTTATTTCCTTAAACACGATCATCGGTGAGACAAGCGGTATGATTAATATTTGTATCCCGCATGTTGTATTGGAGCCAATTGTTCCAAATCTTTCTGTTCGTTACTGGATGCAGACGAATACAAAAGAGATGTCTCCAGAGCAAACAAAAATGCTTGAAACACGTGTGAAACAAGCACAACTACCTGTTTCCGTTGAACTAGGTATTACAGACATTACCATTGAGGATTTCCTCACAATGCAAGTTGGAGATGTTATTCAATTAGAACAAAAAATTGAAGATCCACTACTGTTAAAAGTAGGGACATTACCGAAATTTACAGTTCAACCAGGAAAACAAGGCAAAAAATTAGCAATCCAGATTATCGACCCTTTGAAAGGAGGAGACGAAGATGAGTGATGAAATGCTCTCCCAAGAAGAAATTGAAGCGTTATTAAGGGGCGAAACGTTGGAAGATAAAAACAGCGGCACTGAAGCTTCTACAAATGAGGAAATTAATGATTTAAAAGTAGAGGATTACCTCGATTCGTTTGCCCAAGATGCATTAGGTGAGGTAGGAAATATATCTTTTGGTAGCTCTGCTACAGCGCTGTCAGCGTTATTAGGTCAAAAAGTAGATATTACTACCCCAAGTATTTCAATGATTAACCGAAATAAATTAGAAGAGGAATTTCCTCATCCTTATGTAGCCGTACAGGTTGAATATACAATCGGATTGACAGGAATGAATTTACTTGTCATTAAGCAATCCGATGCAGCGATTATTGCTGATTTAATGTTAGGTGGAGATGGCTTAAATCCGAAACCAGATTTAGGTGAAATTCAGCTAAGTGCCGTGCAAGAAGCTATGAATCAAATGATGGGTTCTGCGGCTACTTCAATGTCGACAGTATTTAATAAAAAAGTGGATATTTCTCCACCTACTATTGATTTAATGAATATTTCTCAGAACGAAGGACGAGAAAATATTCCTGAAGATGATTTACTCGTAAAAGTATCTTTCAGATTGAAAATTGGTAATTTAATTGATTCGAATCTAATGCAATTATTACCGCTGAAATTTAGCCAAAACATTGTAAAATCTCTATTAGGAGAAACGGAATCGATCGAGGAACCTGTGGCTGCAACTATAGCGCCTGAAGCGCCAGTAGCACCGACACCTGTACAACCACAGGCGTCTATGCAACCACAAGCACCTGTAACACCACCGCCTGCACAGCCAGTATATCAACAGCAAGCAGCGCCTGTGCAGCAACCAATGTATCAAGAGCAACAACAGATTCCGATGCAAGCAACAAGACCTGTTCAACCGGTCAATGTTCAACAAGCACAGTTTGCTAGTTTTGATCCAAATGTTATCTCGCAATCTGAAGCTAGAAATTTAAATATGCTACTTGATATTCCATTGCAAGTTACTGTAGAGTTAGGACGTACAAAGCGTTCTGTAAAAGAGATATTAGAACTATCTAGTGGTTCGATTATTGAACTAGATAAATTGGCTGGTGAACCAGTTGATATTTTAGTAAATAGCCGTTTAATCGCTAAAGGTGAAGTCGTTGTTATTGATGAAAACTTCGGTGTCCGCATTACAGATGTTTTAAGTCAAGCAGAGCGTTTAAATAATTTAAGATAGTTTCAATTGGAGGAGTTAACCATGTCTAAAAGAATTTTGATTGTAGACGATGCCGCATTCATGCGCATGATGATCAAGGATATTTTATCGAAAAATGGGTTTGAAGTTGTTGGAGAGGCTGCTGATGGTTTACAGGCTGTTGAAAAGTACAACGAATTAAAGCCAGATTTAGTAACAATGGATATTACGATGCCAGAAATGGACGGTATTGCTGCTCTTAAAGCAATTAAAGGTTCAGATCCAAATGCAACTGTAATTATGTGTTCGGCAATGGGACAACAAGCAATGGTAATCGATGCAATTCAAGCTGGTGCGAAAGACTTTATTGTTAAACCTTTCCAAGCTGATCGTGTAATTGAAGCGATTCAAAAAGCTCTAGGATGATTGAATGCAAATGTTAAAATCATTTCGTCTAACGATGATTTTCGCATTTCTTGTATCCTTCCTGTTTTTGTACCCTACAACAACTCCTGTGTATGCAGAATCTAACACAAAATTTGTCGACGACTGCATTAATAAAAAAGGAGATTGCAAAGAAGATAGTACTCCAGCTGCTGAGAAAGATTCAGATTTACAAGCGGCTGGAGACGTATCTGCGTGGGAATACATAAAAATGGTGTTGGCGCTTATTTTTGTTATAGCTTTATTTTATGGATTAATGAAGTTTTTAAATAAAAGAAATTTGAACTTTCAACGTAATCAATTAGTACAAAATTTAGGCGGTTTATCTTTAGGTGCTCAAAAGTCGGTACAACTATTACAAGTAGGTAAAACACTCTATTTAGTTGGGGTCGGTGAGGATGTCCAGCTATTACGTGAAATTACTGATCCTGATGAAGTTGCAACACTTTTAGCACTATATAATGAACGACAAGAACTTGCAGTAACATCACCGTATATTGCAGAAGTATTATCTAAGTTTAAGAGAAAAAGTAATGAAAGTTCACCAGCGCAGCAAAAACAAGGCTCTTTTGGTGAGCTATTTGAAAAAAAGATTTCCGAAATTAAACAGGAGCGTAGTGAAGAACTGGAGAAATGGAAGCAAAAGGAGAATGATGATAAATGAATGATGTAATCAGTGTTTTTTCCAACGGCGACCCGACAAATGTCTCTAGCGCTGTTAAGCTTCTTTTGTTGTTAACAGTTCTTTCACTGGCACCAAGTATTTTAATTTTAATGACATCATTTACACGAATAGTTATCGTATTATCGTTTGTTCGTACTGCGTTAGCGACACAGCAAATGCCACCGAACCAGGTCATTGTGGGCCTTGCCTTGTTTTTAACTTTCTTTATCATGGCCCCAACATTTCAAGAGGTCAATAAAGAGGCATTGCAGCCACTATTTTCTGAGAAAATTGGAATTGAAGAAGCGTATGATCGTGCCAGTGTGCCGTTTAAAGAGTTTATGAGTAAGCATACAAGGCAAAAGGATCTTGATTTATTTTTAACCTATAATAAAGCAGAAAAGCCAGCATCAGTAGAAGAAATTCCCCTTACAATGCTCGTACCTGCTTTCGCATTGAGTGAGATTAAAACAGCGTTTCAAATTGGCTTTATGATATTTATTCCATTCCTAGTAATCGACATGATTGTTGCAAGTACTCTAATGTCGATGGGGATGATGATGTTACCACCGGTTATGATTTCATTGCCGTTTAAGATTTTATTATTTGTACTCGTTGATGGTTGGTACCTTGTGATGAAATCATTACTACAAAGTTTTTAGGGGATGATACAGTATGACAGGTGAATTGGTTATTTCAATTGCAGAGCGTGCCATTATGGTTATCCTTCTAACAAGCGGTCCGCTATTATTAGTTGCTTTAATCACTGGTTTAGCGGTAAGTATTTTTCAGGCAACAACATCGATTCAAGAGCAAACTTTAGCATTCGTTCCAAAAATCATCGCTGTATTAGCAGCCATCGTATTTTTCGGTCCTTGGATGTTATCACAAGTGACTAGCTATGCGAGAGATATTTTTGAGAATTTAACGCGTTATATAGGGTGAGTAGATGAATGAATTAATCCCGCATTTTACGGTTTTCTTATTAGTGCTTGTGCGCGTATCGGCATTTTTTGTCACTGTGCCTTTTTTCTCGTACAGAACGATTCCGCCACAAGTTAAAATAACGCTCGCATTAGTTTTAGCTTGGATGATGTATTACACAATTGACGTTGAACCATTTGTATTTAATGGTGATTACATACTTTTAGTGATGAAAGAAGCGCTCATTGGACTGTTGCTCGGTCTAGTTGCTTATATCATCATGTCGGCAATTCAAATTGCCGGAAGCTTTATAGATTTTCAAATGGGTTTTGCCATTGCCAATATTATTGACCCGCAAACAGGTGCACAAAGTCCATTGATAGGACAATTTTTTAATACGCTAGCATTACTTTTTCTACTAGCTATAAATGGACATCATATGATTCTCGATGGAATTTATTATAGTTATCAATTCTTACCGATGGATCAAGGATTTCCAAATTTCGCAAATGCCAATTATATAGAGTTTATCATCACAACATTTACAGCTGTTTTTGCGATTGCCTTTCAAATGGCTGCTCCTGTTGTAGCAACTTTATTTTTAGTCGACTTGGCGCTAGGAATCACGGCGAAAACTGTACCACAATTAAATATTTTTGTTGTTGGTTTTCCTATTAAAATTGGTGTTAGTTTTCTAGTGTTATTCACAATGATGACTGTAATGGTTCAAGTGATACAAAAGCTTATTACAATTATGATATATGCGATGCGTGATTTAATGGCTATTTTAGGTGGTGGATAAAATGTTGCTACTGCTGGATTTAGATTTACAGTATTTTGCGGGAGAAAAAACGGAAAAGGCGACGCCCAAAAAACGACAAGATGCTCGAAAAAAAGGTCAGGTCGTCAAAAGTCAGGATATTTCCAGTGCGATTGTCATGCTCATGGTATTTATCTTTTTATTCTTCTTTGCAGGTTCGATGCGAGACGATCTTTTAGCTTTTTTCAGGCAAACTTTTATTCATAACATACGCGTAGAAACACTAACGATTGATAGTGTGATGAGCTTATTTACAGAAACATTAGTGCAAATGGCTTTTATTATTGTCCCAATAATGGGAATTGCATTTGTTGGAGCATTGGCAGGTAACTTCCTACAGTTCGGTTTCCTATTTACATTAGAGCCGATGAAGTTTGATTTAAAAAAAATGGACCCGATTAAAGGGTTAAAAAAGATATTTTCTGTTAAAGCCATTATAGAGCTTCTCAAATCGGTATTAAAGATTGGCTTCATCGGTGGCGTTACGACAATTATAGTTTGGACGAATTTGCCGGAAGTTTTGGCGTTATCCTTTAAAAGCCCATGGATAACTCTTATTACAGTGGGTAAGCTTGTTGGTATCATGGGGATTGCTGCTTCGCTCGTCTTACTATGTGTATCCCTTTTAGACTGGATGTATCAAAAACATGATTACGAAAAAAATCTTAAAATGTCTAAGCAAGATATTAAAGATGAATATAAAAATAGTGAGGGCGATCCACTGATAAAATCGAAAATCAAACAACGCCAACGCGAAATGGCGATGCGTCGAATGATGTCAGAGATTCCAAACGCCGATGTTGTCATAACAAACCCAACTCACTATGCGATTGCCATCAAATATGATGAGGAAAGTATGGATGCCCCACGCATCGTTGCTAAGGGTACAGACTTTATCGCTCAAAAGATTAAACTGATTGCGAAAGAACATGATGTGATTATGGTTGAAAATAGGCCATTAGCACGAGCAATGTACGATCAAGTAGAAATTGGCGATCAAGTACCAGAAGAGTTTTTCAAAGCAATAGCCGAAGTGCTTGCTTATGTTTATCGAATTAAACGGAAAATTTAAAGCTTTTTGTAGGAGGGACACAAATGAAAGTTCGCGATATAGGGGTTTTAGGTGCGGTTATTTTAATCGTTGCGATGCTCATCATTCCTCTTCCTCCGTGGATGTTAAGTTTCTTAATCGTCATTAATATTACATTAGGATTAATAGTACTGTTAACAGCAATGAGTATGAAGGAAGCATTAGACTTTTCTATTTTCCCTTCAGTTATTTTATTGTTAACTTTGTTCCGACTCGGACTGAGCGTTTCTACAACACGTGCCATTTTAGCCAAAGGTGATGCTGGTGCGGTTGTTGAAACGTTTGGTGATTTTGTAGTCGGCGGGAATGTACTAGTTGGTTTAGTTGTATTCTTAATTCTTGTGTTAATTCAGTTTATCGTTATTACAAAAGGAGCGGAGCGTGTAGCTGAAGTAGCAGCACGTTTCACACTGGATGCGATGCCGGGTAAACAAATGAGTATTGATGCTGATTTAAATGCAGGAGTTATTTCTGAAAGGGAAGCACGTGAACGGCGCGAGAAAGTAGCGGGTGAAGCGGACTTCTACGGAGCGATGGATGGTGCCACAAAATTCGTAAAAGGGGATGCCATTGCCTCAATGGTCATGGTTATTATCAACTTATTATTTGGTATCATCATCGGTGTTGTGCAGATGAAGCTTCCATTTGCAGAGGCAGCAAATCATTTTTCTAAGTTAACAGTAGGAGATGGTATTGTCTCACAAATTCCCGCGCTACTGATCTCTACAGCGACAGGGATTGTCGTAACACGTGCATCCTCTAAAGGTAGTCTTGGTGAAGACATTACAGGTCAGTTATTTGCTCAAGCAAAACTGCTTTATGTAGCGGGTGGAACAATACTTTTACTTGGATTTTTCACACCTATCCCTATCTGGATAACAATCCCAATTGGTGGTTCACTAATTGCTGGTGCTTATATGATGGATCATAAAAAACCAGAGGATGAAGAAGAATTACTTGAAATTGAGGAAGAAGTGGCAACTGACGGCATGAAGAGCCCTGAAAACGTTGTGAATTTATTAAATGTGGACCCAATCGAGTTTGAATTTGGCTATGGTTTAATACCGTTAGTAGATGCTACTCAAGGCGGCGATTTATTAGATAGAGTCATTATGATACGTCGACAGTTAGCATTAGAATTAGGGATTGTCATTCCGGTTGTCCGTATTCGCGATAATATTCAATTACAACCAAATGAATATCGAATTAAAATAAAGGGTAACGAAATGGCGCGTGGTGAACTTCTACTTGATCATTATTTAGCAATGAGTCCAGGAGATGATGATTCCATCGAAGGAATTGACACAGTTGAACCGTCATTTGGCTTACCTGCAAAATGGATTACTGAGCAAGTGAAAGAGGATGCAGAAATGTTCGGCTACACAGTTGTTGACCCACCGAGCGTAGTGTCGACTCACTTAACCGAAATGATTCGTGCAAATGCTTATGAATTACTTGGTCGTCAAGAGACGAAGCAGTTAATTGATCATTTACGTGAAACACATCCAATTTTAGTCGAAGAGCTGACGCCTACACCGTTATCGACTGGAGAAATTCAAAAAGTACTGGGTAAACTCCTACGAGAAAATGTTTCAGTCCGAAACTTACCAATTATTTTTGAGGCGCTAGCAGACTATGCAAAGTTAACGAGCGATACCGATATATTAACTGAGTATGTACGTCAAGCATTAGCACGTCAGATTACTTCTCAATACGTAGGAGACAGCTCGTCACTAAAGGTTATAACTGTTTCGGGTAAAGTAGAGAAAATGATTGCTGATAGTATTCAACAAACTGATCACGGAAATTATTTAGCGATGGATCCACAAGATTCTCAAACTGTCTTGGAGACTATTGCTGCAGAAGTAGAACGGGTTTCCTTTATGGAACAATCTGCTATTATCTTATGCTCTCCAGCAGTTCGTATGTATTTACGTCAACTAACGGAGCGTTATTTCCCGCAAATTCCAGTTCTATCATACAATGAACTTGATGCTACGGTTGAAATTCAAAGTGTTGGGGTGGTGAATGTTGAATGAAAATGAAAAAATATTATGCATCCTCCATACCAGAAGCGATGAAGCTTGTGCGTGCTGAATTAGGTGAGGACGCTGTCATTTTGAATTCGAAAGTAGTAGTGACAAAAAAGTTTTTTGGAATCATTAAAAAGAAAAGTTTTGAGGTTGTTGCAGGGATTGATTCAATGGAGCCAGGTAATGCGGCTCCAGCACCTGCAGCTTTACCTATAAAAACAGCTAAAAAAGAAAATGTAAGGTTACAAGAGATTACGAATGCTGTACAAGCTAACATGCACCAAGTACAGCCCCAGAATGATGCGCCCTTGCATGAGGAAACTGGCATTTCTGAAGATTTGAGGAAGGAAATTGCAGATTTAAAATCTTTAATGCATTCTATGCATAAGAAGACTATCCAGGATCAATATCCCGATGAACTCTTACCCTTCATTGAATACTTAAGACAGCAGGAGCTATGTGAGGAGCTCATCACAACGATTGGTGATGAGCTTTTTACGCATTTCAAAGAAGCGTCAGAAATCAATTTTTCTCAATATAAGATGGTTACGAAAAATTTATTGCGCAAAGAGCTAGAGAATCTCCCAGTCGGGGGATTATCCTATGAAAAAAAATATATTAATGTTCTAGGTCCAACAGGTGTCGGAAAGACTACGACAATTGCTAAAATGGCAGCTAGAGCAGTTTTAGAAAAAAAGAAAAAAATAGGATTTATCACGACAGATACTTACCGTATTGCTGCAATTGAGCAATTAAAAACGTATGCTGGACTGTTACAAGCTCCTGTCGAAATTGCCTATAATGCAACAGATTTTGAGCAAGCAATCCATCGATTGTCCCATTTAGATTTAGTGTTTATAGATACAGCAGGCCGCAATTATAAAGAGGTAAAATATGTAGACGATTTACAGCGTCTCATAAAATTTGATGATCAAGCTGAGTCCTTCTTAGTACTTGCTATGACAACGAAAGAGAAGGATATGGCAAACATTGTAGAGCAATTTAAGCAATTACCAATTGAAAAATTCATTTTTACAAAAATTGATGAAACAAATTCTATTGGCACAATGATTAATTTAATGATTAAATATAATAAAGGACTTGCTTACTACACGAATGGTCAAGAAGTACCAGAAGACATTGAAGAAGCTGATCTAGAAGCAGTACTAAATTTATTTTTTCAAGGTGAAGAAAAATGAGAGACCAAGCTGAAACATTACGCTTGAAAATGTTGAAACAGCAGGGCGAATTAGGCAGGGCAATTGCGGTTGTAAGTGGTAAAGGTGGGGTTGGTAAAAGTAACTTCACGATGAATTTTGCCATTACATTGGCCAATAAAGGGAAAAAAGTTGTCATCGTTGATATGGATATTGGTATGGGGAATATCAATATTTTAATTGGAAAAAGTGCATCTTATAGTTTAAAAGATTACTTAGAAGGAAATAAGTTACTAGATGAGGTAATATTTGAAGGTCCTTACGAATTAAAGTATATTTCAGGTGGGTCTGGTATGTCGGGCGTCTTAGAATGGTCAGATATTATGTTTGATCGACTCATTCATGCATTTGAGCAGCTTCAAAAAAGCTTTGATTACATCTTATTTGATATGGGAGCAGGAGCAACTAACTGGTCATTAGATTTACTAACTTCTATAGATGAAATCATTGTTTTATCAACAGCAGAGCCAACTTCTATTACAGATGCATATTCAATGATGAAATATATTCATACGAGAGATGCGGACAAGCAATTTTATATACTCTGTAATCGAGCTTATAGTAAAGAAGAAGGACTGGAAACCAATGAACGACTGAAGCGTACGATGAAGCGTTTTTTGGACAAAGAGGTTACGGTATTAGGCTCATTACCTGAAGATTCTGTTGTGCGTAAGGCTGTGCGTGAGCAAGTGCCTTTTTCACTTGCCTATCCAGACGCACTTATTACAAAGACACTTCATCTTATAGTGGCACGTTTTATGGAATACCGTGTGGAGGAAGTTCATGCACATGATCAGTCAGCAGGTAATTTCTTAACTAAATTAAGAAGTATTTTTTCGAAAGGACGTGATTAATTGGACTTTTTACATAAAAGCAAGCTATTAGTTGTTGATGATTCTGCTTTTATGAGAAAGCTAATTAGTGACTTTTTTGTTGGCAACTCGAAGGTTGAAGTAGTTGGAACAGCACGAAATGGGAAAGATGCGATAAAAAAGATTCAATCATTGCGGCCAACAGTTGTGACAATGGATATTGAGATGCCTGAAATGAATGGGCTTGATGCTTTAAAAGAAATTATGACTATATGTCCAGTACCTGTTGTTATGCTCTCGAGTACAACTCAACGAGGAGCAGAAAATGCCTTATCAGCAATTGAACTTGGTGCAGTAGATTTTGTCGCGAAGCCAAGCGGAACAATTTCTCTTGATTTACATAAAATCCAAACCGAACTTGTCCACAAGGTTGAACAAGCATCATTGGTACCTGTTTCAAAATTAAAGAAACCTTCTGGTAGTAAAAGACAACAAGAACATTCATTAATAGCGAGTACCGTTAGAAGAGAATCATTTAGTGAAGGTATGATGACTCCTCCTGTCAATGTTTTTCCGACAAGGGCAGAATCATCAAAGCCACATGTGGAATGGAATAAAGTAGGCCGGAAAATTGTACTGATTGGGACTTCCACCGGCGGACCTAGAGCATTACAAGAAGTAATAACAAAAATCCCAAAATCCATTCAAGCACCAATTTTAATTGTCCAGCATATGCCAGCAGGATTTACAAAATCTCTTGCTACTCGTTTGGATCAATTGAGTGAGATTACCGTAAAGGAAGCTGAGCAAGGAGATATTCTTCAAAATGGAACGGCGTATATTGCACCTGGTGGGTATCATTTAAAACTTAGAAAAGTAGGTACCTCCTTTGGCATAGTCCTTGATAATAATGAACCACCTAGATCTGGACATCGCCCTTCTGTAGATGTGATGTTTGAAGATGTCAGCCAATTTAAAGATTTTGATAAAGTGGCAGTTATTATGACAGGTATGGGCCATGACGGCTCTGACGGACTAAAAGCACTAAAAAGTACTGGAAATGTGATTGCAATCGCTGAGTCAGCTGAAACTTGCATAGTGTATGGTATGCCGAAAGCAGCAGTGGAAACGCAGCTTGTCGATGAAGTAGCAGATGTAGATGATATTGCACAAACAATAATGAAATATTTGCCTTAAAGGGGTGTCCTCTTATGGAAGTCAATCAATATTTAGAGATGTTTATTGAAGAAAGTAAAGACCATTTACAAGCGTGTAGTGAACATTTATTAGAACTAGAAAAAAATCCAGACGATTTGGCGATTGTTGGAGAAATTTTCCGTTCAGCGCATACATTAAAAGGTATGTCTGCGACAATGGGCTTTGAAGATCTAGCAGATTTAACTCATAAAATGGAAAATGTGTTGGATGCGATCAGAAATGAGAAAATCCATGTAACTCCTGAAATTTTAGATGTTGTCTTCGAGTCTGTAGACCATCTAGAAGAAATGGTGATGGACATTGCAAATGGCGGAGATGGAAAACGTGATGTATCTTCAACCGTTGCACAATTAAAGCGTATTGAATTAGGTGAGGAAGCGATTCCTGAAGTAGTAGCAACTACTGAGACACCCGCTACTGCTGTAGCAAGTGTGTTAGAGTATGACGGTTTTGAACAAACAGTTATTTCTCAATCTACTGAACAAGGTTTCAATGCACTCGAAATTTCAGTTAAATTACGTGAGGACTGTCTTTTAAAAGCAGCACGAGTATTTATGGTGTTTGAGATTTTAGAAAAAGATGGGGATGTTATTAAATCAAATCCATCTGTAGAAAAGCTTGAAGACGAACAGTTTGATCAACAATTTTACGTAGCTTTCGTAACAAAAGAATCTGCTGAAGATATGCAGAAAAAGATTATGAAAGTTTCAGAAGTTGAAGAAGTGATTGTCGCAACTATCGAACAAAAGCAATATAGTGAAAATGGACAAGCAATTCAAGAAGTAGCGGCAACAGCAACGGTAGAAGTTGAGGCTCAACCTGCTACTGCAACAGAAACAAATACTGCAGCACCTACACCTGCAAAAGCAGCCGCTCCTGCTAAGGCTGATAAAAGCCATGCGCCGGTTGGTAATAAAACAATACGTGTAAATATCGAGCGACTTGATATATTAATGAACTTATTTGAAGAGCTTGTTATAGATCGAGGACGACTACAGTCTATTGCAACTGAGGTTAACCATGGAGAGCTAAATGAAACAGTGGAGCGTATGAGCCGCGTCATGGGTGATTTACAAACTATTATTTTAACGATGCGTATGGTTCCGGTTGAAACAGTATTCAATCGCTTCCCAAAAATGATTCGTCAGTTATCTCGTGATCTAAACAAGAAAATTAACCTCGAAATTATTGGTGCTGAAACAGAGCTAGATCGTACAGTAATCGATGAAATTGGGGATCCTCTTGTTCATTTAATTCGTAATTCTGTTGACCACGGTATTGAAAATCCGACAGCTCGTCTTGCAAAAGGTAAACCAGAAGAAGGAACAGTTGTCCTGCGTGCTTATCATAGTGGTAACTATGTCTTTATTGAAATTGAAGATGATGGAGCAGGTATTAACCGTGAAAAAGTACTTGCGAAAGCTATTTCTAAAGGTATTGTTACACAAGAACAATCATATTCAATGTCAGATAAGCAAATCAATGAGCTTATTTTGGCTTCTGGTTTCTCAACGGCAGATGTTATTTCTGACGTATCAGGCCGAGGCGTTGGATTAGACGTTGTTAAAACAACAATAGAATCATTGGGTGGAAATATTTCAATTGACTCTACACAAGATGTAGGATCAGTATTCTCGATTCAATTACCACTGACATTATCGATTATTTCTGTCATGCTAGTAGAAATAGAGAAAGAGATTTATGCCATTCCGCTTTCATCAATTATCGAAACTTCAATTATCCGTTCATCTGAAATTATGAATGCGCATAATCAAAAAGTAATCGACTTCCGTGGCAAAGTAGTACCACTAGTATTTTTAGAAGAAATCTTTGAGGTACCTCGTAAAGAACCACAGGGTGACGAATTCCATTCAGTGGTCATCGTTCGAAAAGGTGAGAAACTTGCTGGTTTAGTTGTGGATTCATTCATTGGCCAACAAGAAATTGTGCTGAAATCATTAGGAAACTACTTAACGAATATCTTTGCAATTTCAGGTGCAACAATTTTAGGTAACGGAAAAGTAGCCTTAATTGTGGATTGTAACGCACTTATTAAATAAGGTGAATGAATAAGAGAGGTGTAAACAATGACAAATGCAGTGGAACAAGAAAGTATTAAAGTAATTGTTTTTCAACTAGCGGATAAAGAATATGCGATTCCAGTGTCACATGTACAAGGAATTGAAAAACTAATGCATATTACGCGCGTACCGAAAACGGCGAAATATGTAAAAGGTGTTATTAACCTACGCGGTGTTGTAACGCCAATTGTAGATTTACGTGAACGGTTTGAATTACCTGTCTCTGAGCACGAAGAAACAACACGTATTATCATCATTTCATTAGAAGATATGGAAGTAGGTTTTGTCGTAGACTCTGCAAATGATGTGTTAGACATCCCTGCTGACTCAATTGAACCACAGCCCGAAGTAGTAGGCTCATTGGAAGAAGAGTTTATTTCAGGGGTGGCTAAAATAGATAAACGATTATTAATTTTATTGCATTTAGAGAAAGTACTAAATCCACTAAAGTAGGGATCGATAATGACATATAATCAAAAGATTACATCACTACATTTAGATGTATTGAAGGAAATTGGTAATATAGGTGCTGCGCATGCTGCGACAGCACTTTCCAATTTGCTTGGTAAAAAAATTGATATGCGAGTACCAAAGGTTGAAATGGTGTCATTTAATGACATGATGGAGCTTGCTGGAGGATCTGAAAATGTCGTAGTTGGAATCTATCTACGCATTGAAGGTGATGCTGAAGGTAGTATGTTCTTTATTCTGCCAATTGAACAAGCAAATCGTTTTATTCGTCGTCTCATATTTGATGAATCATTCGACTTTAAAAAACGACCTGTTTCAGAGTTAGGTTTATCAGCTATGCAAGAGATGGGTAATATTTTATCTGGCTCTTATTTATCGGCGTTATCTGACTTTACAAATTTAAAAATTTATCCAACTGTGCCAGGACTAAGTGTTGACATGTTTGGTGCCATTATTAGTATTGGTTTGATTGAATTATCACACGTTAGCGATAATGTTATCGTCATAAACACATCCATTTTTGAAGACGGTGTAGAGGATCAGGAAACAGTAAGAGGGCATTTCTTCTTATTACCAGATCCAGACTCATTTGATGCTATTTTTAAAGCATTAGGAGTTTCATAGATGATGCTAAACAGTAGTAATGGGCAAGTTGTAAAAGTTGGAATTGCACAAATGGATGTAGTAAAGTTACCAAATACGATAAGAACATCAGGTCTTGGATCTTGTGTAGGTGTTATTTTATATGATGAATCCAAAAAAATAGCTGGTTTAATTCATGTGATGTTGCCGGATTCGAGTTTAGGTAGACAAGAGTCAATAAATGTGGCTAAATTTGCTGACACAGGCATTGCGGCAATGATTGACTTATTAAAGTTAGAAGGCGTTCAAAAATTCAAGCTAAAGGCAAAAATTGCGGGTGGTGCGCAGATGTTTCAATTCACTTCAGATAAAGATTCCATGCGCATCGGCCCACGTAATGTAGAAGCTGTGAGGCATGAGCTAAAGCGTCATGGAATTCGTTTAGTTGCCGAAGACACGGGCGGTAATAGTGGTAGAACAATTGAATTTAATCCTGCGACTTCGACATTACATATTCGAACGGTTAACCAAGGAGTGAGCGAAATATAATGTTTGGTTCTATTTTTTATAACCTATGGGGAGCTTTAACTGCCTTTTCTATATATTTTTTTAGTACATTTCTAAAACCTTATACACCACTACGTATTATCATAGGGTCATTTGTGGCGGGAATAATTGTGTTTTTCGTCATGTATATTGTAAGATTTTTAATTGCCTATATTTTATTCACACCGGAGGACGCTGAAGAAGTCGTTGAAGGTGAGCATGAAGAAAACGAATCCGGCAATCAGGAGGAAGACAATCAAGAAACACCTACGGCCAACTCTACCGTTGAGTTTCAAGATGAAAACTCAGAAGAAATTGCTCAAGTTGTACGCACAATGATGAATCGTGAGGATGATCCTCAATTAAATAATGCTTAAAAATGGGAGTCGCGAGTAGCGGCTCTTTTTAATTCTTTTGCATTAGTAAGTTTTAACTATGCCAAACTAAAAAATGCCTGACACAAAAATGTAAAGAATCTGTGATAGAGTCTGAGAAACAAATGAAATTATAGTCGATTCTTGTTATAATATAGGAAAGAATTACATTGGTTATTTATGTTAGAGGCTCATAGCTAGTAACTCTTTGTGCCATCTACGAATAACTACATCAGGAAGAAGTATAACGGAAAATATCAAGGTAATATAAGACAGTGGCAAACAGGCGCGTAAATGCGTTTTTCTTAGAGAGGTGGATTACATGACACAACCAATTCTGAACGATGAACAAAAGCTGTGGAACCGCTGGATAAATGAACGTGATCCAGATGCTGGTGATTTACTTATAAAAAAATATATTTCTCTAGTATCCTATCATGTACAACGTATTGGAGCGAGCTTACCAAAGAGTGTATCGCGAGACGATTTAACGAGCTTAGGTATGGTAGGTCTTTTTGACGCGTTAAATAAATTTGATATAAATAGAGACTTGAAATTTGATACATATGCTTCTTTTAGAGTAAGAGGAGCAATTATTGATGGTTTACGTAAGGAAGATTGGTTGCCGCGTTCCGCACGTGAGAAGGCAAAAAAATTAGATGCACAGATTGAACAGTTAGAACAAAAATATATGCGTCATGTAACACCTGAGGAACTTGCGGAACATATGACTTTACCTGTTGAGGAAGTTTACCAAACTGTACAGGAGCATTTCTTTTCAAATGTTCTTTCCATTAATGAGCAGCAAGATCAAGATGAGGCTGATGGAAAGTCATTTGTTATTCGTGATGATACGACAACGACACCTGAACAAGCTATCGTTAAGTCAGAACTGCTTGGGGATTTAGCAGAAAATATCCAAAAGCTCAATGATAAGGAGCAGCTGGTGCTTAGTTTATTTTATACTGAGGAATTAACATTAACAGAAATTGGAGAAATGCTTGGGTTATCAACATCACGCATCTCACAAATCCACTCTAAGGCGCTATTAAAACTACGGAAATTATTATCTAATGAAATGATTAATGCATAATATCCTTATATACATATCGTTGAAGGAGGGAGTCTCATGAGTTTAAAGGGTGTCGAACTACAAATAGCTATTCCAAAAACTTTTGAAGCAGGGAAAATGGCGGATCAGGCACAACAACAAACTTTGGCTCAGCAAGCACATGCAAATGAAGCGTTAAAAAAAGAAATAGAACGCAAGCAAAAAGTTGTGAATACTTCAGAGGGTATGGATGAGATTAGCGAAGATGAAGAAGCAGGTGGCGAGTATATAAAAGGTACTCGAAAAAAGAAAAATAAGGATAACGAGAAGCGAGAAACGCAAGCGCAGCATCCGTTTAAAGGAAATTTTGTGGATTTTAGTGGATAGGAGCTTACTATGACAATCATACTAATAGCGGTTCTTTTTATTTTACAGCTACTTTCATTTTATTTCCTTATTATATTAAATACGAAGCTAGCAAAATTTAAGGACTTAGAAAAAAAACAGGAGCGCTTAATGCGTGAAATGGATGACACCATTAGTGTCTATTTAGCGGAGATGAAAGATGAAAATGATCGCCTAATTCAAGAGATGCAACGAGTTTCAAAGTCTGAAACTCAAACGAATGCTGTGAAACAGGAAGAACAGATTGTGAGACAAAAGGAGCAGGAGCAACCGCCTTCTCTGACAAAGGAAGAAAGTACAGTAGACGGTTCTATTAGTCTCGATCATGAACCGCGTATTTATGTGCCCAAAAATATCGTAGCCAATGCTTATTCACGTCAACAGCAAACTGGAGCTAAAGCTGAAGCTAAGATGGTACATTCGGCCCAACAACCAACTGATGCAACCGAAAAGGAAGAAACTAAACCATTAACAGTGGAACAACAAGTTGTTGAATTAGCGAAACAAGGTAAAACATCAGAAGAAATTGCAAAACAGCTTCAAAAAGGAAAAACAGAAATCGAGCTTTTATTGAAATTTCATAACTAAAACAGTTGCGAATGGGGTAAAGCTATGATATAGTTGCAAATGGTGTTATTAATACACACGCATTTTGATGTAGTAAGTGGTGCTCTAAGCTTAGGGTAGCTTGTTGCAAGTGATAAATGCGGAGGATAAAAACCAAACATACTAGGAGGAAATACACATGTCAGTAATTTCTATGAAACAATTACTTGAAGCTGGTGTACATTTCGGTCACCAAACTCGTCGTTGGAACCCAAAAATGAAGAAATATATCTTCGTTGAACGTAACGGGATCTACATCATCGACTTACAAAAAACTGTTAAAAAATTAGAGGAAGCTTATGACTTCATGCGTCAAGTTGGTCAAGACGGTGGTAAAGTTCTTTTCGTAGGTACGAAAAAACAAGCACAAGAAGCGATCAAAGATGAAGCTGAACGTTCAGGCAACTACTACATCAACCAACGTTGGTTAGGTGGTACTCTTACAAACTTCGGTACAATTCAAAAACGTGTTGCACGTATGAAAGCAATCGAAAAAATGGAAGAAGATGGAACTTTTGAAGTTCTACCTAAAAAAGAAGTAATCCAACTTAAAAAAGAACACGAACGTCTAATCAAATTCTTAGGCGGTATCCGTGATATGCACGCTCTTCCGGACGTAATGTTCGTGGTTGACCCACGTAAAGAACGTATTGCTGTTGCAGAAGCTATTAAATTAAACATCCCTCTAGTAGGTATTGTTGATACAAACTGTGATCCAGATGAAATCGACTACGTAATCCCTGCTAATGATGATGCTATTCGCGCTGTTAAACTTTTAACTGCTAAAATGGCTGACGCTTTAATCGAGTCAAAACAAGGTGAAGAAGAAGCTCCAGCTGTAGAAGCTGCTGCTGAGTAATTCACGTTTAGAAAAAGGTGATAAGTGGCTCAAAACCCTTATCACCTTTTTTAGAACCTATCACTAAAATTTGTACAACCAATTTGAGGAGGAAACACTAAATGGCAAACATTACTGCACAATTAGTAAAAGAATTACGCGAAAAAACTGGCGCTGGAATGATGGATTGTAAAAAAGCGTTAGTACAAACTGATGGCGATATTGATGCTGCGATCGATTTCCTACGTGAAAAAGGTCTTTCTTCAGCTGCTAAAAAAGCTGACCGTATCGCTGCAGAAGGTACAACTTTCATCTTAGAACAAGGTAACGAAGCAATCATCCTTGAAGTAAATGCTGAAACAGACTTCGTTTCTAAAAACGAAAAATTCCAAGTATTAGTTGCTTCTTTAGCTGAGCAATTACTTGCTGCTAAACCTGCAACAGTTGAAGCTGCTTTAGAGCTTGCAAATGCTGAAGGTGTGAAAATTGCAGACCAAATTTCAACTGCAGTTGCAACAATCGGTGAAAAAATCACTCTTCGTCGTTTCGAAGTGAAAACAAAAACTGATGCAGATGCATTCGGTTCTTATTTACACATGGGCGGTCGCATCGGTGTGTTAGTTTCTTTAGAAGGTTCTACAGATGCTTCTGCTGCAAAAGATGTTGCTATGCATATCGCAGCTATTAACCCTACTTATGTTTCTCGCGATGAAGTTTCTGCTGAAGAAGTTGAACGTGAGCGTAAAGTATTAACTGAACAAGCTCTTAACGAAGGTAAACCAGAAAACATCGTAGCCAAAATGGTTGAAGGTCGTCTTGGTAAATACTTCGAAGATGTTTGCTTACTTGACCAAACATTCGTTAAAAACTCAGATCA
Organism: Lysinibacillus sp. NPDC096212; assembly: GCF_044763105.1. Classification (NCBI taxonomy): domain Bacteria; kingdom Bacillati; phylum Bacillota; class Bacilli; order Caryophanales; family Bacillaceae; genus Lysinibacillus; species Lysinibacillus sp. NPDC096212. Next base: position 160,580 of record NZ_JBIWFQ010000001.1, on the reverse strand, counting down.
AAAAGTACGTGACTTCGTTGCTTCAACTGGCGGTTCAGTAAACGGCTTTGTACGTTACGCTGTAGGTGAAGGTATCGAAAAACGTGAAGATAACTTTGCTGAAGAAGTAATGAGCCAAGTTAAAGGTAACTAATTTACTTGCGTTAGATCCTAATCAAATAATATCTAGATTTTCTAGACAAAAAAATGGGGAACACAACATAGCGTGTTCCCTATTTTTCCGAAATGAGCGAAAAAAAAGATAAAAATGTTTCATCCATCAAAAGTTGTGGATGTTTGTTAAAACGTATACTATGTACTATGTATATAAGTTGATTGGAGTGGAGACTGGGCAGGAAAGCGCCCAGTCGGAACGGAAATCAACCACACGTTATGGTGATGAGCCATATAATTTCCTATTCTGCCTTATTCATAACTAGCAATTATTGTTATTTATACTATAATGGAAAAGGGAATAGAGATGTTTTAAATAAAGTCTGACGGAGGTTTACAATGAGTGTGCCACAATATAAACGAGTAGTTATAAAATTAAGTGGTGAAGCGTTAGCTGGGGAAGCGGGCTTCGGTTTATCACCAAAAATTATCAAGTCTGTTGCAGAAGAGGTAAAAGAAGTAGTAGATCTTGATGTAGAAGTTGCTGTTGTTGTAGGTGGCGGTAATATATGGCGTGGAAAAATCGGTAGCGAAATGGGGATGGATCGTGCAGCAGCCGATTATATGGGTATGCTAGCAACGGTTATGAACTCTTTAGCGTTACAAGATGCGCTTGAGAAATTAGGAATTGAAACACGTGTGCAATCTTCTATTGTTATGACACAAGTAGCGGAGCCATATATTCGCCGTAAAGCAGTTCGTCATCTAGAGAAAAAACGTGTAGTTATTTTTGCAGCAGGTACTGGTAACCCATTCTTCTCTACTGATACTACAGCTGCGTTACGTGCAGCTGAAATCGACGCAGATGCTATTTTAATGGCAAAAAATAATGTAGATGGTGTTTATTCTGCAGATCCAAAAGTAGATGCTACTGCCATTAAATATGATACACTCACATACTTAGACGTTATCCAACAAGGCTTACAAGTAATGGATTCGACAGCTTCTACTTTATGTATGGATAACGATATTCCGTTAATTGTCTTCTCAATTATGGAACCAGGTAACATTAAACGTGCCGTACAAGGCGAAAAAATTGGAACAGTTGTTAGGAGGAATGCATAATGGCTAAACAAGTTTTAGAACAAGCTAAAGAAAAAATGAACAAAACAATTGCCGCTTTTTCACGTGAACTATCTTCAATCCGTGCAGGTCGTGCAAATGCTGCTTTATTAGATCGCATTACAGTTGATTATTATGGTGCACCAACACCGATTAATCAGCTTGGAGGTGTTTCGGTACCAGAAGCACGCTTATTAGTTATTACACCTTACGATAAAACAATTTTAGGTGAAATCGAAAAAGCAATTATGAAATCAGATATTGGTATTACACCAACAAATGATGGATCTGTTATTCGTTTAATGATTCCTGCTTTAACAGAAGATCGTCGTAAAGATCTTGTGAAGCAAGTGAAAAAAGAAGCAGAAGATGCAAAAATCGCTGTACGTAATGTTCGTCGCGATGCGAATGATGATCTGAAAAAACTTGAAAAAGCTGGCGAAATCACAGAAGATGATCTACGTGGCTACGGTGAAGATATTCAAAAATTAACGGATGACTTCATCGTTAAAGTAGATCAAGTGGCGAAAGAAAAAGAAAAAGAAATTCTAGAAGTGTAAGCAACTCGTTTTGCATATCTATGATGGAACTTTTTGATGAGATGAAGGCGTCCTATATATATAAAGGACGTCTTTTCTCTTTACTGTTAAAGTATCTTCATTCAGCGGGTGTCCAAACACATACTGAGATAGAGCATCTTTAATTGTTTTAAGGGAAATATCTTTCATCTATTTTTGCTTTCATTTAAGATTAAGAAGAACTATTCTTAACGTGAACCGAAATACATTATTGAATAATGAACAAAATAAGGGAAACAATAACCCTTTTTAACCTTCAGTTGAGTGGGGTAAAAGTCTTAAAAGCCCCTCTAATAAAGAGTTCATCACCAAAAGTTGAAATATGTCATGATCAGTTGATGTTCTTTCGCCTACACTCAGTTGTAACGAAAGTTAACTCAACATATGGTGATATCTTAAAATGTGTGTAGTTCTAAAATAAGGTAGTTCATACATAGTCAATTTAGAGGGAAAAAAAAGACAAAACGCGCTTTTGTTTGTTATGATAGGTTAGTATACGTCCGATTAGTTGTAGTGGGGGAGTTAGCATGTTTAAAAAGCTATTAGGTAAACAAATAAATATAGATTCACTATCATTGGAGGAACGTGTTGCCCTTGCTAAAAACGAGCCGATTCCTGCCCATGTAGCGATTATTATGGACGGAAATGGACGTTGGGCAAAGAAACGTGCCATGCCACGTGTTGCAGGGCACCATGAAGGTATGAAGACGGTACGAAAGGTAACTAGATTTGCGTCAGATCTAGGTATTAAAGTTTTAACGGTGTACGCGTTCTCTACAGAAAATTGGAAGCGGCCAAAACCAGAGGTCGATTTCCTAATGCGTTTACCTGTCGAATTTTTAGGTTCATTTTTACCTGAAATGATGGAACGTAATGTACGTGTTGAGATGATAGGAGATCCATCTTTATTACCTGCGCATACGCAAAAAGCGTTGTATGAAGCGATGGAGGAGACGAAGCATAATACAGGATTAATTCTAAATTTTGCTCTGAATTATGGAAGTCGTTCGGAAATGGTTAACGCCATGAAAACAATGCTTCAGAAGGTGCAGGATGGTGAATTAACGATGCAAGACATAACAGAAGAATGCTTGACATCGCATTTAATGACGGCTCATTTACCAGAGCCAGATTTATTAATTCGTACAAGCGGTGAAGTGCGATTAAGCAACTTTATGTTATGGCAGCTCGCCTATACAGAATTTTGGTTTACAGATACATTGTGGCCAGATTTTAGCGAGGAAAACTTACTGAAAGCGGTGGAAAACTACCAGAAACGTAATCGCCGTTACGGTGGGTTGAAGGGAGAAGAAACAACTTGAAACAACGAATTATTACAGCAATAATTGCAGCAGCACTATTTATTCCATTTGTTATTTATGGAAAAGTGCCATTTACAATACTTGTGCTTGCAATGGCTGTTGTCGGCTTTTATGAAATACTAAAAATGAAAGGTATTTCACTTTTTTCAATACCAGGTTTTTTAGGGTTACTAACATTAATACTACTTGTTATACCAACAGACTGGTCAAGTAAGGTAGTAGATGCAATTGGCTATTCCTCCAATTTAATGGTTGTGTATGGTCTAATGATGCTATTACTCATATATGTAGTCCTTGTAAAAAATAAAATTACATTCGATGAAGTTGCATTTATATTATTAGGTGCGTTTTATGTCGGGTTAGGCTTCCATTACTTAATCGAAACACGAAGCTATGGTCTAGAGTTTGTCGTATATTGTTTACTTGTAGTTTGGACAACTGACTCAGGTGCATATTTTGTAGGAAGAAAATTAGGGAAAAATAAGCTATGGCCTGAAATTTCACCAAAGAAAACCGTGGAAGGTTTTATTGGTGGAATTGTCATTGCAGTAATCTTTGCTGTTGGGATGCAAGCAATTTATCCGTTTGCGGATGGTTATGTCTCACTTATTTTCATCACAATCTGTGCGTCAATTATTGGTCAAATGGGCGATTTAGTGGAATCGGCTATCAAGCGCCATTTTGACGTAAAGGATTCAGGAAATATTTTACCTGGGCATGGCGGTATTTTAGATCGCTTTGATAGTCTATTGTTCGTAGTCCCTTTACTACATTTTTTCCATTGTTTTTGGTAAATAGGAACAATAGTGGCTCATCGGTCGCTATAGGATAACGTCTAGTCGGAACCGAGATCAACTCTACGTTATGGTGATGTGCCATAATAATAGCATTTTCCTCTAAACAGAGTGATAATAATCGTGCTATATCATTTGCTGAGATAGAAAAAGGGGACAATTTGTCGTGAAAAAAATTAGTTTACTTGGTGCAACTGGTTCAATCGGTTGGCAAACCTATGATATTTTAAAAGAACAACGCGATGCCTTTCATTTAGTGGCATTTTCTTCAGGGAAAAATATCGAAAAAACTCGTGAAATGATTGAAACTTTAAAGCCTGAGCTTGTATCTGTCCAATTAGAAGAAGATGCAATGATGCTCGCTAAAGAATATCCACAAGTACACTTTACGTTTGGTGCAAAAGGGCTTGTAGAGGTCGCTACACATCCTGATTCGACAGTGCTAGTAAACGCGGTTCTTGGAAGTGTTGGACTAGAATCGACATTAGCTGCAATTCGCATGGGCAAAACAATTGCCATTGCCAATAAAGAAACACTTGTAACCGCTGGACATTTAGTGATGGCAGAGGCCAAGAAATATAATGCAGCAATTTTGCCGGTTGATAGTGAGCATTCTGCGATTTTCCAATCGATGAATGGAGAGAATCCGAAAAATATTGAGCGATTAATTATTACGGCTTCTGGTGGTAGCTTCCGTGACAAAACACGCGAGGAGTTGAAGCATGTAACGGTTGCAGATGCACTAAATCACCCGAACTGGTCAATGGGTGCGAAAATTACGATAGATTCAGCTACAATGATGAATAAAGGGCTAGAAGTCATTGAAGCACAAGTGTTATTTGATATGCCTTATGATAAAATTGATGTACTTTTGCATAGAGAAAGTATTATTCACTCCCTAGTTGAGTATCATGATACTAGTGTCATTGCACAGCTAGGTACGCCGGACATGCGTGTACCAATCCAATATGCATTAAGCTACCCAGATCGTATGCCGCTACATAACGGACAACGACTTAATTTAGCGCAAATTGGTCAGCTCCATTTTAAAGAAATGGATTTTGAACGTTATCCAGCATTGAGACTAGCATATGAGGCTGGGCGCACAGGCGGTACAATTTTAACAGCGATGAATGCAGCGAATGAAGCGGCAGTTGCGGCATTTTTACAAGGGAAAATAACATTCCTTGAAATTGACGAAACGATTGAGCGTGTAATGCAAGCACATAACAACATATTAGTGCCAGATTTGCAAACAATTTTGCATGTAGACGGTGAAACAAGAAAAACAGTGTTAGACATGGTAAAATAAAGAGAGAAGATATCGTTAACTATTCGCTTTTTAAAGGTGGGGTATTATGCAAACAGCTATTGCATTTATTTTAATATTTGGCCTACTTGTATTCTTCCATGAATTTGGTCATTTCTTATTCGCGAAACGAGCAGGAATTATGGTTCGGGAATTTGCAATCGGTATGGGACCAAAAATTTATGGAAAAACGCATGGTGAAACAATCTATACGATACGTTTATTGCCAATTGGCGGTTACGTGCGTATGGCTGGTGATGACATGGATGGCGCCGAATTACAGCCGGGCTATCGAGTAGGGCTTATTGTAGATGAAGATAATGTTGTAAAGAAAATTATCTTTAATCAAAATAATAAGCAATTACCAGATTTGTTATTTTTAGAAGTTGAGCGTGCCGATTTAGAAAAGGATTTGTTTGTAGAAGGCTATGATGAAGAGGAAAAATTAGTTCGTTATAATGTTGCAAGAGATTGTATTCTCGTAGAAAACGGTAAAGAAACGTTAATTGCACCATATGATCGCCAATTTAACGCTAAAACAGTCGGTCAACGAGCTATGACAATCTTTGCAGGCCCGTTATTTAACTTTATATTAGCTTTTATTATTTATATGATGATTGGCTTAATTCATGGTGTACCTACGTATGAGCCAATCATCACAGAAGTAGTAGAAAATGATCCAGCTGCACAAGCAGGAATGCTTGCAGGTGATAAAGTAGTTGGCATAGACGGACAAGTAGTTAAAAAATGGCAGGATTTAGCTGCTATTGTACAAGATCACCCTGGTGAAGATATTACTGTAACAGTTGATCGAAATGGTCAGCAAGTTAACCTAAATATGAAGGTAAAAGAAATAGAACAAAATGGCGATAAGTATGGCCAAATAGGGGTTAAGTATGAGAGCCCACGTGAATTTAATCCATTAAAGGCTGTTGTTTATGGCGCACAAGAAACTTATAATATGACTGCTAAAATATTTGAATTGCTTGGTATGTTAATTACCGGTAAATTCACGATAGATGCTCTATCAGGTCCAGTAGGAATTTATAAAGCGACAGAGCAGGTAGCTCAATATGGATTCATCAATTTAATGAATTGGGCTGCGATGTTAAGTATTAACCTTGGAATTATGAATTTATTACCGCTTCCAGCACTTGACGGTGGTCGTCTATTGTTCTTTGGTTTCGAAGCAGTAAGAGGCAAACCAATTGATCGTCAAAAAGAGGGTCTTGTACATTTTGTCGGTATCGTACTATTGATGATCTTAATGGTCGTAGTTACATGGAACGATATACAACGATTTTTCTTTTAACTTATTTCAGCAGATGCCAAACATCCGCTGAAATAGAGTAACTCAGTCTAAGAACGCCACGTCCTGTGGCAACGACTGAGTGACCAACATCGGTGCTGTTGCTGTCACTTCGTTGCACTACGTTTTCGCACAGAATGAAACCCTTTTGCTGACGCTACGTTAGCACTACGCTTTCGCGCAAAAAACATCTGTTGGCCTAAAGCCTCCTGCGGATGTCACGGAATCGGAAAGGAGTTCTTAAAGGATGTTAGCCTAAAATCATCGCATCCATGCGATAACGGCTAACTGACCTGCATCACGCATGCCTAAGCACAAAGCCGATTCCGGACGCAATTATGCCAAGGCATAATTGATCTAAATAAATGAAGAGTTAAGTTAAGTTTTTCAAGTAAAACATCTTTAAAGGAAGCCATGGCAATTACGCTAAGGTGAAAATTGATTGAAAAAACATAGCTTTGAACGCAATTTTTTTGAAACATTGCGTTCAAAGCTAAATTTGTTTATGCTAATTAGAGTATAAAAACTTATCTATTAAAAAGGTGGAACACTGAATGAAGCAAAGTAAAACACTTATCCCAACGCTACGTGAAGTACCTGCTGATGCAGAGGTAAAATCACATAAGCAATTACTACGTGCAGGGTTTATTCGTCAAAATACAAGTGGGGTATACTCGTATTTACCGCTTGCAAAACGTGTGTTAACAAAAATAGAAAACATTGTTCGTGAAGAGATGGAAGCAATCAATTCAATTGAGCTTTTAATGCCTTCATTACAATCTGCGGAACTTTGGCAGGAATCAGGTCGCTGGGAAAAATACGGTCCAGAATTAATGCGTTTAAAGGACCGTCATGATCGTGATTTCGCATTAGGGCCAACTCATGAAGAAGTAATCACAACTTTAGTACGTGATGAAATTAAATCATATAAAAAATTACCGCTAACACTTTATCAAATTCAAACTAAATTCCGTGATGAAAAACGTCCTCGCTTTGGTTTACTACGAGGCAGAGAGTTTATTATGAAAGATGCATACTCTTTCCATGCATCACGTGAAAGTTTAGATGAAACATATGATGATATGTATCGTGCTTATTCAAATATATTCTCTCGTCTAGGTTTAAACTATCGTGCAGTTATTGCAGATGCAGGCTCAATTGGTGGGAAAGGTACACATGAATTTATGGTGCTTTCTGAAATTGGGGAAGATACAATTGCATACTCTGATACGTCTAATTATGCTGCAAACATCGAAATGGCAGAAGTTCTTGTAGACTATCAACCATCAGATGAAGCTTTAAAAGAGCTTGAAAAAGTGGCAACACCAGACCAAAAAACAATCGAAGAAGTATCAGCTTTCTTAAATGTTGAGCCTTCGAATGTCATTAAATCATTAGTGTTTGATGTTGACGGTGAATTAGTTGTTGTACTTGCTCGTGGAGATCACGAAATTAATGATATTAAGCTGAAAAATGCGCTTGAAGCTGGTTCTGTTGAACTTGCTAGTGAAGCGGCAATCCGTGATTTATTAGGCTGTGGAGTTGGTTCAATCGGTCCTGTTAAATTACCAGTAGACGTAAAAGTAGTAGCTGACAATGCTATTAAATCTATTCGTAACGGTGTAGCCGGTGCAAATGAAGATGGTTTCCATTTAGTTAATGTTAATCCAGAGCGTGATTTTGCAGTGAATGAATATTTAGATATTCGTTTTATTCAAGAGGGTGATCCATCTCCAGATGGCCAAGGAATTATCAAGTTTGCAGAAGGTATCGAGGTTGGTCATATATTCAAATTAGGAACAACTTACTCTGCAAAAATGAATGGTACATTCTTAGACGAACAAGGTAAATCACAACCATTTATTATGGGATGCTATGGTATTGGTGTGTCACGTATTTTAGCTGCTGTTGCAGAGCATTTCCAAGATGAAAATGGTTTTGTTTGGCCAACACAATTAGCTCCTTATGATATCCATGTTGTCCCTGTTAATACAAAGGATGAAACACAGGTTGCCTTAGCTGATGAGCTATATGGCTTATTGAAATCATACCGTTATGATGTGCTATTAGATGATCGTGCTGAGCGCGCTGGAGTTAAATTCGCAGATGCTGACTTAATTGGCTTACCTGTCCGTGTAACAGTAGGTAAAAAAGCAACTGAAGGTATTGTTGAGGTTAAATTCCGTCAAACAGGTGAAACGTTCGAATGGAAAAAAGAAGAGGTCATTGATCGCTTAAATGAATTTTTCCGCAAAAATTAAATGCTTGTCCCAAAAAGGATGAAAATGGCATTAAATAGATAAAAGATTCGCGCCACTTCTCGGGGACAGCGAGCCAAGCATGAATTCATAGATGTTTAGGATTTGTGAGGCTTGACGGTCGCCCGCGGAAAGGGAGCGAATTTTTTCTTTGATTCGTTAACGTTGGTGAGGAAATAAAACAAGGGGCTTTTAAGACTGCCTCTTTCTGAAAGTAGGTGTCAATAGATTGGAACAGCAACAAGAAGCAAGAACGAAGTTTCAAATGCTCTTGCAACAACTAGAGTTAACAGAAGATGTGTATATGTCCTTTTTTGAAGAAGGTGAATTATCACGACTAACTGTACACAAAAAGAACAGGCTATGGAATTTTACCATTAAATTACGAGATATACTTCCTTTTCAACTATACCAACTATTTCGTACTCGTTTGACTGAAAAATTTTCAGCGATTGCTCAAATCCACACAACTTTCGATACGGTAGAGAAAAATGTTACGGAAGAACTTGTCCAACAATATTGGCTAACAGTAGTAGAACAAATAGATGAGATGGCGCCACCTTTAAAAAATTGTCTAGCATCGCAAATGCCTATGTGGAATGGGCAAAAAATCACTTTATCTTGCATGCAAGAAATGGAATTTATGATGCTGAAAACGAAGTATGCAGAAAAGCTTTCCGAAAGCTATAGTTACTTTGGCTTTCCACACATTGTGATAGATTTTGTGCTTCAAGAACAAACGGAAGAAATGATTGCGGCACAGGAAGCTTTCATGGAACAGAGGCGTTTAGAGGAAGCAGCTTTAGCTCAGCAAGCGATACAAGATTACCAAAAACGTGAGCAAGAGAAGAAAGAAAATCCAGCTATTGCGAACCTTGGTGACCGTCCATTCCAACTTGGTATGTTAATTAAAGATGATGAAACAATGGAAATTAAACGCATTGTTGAGGAAGAACGCCGTGTTATCATAGAAGGTTTTGTTTTTGATACGGAAATTAGGGAGCTGAAAAGTGGTCGGTCTTTATTACAAATTAAAATTACCGACTATACGGATTCTATAGTAGTAAAAATGTTCTCACGTGATAATGATGATGCGGAACTTATGAAGTATTTGAAAAAAGGCATGTGGGTAAAAGTCCGAGGCTCTGTACAAACTGACACATTCATTCGTGATTTAATTGTTATGGCAAATGATATCAATGAAATTAAAAAAGCAACACGACAGGATAAGGCGCCAGAGGGAGAAAAACGAGTTGAATTACATTTGCATACACCAATGAGTCAAATGGATGCTGTGACACCAGTTGGTAGACTCGTTGAGCAGGCTGCAAAGTGGGGTCATCCAGCTGTGGCTATTACTGACCATGCTGTTGTGCAATCCTTCCCAGAGGCCTATGCAGCAGGGAAAAAGCATGGCATAAAAGTTATTTATGGCTTGGAGGCTAATTTAATAGATGATGGTGTACCGATTGCGTATGCACCTGAAAACCGATTATTAGCTGATACTACCTATGTCGTGTTTGACGTAGAGACGACAGGTCTATCTACTGCTTACGATACTATTATTGAGCTTGCTGCAGTTAAAATTCAAGATGGAAATGTGATAGACAAATACGAAAGCTTTGCCAATCCACATCATCCACTTTCAGCAACGACCATCGAACTGACAGGTATTACAGATGATATGGTACGTAACGCGCCAGAAGTAGAGCAAGTCATTAAGGAGTTCCATGAATTTATCGGAGATGGCATAGTAGTAGCCCACAATGCATCGTTTGATATGGGCTTTTTATACACAGGCTATAAAAAATTTGGGCTAGAGGGAACGATTCATCCAGTTATTGATACGTTGGAGCTTGCGAGAATGCTTTATCCAACGATGAAAAACCATCGTTTAAATACACTTTGTAAAAAATTCAATATTGAATTAACCCAGCATCACAGGGCTATTTATGATACAGAGGCAACGGGTTATTTACTTTTACAGCTGTTAAAAGATGCAGATGAATTAGAAATTAAATACCACGACGACTTTAATAAGCATGTTGGTGGTGGAGATGCTTATAAAAAGGGACGACCAATGCACTGCACAATATTAGCGGTAGATAATGCTGGACTAAAAAATTTATTTAAACTAGTCACCCACTCCCATACAAAAACTTTCTATCGTGTACCTCGCGTAACAAGAGCGGTTCTAGAGCAATATAGAGAAGGTTTATTAGTCGGATCAGGTTGTAGTAATGGCGAATTATTTGAGACGATGATGAATAAATCCCCAGAGGAAGCAGAACAAGTTGCGAGATTTTATGATTATATTGAAGTTCAACCAAAGGCGGTGTATGCACCGTTAATTGAGCGCAATGTCGTACGTGATGAATGGACACTTGAAGATATTATTCGCAAGCTTGTAAAGCTAGGGAAGAAAATCGATAAGCCAGTTGTAGCTACCGGTAATGTCCATTACTTAGACCCGACAGATGGGATGTTCAGACAAATACTAATTGGCTCTCAAGGTGGTGCCAACATCTTAAATAGATCAAAGCTACCTGAAGTTCATTTTAGAACGACTGATGAAATGCTTGAAGAATTTGATTTTTTAGGGCCGGATCTTGCGAAGGAAGTAGTTGTCACCAACTCTCAAAAAGTAGCAGATATGATTGGTGATGTTAAGCCGATTAAAGATGATTTATATACACCAAAAATTGAAGGTTCAGATGATGAGGTTACAAATTTAACCTATGAAATGGCACATCTTATATACGGAGAAGAACTACCAGAAATCGTGAAGGCCCGAATTGAAAAGGAATTAAAGTCAATTTTAGGCCATGGTTTCGGCGTAATTTATTTAATTTCTGCGAAGCTTGTGAAAAAATCATTAGCGGATGGCTATCTAGTAGGTTCTCGTGGATCAGTTGGATCTTCATTAGTAGCGACCTTTATGGAGATTACTGAAGTAAATCCTCTGCCACCTCATTATGTTTGTCCAAATTGTAAGCATTCCGAGTTTTTTAATGATGGTTCAGTAAGCTCAGGCTTTGACTTACCAAATAAAGATTGTACGGAATGTGGGACACCCTATAAAAAAGATGGGCAAGATATCCCATTCGAAACGTTCCTTGGCTTTAAGGGAGATAAGGTACCTGATATTGATTTGAATTTCTCGGGGGAATATCAACCACAAGCCCATAACTATACGAAGGTATTATTCGGTGAAGATTATGTATATCGTGCTGGAACAATCGGTACAGTTGCGGAAAAAACGGCGTATGGCTATGTAAAGGGCTATGCTAGTGATAACAACTTGCATTTCCGCGGTGCCGAGGTAGATCGCTTAGTACAAGGTTGTACAGGCGTAAAACGTACATCAGGGCAACACCCTGGTGGAATTATCGTAGTACCAGATTATATGGATATCTTTGACTTCTCACCAGTGCAATTCCCTGCGGATGCTCAGGATGCAGAATGGCGTACGACGCACTTTGATTTCCATTCTATTCACGATAATATTTTAAAGCTTGATATTCTAGGGCACGATGATCCGACTGTGATTCGTATGTTGCAGGATTTATCAGGGATAGATCCAAAAACGATTCCAACAGATGATCCAGTCGTTATGAAAATCTTTAGTTCTCCAGAATCTTTAGACGTAACAGAAAAACAAATTGGCTGTAAGACGGGAACACTCGGTATTCCTGAGTTCGGTACTCGTTTTGTACGCCAAATGCTTGAAGATACGAAGCCATCAACATTCTCAGAGCTTGTGCAAATTTCAGGACTTTCACACGGAACAGATGTATGGCTTGGTAATGCGCAAGAGTTAATTCAAAACGGTACATGTGTGCTGAAAGAAGTAATTGGCTGTCGTGACGATATTATGGTGTATTTAATTTACCAAGGGTTAGAACCTTCACTGGCATTTAAAATTATGGAGTCCGTGCGTAAAGGGAAAGGTTTATCTGAAGAGTTTGAGGCAGAAATGCTGGCGAATAAAGTACCAGGTTGGTATATCGATTCATGTAAAAAGATAAAATACATGTTCCCGAAAGCCCATGCGGCAGCTTACGTGTTAATGGCTGTTCGTATTGCATGGTTTAAAGTACATTTCCCGATTCTTTATTATGCAGCGTATTTCACAGTACGTGCAGATGATTTTGATTTAATTGCCATGGTACAGGGCTCGCAAATGATTCGTGCAAAAATTGATGAAATCAATATAAAGGGCTTAGATGCTTCAACAAAAGAAAAAAACCTATTAACTGTGATGGAACTAGCACTTGAAATGTGTGAGCGTGGGATGAGCTTCCAGAAGGTCGATTTATATCGTTCGCAGGCTAGTGAATTTATCATTGATGGGAACTCTTTAATTCCACCATTCGATGCGATTCCTGGACTTGGTACAAACGTTGCGAAACAAATTGTGGCAGCACGTGAGGACGGCGAATTTTTATCGAAGGAAGATTTACAGCAACGAGGTCGAGTATCCAAGACATTGATTGAATACATGGATCAATTGGGTTGTTTAGAAGGAATGCCTGATGCGAATCAATTATCACTTTTCTAAAATAAGAAGGTTAGTCTAAAGGGATCATCATCAATAACGAATAACTTATAAGCCTTATGTTCAAATTAAGGCTTATAAAGCTGAGGGTGAAATTTGTTTAAATGTATATCATGTAAATAAGCTGATTGAAGTGAAGGCTGGACGCCCCTAGGAAAGCGCCCAGCCGGAACGGAAATCAACCCACTCGTTATGGTGAAGAGCCTAATTTAAGCACAATTTTCAATTTCCAGACGCAATTAAGTCGAGGCATAATTGATTAGATGAGATGTCTAGAAAAAGGAAATTTGCATTGTGCTGTAAACTATGCTATCCTAATGGTAATAATTTGTTGATATTTTTCCAGCAAAAGAGTGGGACCTTCCCGCTCTTTTCTGTTGTTATACCGTAGCAAAACAAATTTTTGACTAACAGCAGGTAAGACCGTTAAATTTCACCAAAGCTACTGGTGGAATTTCTGTTTTATTACGCCAGAATTTGATAGATGCAGGAGGAAATAATGAGCAAAGTACCATCTTTAATTGAAGAGCTCGCCAAACCGATTGTTGAAGAGTTAAATCTTGAGCTTGTAGATGTCGAGTTCGTAAAAGAAGGACGTAACTGGTTTTTACGTGTTTATGTGGATACACCTGAAGGTGGAATTGACATTGAACAATGTGCTCAAGTTAGTGAACGACTAAGTTTGCTATTGGATGAAAATGATCCAATTACACAAAACTATTATTTAGAAGTTTCTTCACCTGGAGCAGAACGTCCATTAAAAAAAGATACTGATTTTGAAAATGCGATTGGCAAATTTATTTATGTTAAAACCTATGAGCCCATCAAGGACATGAAGGAATTCCAAGGCTACTTAACGTCATACGATGAACATACATTAGTGATGGAAGTACGCATTAAAACGCGTAAAATTACTGTAACAATTGAACAAGAAAAAATCGCATTGGCACGACTAGCCATCGATTTCTAAGCATAATGCATATTTAGGAGTGAAAACAAAAATGAGTAGTGATTTGTTAGATGCGCTAAATGCGCTAGAAGAACAAAAAGGAATTTCAAGAGATGTGTTAATTGAAGCAATAGAAGCGGCATTAGTTACAGCTTACAAACGCAACTTCAATCAAGCACAAAATGTTCGTGTTGACTTAAATTTAGATAAGGGCTCTATTCGTGTCTTCTCACGCAAAGATGTTGTCGAAGAAGTAGAAGATGACCGTTTACAAATCTCTGAAGAAGATGCCAAGGCAATCAACCCTGCATACCAGTTAGAAGATGTGGTTGAGCAGGAAGTAACACCTCGAAACTTTGGTCGTATTGCTGCACAGACAGCGAAACAAGTTGTTACACAACGTGTTCGCGAAGCAGAACGCGGCTTAATTTACGAGCAATATGTGGACCGTGAAGATGATATCGTGACGGGTGTAGTTGAGCGTCTAGATGCTCGTAATATTTACGTAGGTCTTGGAAAAGTAGAGGCTGCATTACCACAAAACGAACAAATTCAAGGTGAAACATACCATCCACACGATCGCATCAAGGTTTATATTACAAAGGTTGAACGTACAACGCGCGGACCACAAGTTATTGTTTCACGCACACATCCTGGTTTATTACGTCGCTTATTTGAAATGGAAGTACCTGAAATTTATGAAGGTATTGTAGAAATTAAATCAATTGCTCGTGAAGCAGGAGATCGTTCTAAAATTTCTGTTTATGCACATAACGAAGAGGTAGATCCAGTAGGTTCATGTGTAGGAGCAAAAGGCGCGCGTGTGCAAACAATTGTCAATGAATTAAACGGCGAAAAAATCGATATCGTTGAATGGTCAGAAGACCCAGTTGTATTTGTAGCAAATGCTCTTAGTCCATCTAAAGTTTTAGACGTTCAAGTCAATGAAGAAGAAAAATCTACTACTGTTGTTGTTCCAGACTATCAACTATCACTAGCAATTGGTAAACGTGGTCAAAATGCTCGTTTAGCTGCTAAGCTAACTGGCTGGAAAATTGATATTAAGAGTGAAACAGATGCTCGTGAGTTAGGTATTTATCCATCTGCAACAAGCACTTTCGTACCTGCTGAGGATGAAGAAAGTGATTTTGATGATGTGACAGTTGACTTATATCAAGACGACGAAGAATAAGTAAGAAAGCCCGTGTGACTAGTTAGCTGCCATTATTCAGTGGGCGTTGGGCTGCGTCGACTGAATAATGGCAGAGCCTACATTGAAAAATATAAATATATATAACGAATGTAGTGCATGGCTAGTCCACCTCTTACGACAAGCTTCAGAGAGGAAAGGTGATTCTTATGGCTATTAATAAAAAAGTACCTCTTCGAAAATGTGTAGCTACCGGAGAAATGCTACCAAAGAAAGAAATGATTCGTGTCGTTCGTTCGAAAGAGGGCGAGGTAAGTGTTGATATCTCCGGAAAAAAACCCGGACGTGGTGCCTATGTATCTAAATCGGAAAAAGCGATTGAAATCGCCCGTAAGAAAAATGTTTTAGGGCACCAACTTGATGTAAAAATCCCTGAAGAAATCTACGATGAGCTTATTTTGTTAATTCGTAGGGAGTCTATTATATGATTAATAATCAAGCGGTGTATAATTTGCTTGGAATAGCGGCAAGAGCCCGTAAAGTGATTTCAGGGGAAGAGTTAGTAGTAAAGGAAGTCCGCAATGGTAATGCTAAGCTAGTACTGCTTGCAAACGATGCTTCTAAAAACTCTGGCAAAAAAATTCAAGATAAATGCACGTATTACAACGTTGAGTATCATGTAATTGGTGATCGTTATGATCTAGGACATGCTACAGGTAAGGAGGCCCGAGTGGCTTTAGCTATTACCGATAAAGGTTTTGCAAGCAAATTGTCTAGTCTACTCAACGAAAAATAATCGGGGGTGAGCAGATGACCAAAATCAGAGTTCATGAATATGCGAAACAAGTGAATAAAACGAGTAAAGAGGTTATTGAAGCACTAAATAAATTAAATGTTAGCGTAACAAACCATATGTCAATGTTAGAAAAAGACATAGTGGCAAAGTTAAACCAAACATTTAAAACTATAAGAGACGTAAAGCAACCTACTCAAAATGTATCGCAAAAATCACAGCAATCGGTGAAAAAGCAAGATGGGCAAAAGCAGCAATCTGCTACTTCCAAGCCTAAAGCAAATAATCAGCAACAAACGTATCAAAACTCAAATTCGTCTAACGAAAAATCTAAGAATACAAAAGGTAGTCAAAATCGAAATATGACAAATAATAATAATAATAACAATAATAATAATAATCGTAGAGGCGGCGGAGGTTACAACCAACGTCCAAAACCAGGAATTCATGGCGGAAAACGTCGCCATCCAAAAACACATCAACCAAGTCTACCAGTGAAACAAAAGGAATTACCAGAAAAAATTACTTTTGTTGAATCACTTTCCGTAGCGGAATTAGCAAAAAAATTACACCGTGAGCCATCAGAAGTTATTAAAAAATTATTTATGCTTGGTGTAATGGCAACAATTAACCAAGAATTAGATAAGGATGCAATTGAATTAATTTGCGCAGACTATGGTGTAGAAGTTGAAGAAGAAATTCGTGTAGATATTACGGATTTAGAAACACACTTCGAACAAACAGAAGAAGTTAACGAGGCAGAATTATCAGAACGTCCCCCGGTAGTAACAATTATGGGTCACGTTGACCATGGTAAAACTACATTGTTAGACTCTATTCGCAATACTAAAGTTACAGCTGTCGAAGCTGGTGGTATTACTCAGCATATCGGTGCTTATCAAGTAACTGAAGGCGACAAAAAAATTACGTTCCTAGATACACCAGGACACGCTGCGTTTACAACTATGCGTGCGCGTGGTGCGAAAGTAACGGATTTAACGATTTTAGTAGTAGCTGCGGATGATGGTGTTATGCCACAAACAGTAGAAGCGATTAACCACGCAAAAGCAGCAGAAGTACCAATTATTGTTGCAGTCAATAAAATGGATAAACCTTCAGCTAATCCAGACCGTGTGATGCAAGAGTTAACAGAGCATGGCCTAGTTCCCGAAGCTTGGGGTGGCGAAACTATTTTCGTACCAATCTCTGCATTAAAAGGTGAAGGCATTGACACATTACTTGAAATGATTTTACTTATCGCTGAAGTTGGAGAATTGAAAGCAAACCCTGATCGCTTAGCACTTGGTACAGTAATTGAAGCACAGCTAGATAAAGGTCGAGGCTCTGTTGCAACACTTTTAGTACAAGATGGAACATTAAAAATTGGAGACCCAATTGTTGTCGGCCATACTTATGGGCGAGTACGTGCTATGGTGAATGATAAAGGCCGTCGTGTGAAAGAAGCTGGACCATCAACACCAGTAGAAATCACAGGCTTAAATGATGTACCACAAGCTGGTGACCGTTTCGTTGTCTTTGAAGACGAAAAAACAGCACGCCAAGTTGGAGAAACTCGTGCAATGTCAGCAATTCAAGCACAACGCTCAGAAAAACAACGCGTAACACTTGATAACTTATTCGAACAAATGAGTCAAGGCGAAATGAAAGAGCTAAACTTAATTGTTAAAGCTGACGTTCAAGGTACTGTAGAAGCTATGGCTGCATCATTAATGAAAATTGATGTTGAAGGCGTAAACGTGAAAATTATTCACACTGGCGCTGGTGCGATTACAGAATCAGATATTTCTCTTGCTGCGGCTTCAAATGCAATTGTTATTGGCTTCAACGTTCGTCCAGATGTCAATGCAAAACGTGCAGCAGAAGAAGAGGGCGTAGATATTCGTCTACACCGCATTATTTATAAAGTAATCGAGGAAATTGAACAAGCAATGAAAGGTATGCTTGATCCAGAATTCGTAGAAAAAATTATTGGTCAAGCAGAAGTTCGACAAACAATTAAAGTATCAAAAGTTGGTACAATTGCTGGTTCATACGTAACAGAAGGTAAAGTAACTCGTGATTCTGGCGTACGTGTAATCCGTGACAATGTAGTAATTTTTGAAGGTGAATTAGATACACTTAAACGTTTCAAAGATGAAGTTAAAGAAGTTGCAAGAGGTTATGAATGTGGTATTACAATCACAAACTTCAACGATATTAAAGAAGGCGACATTATTGAAGCCTATATTATGGAAGAAGTTAAACGTGCATAATGATTGTTTATGCAGAGGTTGAATTCATGATTCAAACTGCCCATTCGTTGAAGGAAAAACGTGCTGTCCTACAGCGTATGCTTACCCGCACTAAGCAAAAATTTAATATATCCATTGCTGAAATTGACCATCAAAATGTATGGCAACGCACTAAATTAGCGCTTGTTGCTGTTTCTTCTTCAAAAGAAGCAGCCGAGCGTGAAATTAATCATGCGCTTCACTACTTACAGTCAAATCCGGCTTGGGAACAGTTAAATGTGTGGCGAGACTATTTATAAGTAACATTAGAAGTTGTGTTGTATGATTTAGTCATACCTTGTATGTAAATATATGTACAAGTGAAGACATAACTTTCTGTACATCGAAATTGAGGTGACAAACTATGTCTCTACGCTCAAACCGTGTCGCAGAGCAAATGAAAAAAGAGCTCGGTGACATTATTGGACGTAAAATAAAAGATCCGCGTGTTGGTTTCGTTACTGTTACTGGTGTTGAGGTGACAGGTGATTTACAACAAGCGACAATTTATATTACAACTCTAGGCAATGAACGTGAAAAAGAGGAAACATTAAAAGCTTTATTAAAGGCTTCTGGTTTCATTCGCTCAGAAATCGGGTCACGAATCCGTTTACGTCGTACACCAGAACTAATCTTTGAATTCGATTCATCGATTGAATATGGTAACCGTATTGATTCATTGCTACGTGGTTTACACGAAGAATAAGTTTAACTAAAAAAGTCTGCCATATGCATGTTCATGCAGGCAGACTTTTTACATTCAACGGAAAGGCAACAGAACATTTGTGGCTCTATCATTTTTGTAAAGCTTCATTAAAGGTTCTGGCGGCTTTCCATCGATTGCCCAGTCTCCTGCTAGTCATGTTTTCAGCAGAAGTGTCAGGGCATTCATCTATATAAAACTGTAGCGGAAAAACAAAGCTAAAAATGAATTGAGGAGGAAATTTATGAACGGTATTTTACCGCTTTGGAAAGAACGTGGCATGACAAGTCATGATTGCGTCTTTAAATTACGAAAAATTTTACGTACTAAAAAAGTTGGCCATACAGGCACACTTGATCCAGGTGTTGAGGGAGTTCTTCCTATTTGTATTGGTCAAGCAACACGCATCGCAGAATACTTAACTGATGCAGGAAAAACCTATGAAGCTGTTATTTCAATTGGCCGTACAACGACAACTGAGGATGCAGAAGGGGAAACGGTTGAGCAAAATAGTACGAATAAAAAGTTCACACGTACTCAATTGCAAGAGGTTTTAGCATCGCTAACAGGTGTTATTCAACAAACGCCACCGATGTTTTCAGCTGTCAAAGTAAATGGTAAACGTCTCTATGAATATGCTCGAAAAGGCGAAATTGTCGAAAGACCTACACGACAAGTTACTATTTATGCATTAGAACTACTAGATGATGTAGAAATATATGAAGGGGAAGAAATTACATTCCCAGTACGTATAGAGTGTAGTAAAGGGACGTATATTCGAACACTAGCTGTGCAAATCGGAGCGGCACTTGGCTATCCAGCACATATGAAAGAGCTCGTACGTACAGCCTCAGGTACATTTACGCAAGAGAATTGCTTTACGTTGGCACAAGTTGCTGAACTGATGGAAGCTGAACAAATTGATACATGCATTTTACCAGTTGAGTATGCATTAACAGATTATCCATATATGGAGATCACTTCCGCGAACGAAAAAGAAATTTTCAATGGACAAGTGCTTCCCGCAGATGCATTATTAAAGATACATGATAAAATTGTTTTTGGAATCAGTGGGAAAGCAATTGCGGTCTATCATGCCCATCCTACAAAGGAAGGGTTTATGAAGCCACATAAGATGTTTCCGACGATAGAGTAGGAGGATTTTTAGTATGGAGGTCATTCATTTAAAATACCCACACCAACTACAGCAACGAGAAAGCATACAGCCATATTCATTGGCACTTGGTTTTTTTGATGGTGTACATAGAGGGCATCAGGCAGTTATTAAGGCAGCGAAGGAAGAAGGAGACAAGCGTCAAATTCCAACGGCTGTTATGACATTCGATCCACATCCTTCTTTAGTGCTTGGCGGACGTAACGAAAAAGTATTTTATATAACGTTATTACAGCAAAAATTGCAGCTTTTTGAAGAACTGGGTGTTGATACAGCATTTGTTGTGCATTTCACATCTGATTTTGCAAAGCTTTCACCTGATGCATTTATTGATACATTTATTCGTGGGTTGAACATTCAACATGTTACAGCTGGCTTTGATTATTCTTTTGGTGCATTTGGTAAAGGTACAATGGAAGATATGCGTGCATTGAGCAATGGAGATTACGGCGTAACGGTTGTTGAAAAGAAAACGGATGATATCGAAAAAATTAGCTCTACACGTATCCGTAAGCTTTTGCAAGAGGGAGATATGGAAGAAGCAAGATTGCTCCTAGGACGACCATTTGAAGTTACGGGTATCGTTATACATGGTGATAAGCGAGGACGCACAATAGGTTTCCCAACTGCAAATGTCCAAGCGTTAGAGGGGACTTATATTCCAGCAAGCGGTGTATATGCGGTTCGAGTACTTGTACAAAATAACTGGTATGATGGTGTATGTAATGTAGGCTATAAACCAACATTTAAAGATCCAAACGACAAACAATTATCCATCGAAGTCCATATATTAAACTTCGAAAAAAATATTTACGGTGAAGAAGTGCATGTCGCTTGGTATAAACGTATAAGAAGTGAACGAAAATTCGATGGCATTGAAGCTTTGAAAGCCCAAATCGAAAAAGATAAACAGGAAGCAATTGAATATTTTAAGGTTATTAGCAAAAGTTAAAACGTATACCATGAATATAAGTTGATTGGAGTGGAGGCTGGGCGACTCCTTGGGGATTAGCGATTAAGAGGAACGAAGGCTAAAACCATCACGTCCTGTGATAACGCCTTCGTGACCAACATCGTGTTGCTGAAGCTACGTTAGCACTACGCTTTCGCGCAAAAAACATCCTGTTGCCCCAAGCGGCTCATCGGACGCCCCCAGGAAGCTTTGCTCTGTGCGTAAGCGTAGCGACAGCAACAACAAAGCGCCCAGTCGGAACGGAAATCAACTTCACGTTATGGTGATGAGCTTAAATCTGCTTTAGCCTATGAATAGGCGCTTACGTTAACACTTGCTTGACCTTTTGATTTATGGTAACATTCATAAGTGCATAATATGCTTAACCTTAGCTCGGTATATCGATGACTCCAACGAATACTGTGCTAATGGGGATAAACAATTATTTAGGAGGTCCATACAAATGGCTATTTCAAAACAACGTAAAAACGAACTAATTGCTGAGTTCCGTACTCACGAAAGTGACACTGGTTCTCCAGAAGTACAAGTTGCAGTATTAACAGAGGAAATTAACGCTCTAAACTCGCACTTACGTACACACAAAAAAGATTTCCACTCTGAGCGTGGTCTTCTTAAAATGGTAGGTCGTCGTCGTCACTTATTAAAATATCTTCGTGAAACTGACGTACAACGTTACCGTGAACTAATCACTCGTTTAGGCTTACGTCGCTAATTGCAATCGAAAAGCGGGATTAATCCCGCTTTTTCTTTATGTTTATAAACATTAAGAAGACAGTAAGCTTTAAAAAAGCATATATGACATGAATTTCAAGCAAAAAAATTTGTTTCAATCAAATATAGAAATAAATCCTAAATAAATTGGCAATAACTGAATTTAAATGTATGATTATTTGATGAAATATTTAGCATAGAACAAGCATTTTTGGTACACTTACTATTAGTACATACAGACGAAGTAAGTGTTTTTATAATAGAGAGGGGTTCATTGAATGAACGAAAAGAAAGTCTATTCCTATGAATGGGCTGGCCGTCCACTAGTAATCGAAGTTGGACAGTTAGCAAAACAAGCAAATGGGGCCGTATTAGTACGCTATGGTGATACATCAGTACTTTCAACAGCAACAATGTCAAAATCACCGAAACCACTTGATTTCTTCCCATTAACAGTAAACTATGAAGAACGTTTATACGCAGCAGGTAAAATTCCTGGTGGCTTTATTAAACGTGAAGGCCGTCCATCTGAAAAAGCAATACTAGCAAGCCGTTTAATCGACCGTCCAATTCGTCCGATGTTCCCAGACGGTTTCCGTAATGAAGTACAAGCGATTTCGATGGTCATGTCTAACGATCCGGATTGCACGTCTGAAATGGCTGCAATGGTTGGTTCATCATTAGCGTTAGCTATTTCGGATATTCCATTTGATGGACCGATTGCAGGTGTACAAGTTGGATATATTGACGGTAAATTTATCGTGAACCCAACAGTAGAACAATCTAATCAGTCAACAGTCCATTTATCTGTAGCAGGTAACAAGGATGCTATCAACATGGTTGAAGCTGGTGCACTAGAAGTACCGGAAGAAGTAATGCTTGAAGCCATTATGTTTGGTCATGAAGAAATCAAAAAAATTATTGCTTTCCAAGAGCAAATCGTTGCAGAAGTAGGGAAAGAAAAATTACCTGTAACATTATTTGAAATTGATGAAGCGATTCAAGCAGATATAAAAGCAATTTGTGAGACTGACATGCATGATGCTATTCAAACTGCTGAAAAACATGCACGTGATGAGGCTATTAAAGCAGTAAAAGATCGTGTTATTGCTTCTTATGAAGAGCAAGAAGCGGATGAAGTAACAATGAAGCAAGTTCATACAATTCTAGATAAAATGGTTAAAGACGAAGTACGTCGTCAAATTACAGAAGATAAAGTTCGTCCAGATGGTCGTAAGTTAGACGAAATCCGTCCACTTTCTTCTGAAACAGGCTTATTGCAACGTACTCATGGTTCAGCATTATTTACGCGTGGACAAACACAGGCCCTTTCTATTTGTACATTAGGTGCACTTGGGGATGTACAAATTATCGACGGTTTAGGTGTAGAAGAATCAAAACGCTTTATGCATCACTATAACTTCCCGCAATTCTCTGTAGGAGAAACTGGCCCAATTCGTGGACCAGGTCGTCGTGAAATCGGTCATGGTGCACTAGGAGAGCGTGCTCTTGATGCGGTTATTCCAGATGAGTCTGTATTCCCATATACAATCCGTTGTGTATCGGAAGTACTTGAGTCAAACGGTTCTACATCTCAAGCTTCTATCTGTGCTTCAACGTTAGCGATGATGGATGCTGGTGTTCCATTAAAAGCACCTGTAGCAGGTATTGCGATGGGTCTTATTAAAAAAGACGAACATTACTCTATTTTAACTGATATTCAAGGTATGGAAGACCACCTTGGAGATATGGACTTTAAAGTTGCTGGTACAGCTAAAGGTGTAACAGCACTTCAAATGGACATTAAAATTGATGGTTTATCACGTAATATTTTAGAAGAAGCATTAACACAAGCTAAAATTGGCCGTATGCACATTTTAGAATCAATGCTTGCTACTCTTGCGGAACCACGTGGAAAATTATCTACATTTGCACCGAAAATTGTAATCGTGAAAATCAATCCTGATAAAATTCGCGATGTCATCGGACCTGGTGGTAAACAAATTAACAAAATTATTGAAGAAACTGGCGTAAAAATTGATACTGAGCAAGATGGTACAATTTACATCTCTTCTGCAGATGAAGAAATGAACGCTCGTGCAAAACAAATTATCGAAGACATCGTACGTGAAGCAAAAGTTGGCGAGTATTACTTATCAACAGTTAAACGTATTGAAAAATTCGGTGCGTTCTGTGAAATATTCCCTGGGAAAGACGGCTTACTTCACATCTCTGAAATTCAAGAGGAACGTACAAAACAAGTTGAAGATGTCTTAAAACTTGGCGATCAATTACTTGTAAAAGTTATTGAAATTGACAAGCAAGGTCGTGTGAATTTATCTCGTAAAGTTGTGATTCAAGAGGAAAAAGAACGCGCTGAGCAAGATAAATAATAAATTGTAGAAAAGGCTGCGTATAATGCGCAGCCTTTTTTAAATCAAGTATAAGGAAAATGGTTCAATAAGGGATATTTTGGGGGAAGCTTCACATTATGGTTCATCACTAAAAGTCGTGAATGACTTTTGGTAAAACGTATACTATGTAATTAAGTTGATTGGAGTGGAGAATGGACGCCCATAGGAAGCTTTGCGCTGTGCGAAAGCGAAGCGTCAGCAACAATTGTTTTATCTGCGCGACAGCGGCAAATGTTTTCTGTAGCAAAAGCAAAGCGTCAGTTACAAATGTTTTCTGTGCGAAAGCGAAGCGGCAGCAATTGTTTTATCTGTGCGAAAGCGAAGCGACAGCAACAACAAAGCGCCCAGTCGGAACGGAAATCAACCACACGTTTTGGTGATGATCCCACATTATGCCTTTGATGTAGAACCAGAGATAAATTGGGGGAGATTTTTTGGTACAAGTACATACATGTCAGAATGGTGTTCGTATTGTGTCTGAGCAAATCGATCATGTAAGATCCGTTGCGCTAGGCATTTTTGTTAATGCAGGATCTCGTTATGAGCTTCCAGAGGAAAATGGCATTACGCATTTTATAGAACACATGCTTTTTAAAGGGACAAAAACTCGAACAGCTCGCCAAATTGCTGAAGAATTTGACCGAATTGGTGGAGAGTTAAATGCCTTTACATCCAAGGAAAACACTTGTTATTATGCAAAGGTTTTAGACCATCATGCAGAGCTTGCAGTTACAATATTAGCGGATATGTTCTTTAATTCTTCGTTTGCAGAGGAAGAGTTAGAGAAGGAAAGGCAAGTTGTACTAGAGGAAATATTAATGAGTGAAGACGCAGCTGATGACGATGTTCATGAAAAGCTATGGGGAGTCATGTATCCAAACGACGCACTCGGTCGTCCAATTCTCGGAACTGCGACTACTTTAAAAAATTTTACAGCAGATATGATACGTAACTATATGGCGAAACATTATGGTCCAGAATCAGTTGTTATTTCAATAGCGGGAAATATTTCTGCGAAGCTCATGCAAACAATTGAAGACTTATTTGGCCAATACCAGCCATCTCCACTTGCGGTAGAGCCTGTGCTTTCGAATCCTCATTTTTATCCAGGAGAGATTTCAAAAACTCGCGATACGGAGCAAGCGCATTTGGCCATTTCTTATCCAGCAATTGGTGTGAAAAATCCAGATATGTATAGCTTTATTGCACTTAATAATATTATTGGTGGTAATATGAGCTCTCGTCTGTTCCAAGAAGTACGAGAAGAACGTGGTTTAGCCTATTCAATATTTTCTTATCAATCCTGTTATGCAGATGTTGGCGCATTTACGATTTATGGTAGTACAAGTCGTCAGCAATTATCACAGCTTCAACATACAATTGATGCGACATTACTTGATATCGTAGCAGGTGGTGTGACCGAGGAAGAACTTATGAATGCGAAGGAGCAGCTGAAGGGTAGTTTTGTACTCGGTCTAGAGGGGACAGGCGCTCGAATGAATCGCAACGGTACAAGTGAGTTAGTGCATCGCAGACATCGTTCTGTAGACGAAGTATTAGCGTCCATCGAGGCCGTATCTATGGAATCGGTAGATCGCTTAATAGCAAAAATCTTGAAAGCTGAGCCAGCCATTTCAATTATTGGCCCAGAGGCTTAGAAAAGGTTGCCATTTAGGCAACCTTTTCTCTATTCAGTTTCTTTAAAAAACCTCTCTTGCTAAATATAAGGTATGGGTTTGAAGTAAAATAAAATTACTAATGATTATACTTATGATTGAAGGAATTAAAATAATTATCAAAAAGTTTCCGACTACTTGTGATAAAAAGTAATGGATAGGGAAATTAATTATAAAAATAAGGAAGATGGCTGTTATCATTCTAAAATAACGCATCCGCTTTGTCTCGTCTAGATGATGGATATAAAACTGAATGGAGATGAGTAAAGAAGCACTGCTAATATAGGCGAAGTACATGGCAAAATGCTCTGAAAAATTACCATCAGCTACATTTTGAGAAAAATAAGCAGGTGCTATTAGAACAAAAAGTAGCATCACGATGCCGTGACAATATAGAAAATCAGCTTGTAGCTGTGTTTTTCTCGTCAAAGGCAGACTATTGACAAACAATTCCCATTTTAC
Source organism: Lysinibacillus sp. NPDC096212 (assembly GCF_044763105.1). Classification (NCBI taxonomy): domain Bacteria; kingdom Bacillati; phylum Bacillota; class Bacilli; order Caryophanales; family Bacillaceae; genus Lysinibacillus; species Lysinibacillus sp. NPDC096212. The sequence continues at coordinate 133,941 of NZ_JBIWFQ010000001.1, read as the reverse complement.
TTTTTGATCGTCCTCATAGATTCCTCCAACAATGGAAGCAGAAAAAACTACAGCAAATATTACTATTGCGGGATTATCTAAAAAAGGTATTTTCATGTAACTTAGGATCATACAAATAATAACTGCAAAAAGAATGGACCATTTTTGGACCATAATTCTTTGTAAAAGTAAAGCCTGCATTATCTCTTTCCCTCCTAGAATTCTTTACGTTGATAAATTGCGGTTGAAATAAGAGAGGACAGCCATAAGATTAAAAGGCCAGCAAAAGGAGCAAAAAACATATACTTTTTTAAGTTGGATAATGTTAATGTCATATCTGGAACATACTCTTTTAAAAGACCAAATAAGAAACCGGGTATGAAGCAAAGAGCAATAAGAACCATTCTTCCCTTTATAGAACCAAATTTAATGTAGATCGGTAATAATAGTGCTAACATACAAAAGGCTAATGTCACAAGAAGATTAAATGTTGGAAAAAACTCTGCTGATGCCCAGTTATTCGTAAAACGATGAATAATAAATACAATCGGTAGTGCGAGTATAAGCCCAAAAAGCATAAGAAGGATGCTAAGTATATATTTACTAAGTATTATGTCCCCTTTTGAAATGGGTAAAGTATTTGCATATTTATCCCAACTGCTTTGTTCATCATAGGTAAGAGCAGTTATAGTTTGAAAGGTCACGATAAATATAATTATTGTAAAGAGCATTAAACCTTGTTGCATAAAAATTGATATAAATAGGAAAAAAATTAGCACGAAGGCCTGTGTTTTAATTTGACGTTGAATCGACATTAAATCTTTTAAGATAAGACCTGCCATGTTCAAACACTACCCTTCACATAAAATAGCATGATATCTTCTATAGAAGGCTTTTCAAGGGAAAATACCTCATTTACTTCATTTTTTAGAACCAAGGCTTCTATTCCAAAGGCTCCATTACGTTTTCTTATAATGGCATGTTCTGGTATTACGCTTACTTCCTCATTATTTCCTTTAAATATGCCGTACTCATAGACAAGTACATCCTTACTTTCGCTAAATAAAATTTCCCCATTATGAATGAGTGTAATGTAGTCAGCTATCTTTTCTAAATCACTTGTTATATGAGAAGAAAACAGGATGCTATGTGTTTCATCCTGCATAAACGTTAAAAATAAATCGAGAATTTCATCACGTATAATCGGATCTAGCCCACTCGTTGGTTCATCTAAAATTAAAAGTTTTGGATGATGCGACAATGCTAATGCTATGGAAAGCTTCATCCTCATTCCTCGGGATAATTCTTTAACCTTCTTCCTCTCCGGAACTTTAAATTGTGCTAATCGCTCAAAATAATAGCCTGAATCCCATGTTTTAAAAACCTTTTTCATAATTTTGTCGAGTTGCGCCGCATTAAGTGTTTCAGGCACATGTAAATCGTCAAAAACCACACCGATGTCGTTTTTTATCGATAATTCATGTTCGACAATATCCTTACCAAATAGCAAAATTTCGCCATATTCTTTTTTGAGTAGGTTAAGTATGCATTTAATTGTAGTAGACTTCCCAGCACCGTTTTCTCCTACAAAACCCATGACAGTGCCTTGAGGTACTGAAAAACTTACATCATTAAGAGAAAACCCTTCAAAGCTTTTATGTAAATCATGAACTTCAATAGCATTCATTTAGTTGTCCTCCTCCAAAATTAATGAAAGTAACTCCTGTACTTCTTCTTTTGTCAGCCCAGCAGTTTTGGCCGTTTTCACTGCTTTTTGCATATGCTCCTCAACTTGACGTAATAATTCCTCTCGTAGAAAATCTTGATTTCGTTCTGTAACAAAACTTCCTTTTCCAGCTACTGTTTCGATAAATCCATCTCGCTCTAAATCAGCATAAGCTCGCTTCGTTGTCATAACGCTAATTTTTAAATCCTTTGCAAGTGCACGAATAGATGGTAGTGCGTCACCTGCCTGTAATTTATTGGCTAGTATCGCTTCCTTAAGCTGTACGGTTATTTGCTCATAGATGGGTTTATCACTTGCGTTGCTTAAATGAATATGCACAAATTTCTCACCTCACACGACTGTATATACACACTATACACAGTATGGTTAATAAATGCAATATTTTCATACTTTGGGTAAGGGTCACGAATTGCAAAAACTCGGCATATATTGGGGTAACGGTTCAAGGAGGGAGATGAGGAATGCTACTATCAGAGATGGTGGATAAAGAGTTAATTCAAGTTGAGGGTGGCGTACATTTTGGTATATTGGCACATACAGAATGTCTAATAGATGTGCAAACAGGAAAGATTCATGGTTTTGAGATTGTTAAAGATAAATTGCCATTCCAAAAAAAGAAAGTAAAAGTTAGTGAAATGATACCTTGGCATGAAATTATACTAATTGGAGAAGATCGTATTTTATTTAACAAAACAACGACGGTTCAGTCAGAATTTTTACAGTGAGGTGAGCTTTTGGAAAATGAAAAATGGCTTGTTATCGGTGAGGATCTAAGGTTAAAGGAATTAGCTACAATGCTAAGAAGCCCATCGAGAACGGTATTTTATAAAAGAACATCAGTTTGGAATGAAGAGTTAAATAAACTTGTATTAGAATTTCAACCAAATAGAATTATTCTTCCCATCCTTCCACTAAAAATTGAAGTGGAACAGCTTTATGGGATATCTCAAGTTAAGTTTTATACAGGGCGTTTGACTATGCATTGGAAGCAATTGCTTGAGAAGAATGAAACAAATTGTTATTTACAACAAGAATCTTTTATTTGGCAAAACGCACGATTAACAGCCGAGGGATTTATCGCCACGTTTTACGGACTCGAGCAAAAATGCATTTACGGACAAAACTTTACTATCGCAGGTTTTGGACGCACAGCCAAAATGCTCGCCTCTTTACTCGTCAAGATGGGCGCTAATGTCCATATAGTTGCGCGTTCAGTTGTACAAGTGAGTGAAGCAAAGGCATATGGTTATAAAGCTACGAATTTAGACGACCGCAAATGGTCAATTAATGATGGGATTTTTATCAATACGATTCCAGCTAAATGGATTACAGAATCATTCCTAGATCATGTCCCAGCTGTCCTATATGATTTGGCTTCAGAGCCTGGCTGTTTAGATATAGACACTGAGCAATTACAAACGTACGTACTATTGCCATCATTACCTGGGAAATACTTTGCACATGATGCAGCTACAATATTGTGCAAGGCAATAGAGGAGGAAGAAAATTGCTATTAGGTAAACGAATTGGTTTAGGTATTACAGCCTCTCACTGTACGTATGAGGATGTAGTACCTAAAATTCAAAACTTTATAGATGCAGGAGCAACAGTTGTTCCAATAATTACGCATTCCGTGTTACATGCGGCTACGCGTTTTGGTACCGGGGAGGAGTGGATTGCAAAAATAGAGGAATTGACTGGAGAAAAGGTTATATCCTCTATTAAAGAGGCAGAACCATTCGGACCATCCAATCCATTGGATGCGATGGTTATAGCGCCGATGACTGGCAATAGTATTAGTAAATTTGCTAATGCAGCAACAGATAGTCCGGTCTTGATGGCTGCTAAGGCAACATTACGTAACGGTTCGCCTGTTGTCCTAGGCATCTCAACAAATGATGCACTTGGCTTAAATGGTATGAATATTATGAGACTGCTAAATGCTAAAAACATTTACTTTATTCCATTCGGGCAAGACTCCCCACATTCCAAGCCAAATTCCTTGATTGCTGATTTTGATCAAATGGTCGCAACTGTTCATGAAGCGATTACGGAGAAAAAGCAATTACAACCACTGTTTATACAATATTTCAAATAATTCACGAATTGCACACAATTTTCAGTATTTTTGTGATACAATAGCACACATTATGTAACATGTATTCAAGGAGAGATGACAGATGACAAAGCAGTTAACAGTTGCGGTTGTTGGAGCAACAGGGGCAGTAGGCACAAAAATGATGGAACAGCTAATTAAACGGAATTTTCCAATCGGAGATATTAAGTTCTTAGCTTCTGCACGTTCAGCAGGGAAACCAATCGAATTTAATGGTAAGACATATACAATTGAAGAAGCGACACCTGAAGCTTTTGAAGGCGTCAATGTCGCTTTATTCTCAGCTGGTGGTTCTGTATCAGCGGAGTTGGCGCCAGAAGCGGCAAAACGTGGTGCCGTAGTGATCGATAATACGAGCCATTTCCGCATGGATCCAGAGGTACCACTAGTTGTGCCTGAAGTAAATCGTGGCGATCTTGCTAAGCATAAAGGGATTATTGCGAATCCAAACTGCTCTACAATTCAAATGATGGCTGCACTTGAACCTATTCGTAATGAATTTGGCTTAAGAAAAATTATTGTATCAACATACCAAGCAGTTTCAGGTGCAGGTATTTCTGCTATTCAAGAATTAAAGGCACAAAGTGAAAATTGGGATGCAGGTAAGGATGTAGAAGCAAATATTTTACCTTCTGGTAGCGACAAACGTCATTATCCAATCGCTCGTAATGTCATTCCACAAATTGATAAATTTACAGACAATGGCTTTACATACGAAGAAATGAAAATGATTAATGAAACGAAGAAAATCATGCATGCACCAGAGCTAAACGTAGCAGCAACTTGTGTTCGTGTGCCAGTCGTTTCAGGACACTCTGAATCTGTTTATATTGAAGTAGAAAAAGAAGCAACGGTACAGGCGATTTTTGAAGTATTACGCAGTGCACCAGGTGTAGTATTACAAGATGATATCGCAACACAAACTTACCCAATGCCTATCTATGCAGAAGGGGAAGATGCTACTTATGTAGGACGTATCCGACAAGATTTAGACAATAAAAAAGGATTCCATCTATGGATCGTTTCTGACAATCTTTTAAAAGGCGCTGCATTAAACTCTATTCAAATTGCAGAAGCAATGCTGGAGGATAACTTACTATAAGAGGGGTGTAAGGATGAATTTAGGTCGAATTGGAACGGCGATGATTACGCCGTTCAAAGAAGATGGCACGATTAATTATCCAGAACTAGAACGTATTATTAATTATTTGATTGATAATGGTACAGATTGTATTGTCGCATGTGGCACAACCTCTGAAAACCCAACTATGTCCACAGAAGAAAAAATTGAAGTTGTACGCTTTACAGTAGAAAAAGTAGCAGGCCGTGTACCCGTAATTGCAGGTACAGGGGATAACGAGACTGCTTACTCTATTGCAATGACGCACAAGGCAGAAGAAAATGGTGCAGATGGTATCATGCTTGTAGCACCATATTATAATAAGCCAAATCAACGCGGTATTTTTGCGCATTTTGAAACAATTGCAAAAGAAACAAGTTTACCTGTCATGCTTTATAACGTGCCAGGACGTACAGGTGTCAATGTTGCCTATGAAACTTCCGTTGCTTTAAGTAAAATTCCTAATATTTCATGGATTAAAGAAGCGAGTGGAAATTTAGATCAAATGGGCGATATTATTGAGAATGTTGATTCAGATGATGATTTCTTCGTGTATAGTGGGGACGATGGTTTAACACTTCCACTACTAGCAATAGGTGGAGCAGGGATTATTTCAGTTGCTGCTCATGTTGTTGGAAATGATATGCAATTAATGATTAAAGCGTTTGAAGAAGGAAATCACGAGCTAGCAGCCAAAATTCACCGAGCATTATTACCACTTGTACGTGCGTTGTTCGCACAGCCAAACCCATCGCCTGTAAAATACGCGATGACCAAATTAGGCTTTGATACACTTAATGTTCGCCTGCCAATGATGGAAATGACAGATGAAGAAAAAGCAAACTTTGACCGAATTTGGGATACGTATCAAGAAAAAGCGAAAAGCTTTAGAAAAATAAGTACCTTTAGTTAAATCCTTAGACCGTAAACAAACGTGAGATTTTTTAGTTTGTTTACGGTCTTTTTTCTTTTGTTAGAAATATAAAGAATAAGACCGTTGATCCGTAGGGAGGCCCCCTCAGGTAAGGCGGAGATCCGCTCGGGTAGGAGTGGAAACTGCTCAGGTACAGCTAATATCCGCTCAGGCGCTAGAACAACCATACAGAGAATGGTTTACAAACGGCGATATATCCCATTCCAAAAACCTACGTCACTAAATAAAAGACAAAAATTAGACCTTTCACAATGCCACATACTCAACCTGCTTTCCATCTATTAGTAATAAAATTTGCAATAAATTTCTGTTTCTATCATGAAAGTTGAATTTTTAATTTGTGCAAAAGCTTTGCAAACCGTATAATAAATTTTAAGTGGTTGCTGTTCGGGATATTTTTAGGAGGAAATAAATTGACAAAAAAGAAAAATGAATTAATTCGCATCATCCCACTTGGTGGCGTGGGCGAAATTGGGAAAGCAATGTACGTAGTAGAAATTGACGAAGAGCTATTTGTAGTGGATAGCGGCTTAATGTTCCCTGAAGACGAAATGCTGGGCATTGATATCGTAATTCCGGATATTACGTATTTAGAAGAAAATAAAGATCGTGTGAAAGGCATTTTCTTAACACATGGTCATGAAGATGCAATTGGCTCGATTGCCTATGTATTACAAAAAGTGAAAGCGCCAGTGTACGGATCAAAATTAACAATTGCACTTGCAAAGGAACATTTAAAAGAATTGCCTGCACCACATCAGGTGAAATTCTTTGAGGTTACGAACCGTAGTCGTATGAATTTTAACTCAACGTATGTGACATTCTTCCATACAACACATAGTATTCCCGATTCGTTAGGGGTAGTGTTCCATACATCTGAAGGAGCAATTGTTCATACAGGGGAGTTTAAATTCGATCAATCAGCGACAGGTAAATTTAAGCCTGATTTAGCAAAAATGGCTCAGTTAGGGGAAGAAGGCGTATTTATTCTATTATCTGAGTCGAGTGAAGCTGAACGACCAGGTTATACGACATCTGAGATTGTGATTGAAGAGCAATTATCAAAAACATTCCATTCAGCACCAGGTCGTATTTTAGTTGCTGTTTATGCATCGAATTTTATCCGTGTTCAACAAGTATTTACACAAGCTCAAAAGTCTTTCCGTAAAGTAGTCATCGTAGGAAAACCTTTAGAAAAAGCTGTGGATTTAGGTGTACAGCTAGGTTACTTAACGGCTGGGGAAGATACAATCATCCCTATCTCAGAAATGCAAAAATATCAAGATGATGAGATTATTATTATTGCTACAGGTAATAAAGGGGAGCCACTTGATGCATTAGAGAAAATCGTCCGCAAACATCACCGAGACATTAAAATAAAGCAAGATGATACCGTATTAATTACTTTTACACCATCTCCTAGTATGGAAGTACAGATGGCTAATACGATGAACTCTATCGCAAAAGCAGGCGCTGAGATTCTAACATCTAGCAAAAATGTACATGTGTCGGGTCACGGTAGCCAAGAGGATTTAAAATTAATGTTAAATTTAATGCAACCGAAGTACTTTATCCCTGTGCAAGGTGAGTACCGTATGCTTATTGCTCACTCTAAGCTTGCTCAACAACTAGGTATGCAAAAATCACAAATTTTTATCGCCGATAAAGGGGATATTGTAGAATATAAAAATGGTAAAATGCGAATGAGTGGCCGTGTACAAGCTGGTAATGTATTAATAGACGGTATTGGTGTTGGCGATGTAGGCAACATCGTACTTCGCGATCGTAAGTTATTATCGCAGGATGGAATTTTCATTGTTGTTGTAACGTTAAACCGTGCTCAAAAGAAAATTGCATCTGGTCCGGAAATTTTATCGCGTGGTTTCGTATATGTACGCGAATCAGAAGAATTAATGGTAGAAGCTTCTGAGATTGCGAAAACTGTTATTGAAAAATACGTTGGTAAAGATACATTTGAATGGACAAACATTAAACAAGAAATTCGAGATACACTGAATACGTATTTATTCCAAAAAACGAAGCGCCGCCCAATGATTATCCCAATCATTATGGAATATTAAAAATGAAACATCATCGTTGAATGAAAAAGGATTTTCTAACCGAATGTAAACGGTGGAAAATCCTTTTTTTGGCTCAAACCTAAAAGTTGGGAATGGCATTTGTTGAAACATATATCATTTATATAAGTTGATTGGGGTGAGGGCTGGGTGACTCCTTGGGGATTAGCAATAGAGAAACGAAGGCTAAAATCATCACGTCCTGTGTTAACGCCTTCGTGGCCAACATCGTGCCGCTTTCGCTATGTTAGCACTACGCTCTCGCGCAAAAAACATCCTGCCGCTGCGTCAGCGACAAATGTTTTATCTGTGCGAAAGCGAAGCGTCAGCGACAAAGCGCCCAGCCGGAACGGAAATCAACCACACGTTATGGTAATGAGTCTATTTTTTGAAATAATCAAGTTCTACATGTTATTATTCGCTACATATATAGAATGGATTACAAAAGAAGGTGAAATAGATGGCGACTAGTAGAAAAAGAAAAGTCTCGAAAACAAAAGCGACTACAGAAAAAAAAGAAATGCATCCGCTTATGTATGAAATTTTAGGGCTTATCTTAATTGCATTAGCAGTTATTATGATTTTTGAATATGGCATGATTGGACGTATTCTCCAAACAATGGCAATGTTTCTTTTAGGGAATTTACATTTTGCTGTGCCATTTATGCTTATATTTGTTGCGTTATTACTGATGATTGGGCGGAAAAAAGTAAGTATTTATGATCGTCTCATATTAGGTATGCTCCTCATTGTTATGAGTTTAACAATTTTTAGTCACGGCATTCTTTTTGAACAATTATCAAAATCTGGAGGTTTATTATCAGATTCTGTGTTGCGAGAATCTTGGCGAATTTTAATTAATTCAGAGGGTATTATCCATCGAAGTAATGCACTTGGCGGAGGTATGATTGGTGCACTGTTATTCAGTGCTCTACATGTATTATTTGAGGCAACAGGTGCGAAGGTCGTTGCATGGGTTATTTTCTTTATCGGCTTAATTTTAGTAACAGGAAAGGCGCTTGTTCCATATTTAGCGGACAAAATGCCTGATCTTTTTGGAAAATGGCAAAAGAAACATCGTGAAAAGAAAAAAAATGTGCCAAAGAAACCTAAGAATCGCCGTTCAAAAGTAGAAAGCAAGGATGAAATCGCAGCTGTCGAACAGGAGCCTGAGGTACAAGCTGAGGAAGAAGCTTCTCATGAACCAATTATCTCTGCCTTTACTCAAAATGTATCTCATGAACGAGAAGAATATGCAACAGCTGAAAATGAAGATATTGAACATGGAGAAATTGTTGATGATGTCCATATCGAAGGGGCAGATGCTGTAGAAAATGCAGATTATCAACTGCCGTCTTATAATCTATTACAATTACCGCCACAGCATGACCAAAGTGGCGAATATTCTGTTATTCAGGCCAATGCAAAAAAGCTAGAGCAAACGTTGCAAAGCTTTGGTGTGAAAGCAAAAGTAACGCAGGTTCATTTAGGCCCAGCTGTAACGAAATACGAAATATTACCAGATATAGGCGTGAAAGTAAGTAAAATTGTAAACTTACAGGATGATCTTGCCTTAGCACTTGCTGCAAAGGATATTCGTATGGAAGCACCAATTCCTGGAAAGTCTGCGATTGGCATTGAAGTACCAAATAGTGAGGTAGCAATTGTTACACTTCGGGAAGTGTTAGAGTCTAAAGATGGTGCAAAGCCAGAAGCTTTATTACAAGTCGCATTAGGTCGTGATATTACTGGACAAGCAGTACTCGCCGAGCTCAATAAAATGCCACATTTACTTGTTGCGGGTTCGACGGGTAGTGGGAAAAGTGTGTGTATAAATGGTATTGTCGTATCAATTCTAATGCGTACAAAACCACATGAGGTAAAGCTAATGATGATTGACCCGAAAATGGTGGAGTTAAATGTTTATAATGGAATTCCTCATCTACTGGCACCAGTTGTTACGGATGCTCGTAAAGCGTCTCAGGCGCTGAAGAAAGTTGTGGCTGAAATGGAGCGCCGTTATGATTTATTTTCTCATACAGGTACTCGTAATATTGAAGGTTACAACGGTCATGTACAAAAAGTCAATGAGCAAACGGATGAAAAACATCCGAAATTACCTTATATTGTGGTAATTGTAGATGAGTTAGCGGACTTAATGATGGTTGCCTCAAGTGATGTAGAGGATTCTATTACACGTTTAGCACAAATGGCACGTGCAGCAGGGATTCATTTAATTATTGCAACCCAACGACCAAGTGTTGATGTATTGACAGGTGTTATTAAAGCAAATATTCCTTCGCGTATTGCCTTTGCGGTTTCATCATCAATCGATTCTAGAACGATATTAGATATGGGTGGAGCAGAACGTTTACTCGGTCGAGGAGATATGCTGTTTTTACCTGCCGGTGCATCTAAACCAAAACGTGTGCAAGGTGCCTTTTTATCAGATCAAGAAGTTGAGTCAGTTGTTACCTTTGTTATAGAACAGCAAAAAGCACAGTATCAGGAGGAAATGATTCCGACCGAAGAAGAGACAATTTTAGAGGAAACGGACGAATTATTTGATGAGGCTGTGCAGTTAGTTGTGAGTATGCAGACGGCCTCTGTTTCGATGTTGCAGCGCCGCTTCCGTATCGGCTATTCGAGAGCTGCTCGTATTGTCGATCAAATGGAACAACGCGGTATTGTCGGGCCTCCAGAGGGTAGTAAACCTCGACAAGTGCTCATTCATCAATACGATAATTAGTGCCAAAACAACGACAAAAAATGAATAATGTTGAATATATCAAGTAGGCACAAATTCATTTCAAATTTCGGAAGCAATTACGCTAAGGTGTAATTGCTTTCAGTCTATAAAAATGTTATATTTATGAACGATTAGTAGGAATGTTGTACATCAGATGTCTGATCTCTGATTTTGGTGGTGATATATGTGACTATTAAAGCTGATCATCGTCATCTCTATCTTCAAGTAATTGATCGTTTAAAGTCTGACATTGAAACAGGCATTTTTAAAGAAAATGAAAAACTGCCTTCAGAGTTTGAATTATCGAAATCACTAGGAGTCAGTCGAGCAACTCTTAGAGAAGCGCTACGACTGTTGGAAGAGGAAAATGTTATTGTACGTCGACATGGGGTGGGGACTTTTGTAAACCCTAAACCGTTGTTTACTTCAGGAATCGAGCATTTATCGAGCATTTCTTCTATGATCGAGGCAGCAGGTATGGAACCCGGTTCCCGCTTTTTAAAGGCGACGGAAAGCATACCTTCTGAGGAAGATTTAAAACGCTTCCAATGTGATGGCGAAGATAAATTACTCACAATTGAACGTGTCAGAACAGCGGATGGCGAGCCGGTAGTATACTGCATAGACAGATTACCAGCAAGTTTCCTGCCAACTGACTTTGTTGAAAAAAAAGAAGTTTCACTTTTCTCTGCACTTGAACAATCTGGTAAAATTCATGTTGCCTATGCCGTTACATATATTGATCCAATCGGGTATCATGAGCAAGCTTCACCGATTTTAAATTGCGGGCGTGAAACAGCTCTTTTAGTATTAAAGCAGTTGCATTACGATGATCATGATCAAGTAGTGCTGTATTCAAAAAATTATTTCCGAGCTGATAAATTCAGCTTCCATGTAGTTCGTAAACGGGTGTAGAACATTTCTAAATATTTTTCCTGCTAATTACAATACCTTTGGGGGGTTAAAAAAATGAAAAAACGTAAATTTGGCTTAGTATTATCATCAGTTTTAGCTGCAAGTGCAATCTTAGGTGCATGTGGTACGAAAGACGAAGAAAAACCTGCAAAAGAAAAAGAGAACGCGTCAACAGACGAAAGCAAAAAAGAAGATGTGTTCTCAGTAGCAATGGTTACTGACGTTGGTGGCGTTGATGATAAATCATTCAACCAATCTGCTTGGGAAGGTGTTCAAGCTTACGGTAAAGAACATAACCTAAAAAAAGGTGAAGGTGGTTTCGACTACTTACAATCAAAATCAGACGCTGACTATGAATCAAATTTAAACGCATTATTACGACGTGACTTTAACTTAATCTATGGTATTGGTTACATGATGGAAGATGCTATGACTGCAATAGCTGAAGAAAATCCAGATAATAAATTCGCAATCGTTGACGCTTCAGTAAAAGCAGACAACGTTGCATCTATTATGTTCAAAGAGCAAGAAGGTGCCTTCTTAGCTGGTGTAGCTGCTGCAAAAATGACTAAAACAGGAAAAATTGGCTTCATTGGCGGAGGAGATATTCCCGTTATTAATCGCTTTGAAGCTGGCTTCGTTGAAGGGGCTAAAGCAGTAAATCCGGATATTAAGATTCAAAGAAAATATACTGGCGCATTTGATAAAGCTGATCTTGGTAAAATGACAGCTAACAGCATGTATTCTTCAGGCGTAGATATTATCTTCCACGCTGCTGGTGCAACTGGTAACGGTGTATTCTCTGAGGCGAAGGAACGTAAGAAAAAAGATCCTAATGCAAATGTATGGGTAATTGGTGTAGATGCTGACCAATACGAAGAAGGTAAAGTAGATGATAAAACAAACGTTACTTTAACTTCTATGTTAAAAGGTGTTAACGCAGCAGTTATAGATATTTCAAATAAAGCTAAAAACGGTGAATTCCCTGGTGGCAAAACGCTAACTTATGGTTTAGCTGAAGACGGCGTGAAACTTGCAGATTCTCGTGGTGCAATCCCAGCAGATGTTCAAACTGTTATTGATGAATATAAAGAAAAAATTGCTAAAGGTGAAATTAAAGTTCCAGAAAAAGTGAAAAAATAATTCATCTTTTGATCATCATAAGGACTTTTAAAAGGCCCTTATGATGATTTTTCAATCTATCGTTATATTTTGACTATTTGCAATACTCTATTTGATTCTATTTGTTTACCATAGAGGTAGTAATTTTTCTATGAGTTTATCGTAAGAATAGTAATGATGGTAACAAGTTAATAGAAGAAAGGTTTCTAACGATGACCTTTCCTGTATTAATTTATCTTCATTCAGAAGAATATCTACCTCTATTAGTGAGACAAGACATGCATGAATTTTTTGTTAATAGGGTATATAATGCCACTGAACGAAGATGGAACCTCTGGCTGAGGTCATTGCTGTCGATGTTAAAAAACGTTGAACTAACAGTGACTATGGCTAGTATTATTAAGTTTGTCTCAAACAAATATAGAAAACGGTTTCAAAAACTGGACGTATTGTTTATCTTTGCGAAATGGAGTGTTAACGAAGCGTCAGTAACACATGTTTTCTGTAGCGAAAGCGAAGCGGTAGCTACGAAATGTTTTCTGTGGCGAAAGCAAAGCAACAGCCACAATTACGCCAAGGCGAAATTGATAAAAGTGCCTATTAAGGGAGTGACGAAATTGGAATACGTGATTGAGATGCTAGGAATCCGAAAAGAATTCGGTAATTTCGTGGCGAATAATAATATCACCCTCCAACTGAAAAAAGGCGAAATCCATGCATTACTAGGTGAAAATGGTGCAGGTAAATCGACTTTAATGAACGTCCTTTTTGGTTTGTATCAACCAGAAGGCGGCGAAATTCGAGTTCGTGGGAAGGCTGTTAAAATTACAAATCCAAATGTGGCCAATGATCTAGGGATTGGTATGGTACATCAACACTTTATGTTGGTGGAAAATTTTACAGTAACAGAGAATATTATTTTAGGTTCTGAGCCTACAAAAATGGGTGTTATTAATATTAAAGATGCGGCAAAGAAAGTACAGGCACTTTCCGAAAAGTATGGTTTAGATGTTGATCCATATGCCAAAATCGAGAATATTACAGTAGGGATGCAACAGCGTGTTGAAATTTTAAAGACATTATACCGTGGTGCAGAAATTTTAATCTTTGACGAACCTACTGCATCTTTAACACCACAGGAGATTACAGAGCTTATTCAAATAATGCGCCGCTTAATTGCAGAGGGCAAATCCATTATTTTGATTACCCATAAGTTAAAAGAAATTATGGAAGTCTCTGATCGTGTGACGATTATCAGAAAAGGGGAAGGGATTGGAACAGTTACAACTGCTGAAACAAATCCTAACCAATTAGCTGAAATGATGGTTGGTCGCCAAGTCGAATTTAAAACAGAAAAAACAGAAGCAAATCCAACCGATGAAGTACTTGCGATTGAAAACTTGATTGTTACAGACTATCGAAATATCGATAAAGTAAAAGGGTTGAACTTAAAAGTACGCAAAGGTGAAATTGTTGGTATTGCGGGTATCGATGGAAACGGACAATCTGAGTTAATCGAGGCCATAACGGGTCTACGTAAAATTAAAAGTGGTAACGTTAAATTAAATGGCAAAGATATAACAAATATGAAGCCTCGAAAAATTACGGAGGAAGGCGTTGGGCATATCCCACAAGACCGTCATAAACACGGTTTAGTATTAGATTTCCCAATTGGCCATAATATCGCACTGCAAACATATTACCAGTCTCCAATCGCTAAGGGCTTTGTCATGGACTACAAGAAAGTGTCTGAAAAAGCGCGCCAAATTATTGAAGAATATGATGTCCGTACTGGTAATGGTGAAATGACTCCAGCACGTGCCCTTTCAGGTGGTAACCAACAAAAAGCGATTATCGGTCGTGAAATTGATCGTAATCCTGATTTATTGATCGCAGCATTGCCAACACGTGGTCTTGACGTAGGGGCAATTGAATTTATTCACTCCCGCCTTATTGAGCAACGTGATAAAGGAAAAGCAGTACTGTTAATTTCATTTGAATTAGATGAAGTCATGAATGTTTCGGATCGTATCGCTGTTATTTATGATGGTCAAATCGTGGATGAATTAAATCCACAAGAAACAACAGAACAAGAGCTGGGCCTATTAATGGCAGGACAAAGTAGTAAAAATAACATGAATGGTGCGAAGGAGGGGAACGACTAATGTCAAATCGTGTCATTAATATACTCGTTCCTATCATCTCTATCATTATCGGTTTAATCGTTGGTGCTATCGTGATGGTAGTCAGCGGCTATGACCCAGTACAAGGTTATAGCGCCCTTTGGACAGGTATTTTTGGAGATTCATATTCAATTGGGAACACAATCCGTCAAATAACACCGTATATATTGGCGGGTCTTGCGGTAGCATTTGCCTTCCGCACAGGGTTATTCAACATCGGTGTTGAAGGTCAGCTAATTTTAGGTTGGCTAGCAGCAGCTTGGGTAGGATATGCATTTGATCTACCTAAAATCATTCACTTACCATTAGCATTACTTGCGGCAGCAGCTGCAGGTGCATTTTGGGCCTTTATTGCAGGTTTCTTAAAAGCGAAATTTAAAGTTCACGAAGTTATTGCGACAATTATGCTAAACTACACTGCGCTTTATATTGCGAATGCAGTTATTAAAAACTTGTCTGACGGTGGCTTTAAAACAGAACGAGTTCATGAATCAGCTTCATTACGTTCTCCGTTTTTAAGAGAGCTAACAGACAATTCAAGTCTTCACTATGGCATCATTGTTGCACTGTTAATGGTAATAGTTATGTGGTTCATTTTAGAAAAAACAACACGCGGATATGAGCTTAAAGCGGTAGGATTTAATAAGCATGCTGCAGATTATGCTGGTATGAGCGTCAACAAAAACATTATTTTAGCTATGACGATTTCAGGTATGTTCGCAGGTCTTGGTGGTGCTATGGAGGCACTAGGTACTTTCGGAAACGTCTCTATTAAACCAGGCTTTACAGGTATTGGTTTCGATGGGATCGCTGTTGCCTTACTTGGTGCCAACACGCCACTAGGGGTAGTATTCGGAGCTTCATTATTCGGCTCACTTAAATACGGAGCGCTAAATATGCCGAATGCTGCAGGTATTCCAGAGGAAATCGTGTCTATTATTATCGCGTTAATTATTTTCTTCGTGGCATCAGGCTATATTATTCGAGTAGCATTACAAAAGTTGAGCAAGAAAAAGGAGGGACAATAACATGGGCTTTTTAGAAATGTTATATTTCATCATCCCTTCGGCGATTCTTTATGCAACACCTTTAATTTTTACAGCAATCGGTGGTGTATTCTCTGAACGTTCTGGTGTAGTAAACATCGGATTAGAAGGTTTAATGATTGTTGGCGCATTTGTTGGTATTTATGTCAATTTAGAATATGCTGCAACATTCGGTTCAGCAACAATTTGGATGGCAATGCTGGCAGCTTTCATTATTGGGGGAATCTTCTCACTTCTCCATGCAGTTGCGTCTATTTCCTTCCGTGCCGATCAAACAGTATCGGGGGTTGCTATCAACTTATTAGGTTTAGCGGTATCTGTATTCTTGGTAAAAATGATTTATGATAAAGGTCAAACAGATATGATTGACCAAACCTATGCAATAAATCGTTTCGCTATCCCTTATTTAGAGGACATACCGTTCTTTGGTCCATTATTATTCCAAAATGTCTACAGTACATCGATATTAGCTTTTGCAGTAGCTTTTGGAGCATGGTTTATCATTTATAAAACACCATTTGGGTTACGTTTACGCGCTGTCGGTGAACATCCAATGGCTGCAGATACGATGGGTGTAAACGTTAATAGAATGCGCTATATTGCTGTTGTTATCTCTGGGGCATTAGGTGGTCTTGGTGGTGCAGTGTACGCGCAATCAATTGCAGGCAATTTCTCACATGCAACAATTGCGGGCCAAGGCTTTATGGCCATTGCTGCAATGATTTTCGGTAAATGGCATCCGATCGGTGCATTAGGTGCTGCTTTATTCTTCGGAGTAGCACAAACGTTAAGTGTTGCAGGAAGCGGAATTCCTTATATTCAAGATATTCCTGCTGTGTACCTACAAATTTTACCGTACGTCTTAACGATCTTTGCATTAGCAGGATTTATCGGTAAAGCAAATGCACCAAAAGCTAGTGGCCAACCTTATATAAAAGGGAAACGCTAATAACAAACAGATAATTGTTGACACTAAAGACTGGGCGAAAATGCTCAGTCTTTTTCCTTGTACATATCTCAAGTGTTTGGGAAAATAATGGTTGGAGGATGATCTTTATTTGCTAATATGAACAGGTTCATCAATCAATAAAAGTAACTTCTATACATTTCATATACATACTTTGGATTCTTTTTGCAATTATAGACAATAGACATGTATAGTATGTGTAGTACTTTGTTATATTAAGAAAGATAAGGAGGGTTCTATATATGTTTAAAACAATACCTTTAGCGAAAGGTGTCAATTTGCATATCCGACAAACGACCCAATTTAAAACCGTAAATTTTTCAATTAAATGGAGAAGAGCTTTAACGGCGACAAATGCGTCTGAACGTACAGTGTTAACAAATGTATTGCAACACAGTAATGCTAAATATAAGACAACCGCTGCATTCCGAAGTTTCTTGGATGACTTGTATGGCACAGTGTTATATTTTGACACATCTAAACGTGGTAATGAACATACAGTACTGATGAATGTAGAAGCCGTTAATGATCATTATTTGGCAAATGCAAGTGTTTTAAACGAGGTACTTGATTTATTGCACACAGCAATATTTGAACCGAATTTAGAAAATGGTGTATTTAAGGAATCGATTGTGGAACGTGAAAAGAAAACAGTCATTCAGCGTATTGAGTCCATTTTTGACGATAAATCTCGTTTTGCGCAGCAACGCATTCAACAAATATTACGTCCGAATGAACCGGCCTCTATTTCTGCTAATGGAACTGTCGAGGACATTCAACAAATTACCCCTACATCATTGTTTGAAGCATATCAATCCATGCTTGCTAACGATAAAATAGACATTTATGTCGCGGGTGATATCAATGAAGACGAAATCGTAGCGAAACTAAAAGAAGCGCTGCCGTTTAATGATCGTACACCTGAAGAAATTCCTGCTGTACTTCCACAACAGCATCCGCAAAATGATTATGTACGTGAACAACAAGAAATGAAGCAAGGAAAGATGCATATTGGCTTTAGTACACCAGTACGATTTGGTGACGCTGATTTCGCCAAAATGCAAATCTTTAATGGCGTATTCGGTGGCTACCCTCACGCCAAATTATTTATGAATGTTCGTGAAAAGGAAAGCTTAGCCTACTATGCGTCTAGCTCATTTGCATCACATTATGGCTTAGTCTTTGTTGTGTCTGGGATTGAACCAAAGAATGAAGAAAAAGCGCTATCACTAATTAAGGAACAACTTGCTGTTATGCAAGCGGGCGATATTACAGATTTGGAAATAGAGCAAACAAAAGCAATGCTGACGAATCAGCTAAAAGAAGCATTGGATTCTGCCCGAGGACAAATAGAAATTTTTGACCAATATAAAGATTTACCCGAGGAGTTCTCTGTTGAAGCTTGGGCAAATAAATGGAAAGCTGTGACAAAGCAAGATATTGTTGAAATGGCGAAGCAAGTACAGCTAGAAGCGGTCTATTTCTTATGTGGAAAGGAGCAAGCCGCACAATGAAAACAATTGAATTCAAACAATTAGATGAAACATTGTATTATGAAAAATTAGAAAATGGCTTAGACGTCTATATATTACCGAAAAAAGGCTTTTCCAAAACATTTGTAACGTTCACCACAAAATACGGCTCTGTTGACCGTACATTTGTGCCAATTGGTGGAACTGAAAGCATTACAGTACCAGATGGCATTGCCCACTTCTTAGAGCATAAAATGTTTGAAAAAGAAGATGGAGATGTCTTCCAAAAGTTTAGTGAATTCGGTGCTTCAGCCAATGCCTTTACATCATTTACACGTACAGCGTATTTATTTTCTTCGACGAACAATATTTATAACAGCACAGAAACATTATTAAATTTTGTTCAAGAGCCTTACTTTACAGAAGCAACTGTTAATAAGGAGAAGGGCATTATTGGTCAAGAAATTACGATGTACGACGATCAACCAGATTGGCGCCTATATTTTGGTACAATCGAAAATATGTATCATAATCATCCAGTGAAAATTGATATCGCTGGTACAATAGAGTCGATTGATGGCATTACTGCGGACCATTTATATACGTGCTACAATACATTTTATCATCCGTCCAATATGTTATTGTTTGTCATTGGTGCAGTAGATCCTAATGAAATGATGACGTTTATTCGTGACAATCAAGACAAAAAAGAATTCCCTGAACCAACACCAATTCAACGTTTCTTCGATCAAGAACCGACAGATGTTGCTATTAAAGAACGTGAGTTGCATATGGATGTACAAAAGCCTAAGGTCTATATCGGCTTAAAAGCGAAAGAAACAAATCTTTCTGGGCGTGACATGTTAAAACATGAGCTGTCTGTTCAAATTGCACTTGAACTTATTTTTGGACGTACATCTAAATTTTATGAGACCGTCTATGACGATGGATTAATCGATGAAACGTATGCATTTGATTTCACGTTAGAAAATGGCTTTGGATTTGCTATGATTGGCTCAGATTCTACAGACCCGGCTGCATTAGAGAAAGCTATTAAGGAAGAATTAGCAAAGTATGATAGAGATGCACATTTTGAAAGTGCCGATTTAGAACGAGTAAAACGTAAAAAAATAGGTTTCTTCCTACGTGCACTGAACTCTATTGAATTTATCGCCAACCAATTTACACGTTATTCGTTTAATGATATGAATTTGTTCGATGTTGTGCCTGTACTAGAAGAACTAACGATTGAAGATTTGAAAAAAGCATTTTCTTCAGTTCAAGGTGAATCTCAACAAACTGTCTTTAAAATTTTACCTACAGAAAAGGGCGTACAGTGAAAAAGTTTGCCCTCGTTTTAGGTGCATCGGGTGAGATTGGCCGTGCTATTTGTCGAAGTCTGGCAGAAGATGGTTGGTCCATCTACATACACTTTTCAAACAATGAAAAAGCAGCACAGGCTCTATACTGCTCCCTTTCAGAAAGTTTCCCTGCACAGGAGTTTATGCTTGTACAGGGAGATTTTTCGAAAGCGTCCGGGGCACAATTGCTAGCATCACAAATTTTTAATGTGCAAGCGATTGTCTTTGCAAATGGTCAAGCACATTATTCTCTGCTTGAAGATACTACGGTGGAGGATATGGATGCATTATGGCGTGTCCATGTACAAAATCCAATGCGTCTGACGGCATTGCTGTCATCAAAGCTACGCGCTCATGATGTCAGCTATGTGCTTTTTATTGGTTCAATTTGGGGAGAAGCTGGATCGGCTGGTGAAGCACTTTACGCAACTGTGAAGGGCGCCCAACATGCTTTTGTGAAGTCATATGCGAAAGAAGCCGCACTATCACGTATTCGTGTTAATGCCATTGCACCTGGTTTTATTAATACCTCGATGAACAATCATTTAAGCGAAGAGGAACTTGAATATATTTTAGAGGACATTCCACTAGGTATAACTGGACAAACAACGGATGTTGCTGAAATGGTACGTTTCTATCTTTCTGGAAAAGCAGATTATGTAACGGGACAAGTTATTCGATTAAACGGTGGCTGGTACATATAATGTTCTTTTTTGCACATACTACATGTGTAAAGGAGGAGAAACATATGACTATTTTAGAAAACTGGCAAAAATGGACATCGTTTTTAGGTCAAAATGTTATGCGAGCAGAATCAAGTGGGATGCCAACGAAAATGATCCAACAAGCTGCTGTACAAATTGGAGAATATTTGGCGACAAATGTCGATCCTAAAAATGAACAAGAGCGAGTGCTGTCGGATTTATGGGGCGTTGCCTCTGAAGAAGAAAAACATGCATTGGCGAATTGTGTCATTAAACTTGTAGAAAATAAGCCTGTGCAGTAAAACGAAGAGGAGAACTATCTCCTCTTTTTTTTCTGTATAAAAGAGGATTTTTGCATTGAAAAGGGAACGTATGTAAGCCTATTCTGTGTGTTCAAAAAAAAAATAGTAAGTTTTTAAAAATAACGCCATAATTCCACGTATTCTAACTTTCCATTACATAAAAAATCAGCTATGATGGAACTTATAAAGGATTTTTTACGTTAACTAATAGGAAGGGAACGAGTGTGTTTGAGCGATTGGTACTTTGAATATGAAATTCAGGTGAATCGCCCTGGATTATTAGGAGATATTGCTTCACTTTTAGGGATGCTTCGTGTCAATATTATTTCAATAAATGGTGTCGATGAGGATCGACGTGGTATGTTAGTGCATACAGACAACGATGAGACAATTGAGCGTTTTCGTACAATTGTTTCGACAATGGAACATATTAACGTTACCAAATTTCGACAACCAAAGCTCCGTGATCGTTTAGCCATTAGGCACGGTCATTATATTCCACGAGATGCAGATGAAAAAAATACCTTCCGCTTCGTACGAGATGAACTTGGTATTTTAGTTGACTTTATGGCTGAGCTCTTTAAAAAAGACGGGCATAAGCTTATTGGGATACGTGGAATGCCTCGTGTTGGAAAAACTGAATCGATTGTAGCGGCAAGTGTATGTGCCAATAAAAAATGGATTTTTTTATCGTCTACAATGATTAAGCAAACTGTTCGCAATAAACTTGCTGGTGATGAATTCAGTGACAATAATATTTTTATATTAGATGGCATTGTGACACGTCGTTCGTCTGATGAGCGACATTTGCAACTAGTGCGTGAAATGATGAGTATGCCTTCCATTAAGGTCATCGAGCATCCAGACATGTTTGTTCAGCATTCAGAATATAAGATAGAGGACTTTGATTATATCATTGAATTGCGTCATCACCCAGATGAAGAAATTACGTATGAAATAATGGAAAAAAGCCAAATGATGTCCGAATCTAATTCATTTGGTGGATTTAATTTTTAATTTGATATTAAAGTAGGTGTTATGAGTGGCAGAATTAGGGACTCGACTGAAAGAGGCGAGACTGTCTAAAGGCTACAGCTTAGACGATTTACAAGAAATAACAAAAATTCAAAAGCGTTATTTAATAGGTATTGAAGAAGGCAATTATTCGATTATGCCTGGTTCGTTTTATGTACGAGCTTTTATTAAACAATATGCAGACGCTGTTGGCTTGGACGCAGAGGAGCTTTTAGAAACTTATAAAAGCGAGCTACCAGGTACTCCAAACAATCAAGTAAGTCAATCGATGACGACTAGTCCAAGTAGAAGAAAAGTTTCAAAAGGCCCTTCTACTAAAATGATGGAAGCAATGCCGAAAATAATCGTTGGTTTATTTATCATTGTCATTATTGTGGTGATTTGGGTGCTAATGCAGTCTAAAAATAAAGCAGTGCCAGATGTTATGGAAGATACTCCATCAGAAATAGAATATGATACAAAAGCAAAACCAATAGATACAGAAAAAGAAAAAGAAAAAGAGAAAAAAGCTCAAACAAATAACAAACAAGACTCAGCAGATTCAAAAGATTCAGCACAGGAAACACCTGATGAAAAGCAAACTGAAGAGGTTAAGCAATCGATTTCAGCTGGGGCTATTGAAGCGGATGGTGCTACAACTTCTTATACGTTAACAGGTGCAGACGCATTTAAAATACGTATTGAAGTATCCGGTCCTACATTTATCGGTATTCGAAACCAACAGCAACAAGAATTACTATCAGATACTCGTGTCTATAATGCAGGAGAAGTAGTAGAATTCGACGCAACATCTCAAAATTACGCCCGTATCCGCTTAGGTAATTCAGCGCAAGCTAAAGTATACATTAATGACGAGCCTTTAACGTATGCACAGCAAATTGTAACGCAAAACATCGTCATCAATTTCAATAAAGAACAGTAGTCATCTAGTGATGACTACTTTCTTTCATCATGAAAGGTGTTAGAAAAATGAACATTCCAAATAAAATTACCATCTCTCGAATCTTACTTATCCCGTTCTTTGTCATTGTTATGATGTTTGATTTTGGCTGGGGAACAATGTCACTATTCGGTGCGACGATGCCTGTTCATCATTTTGTAGGTGCACTCATTTTTATTATTGCTTCAGCGACTGATTGGGTGGATGGTTATTATGCACGTAAGTACAATCTTGTGACAACATTTGGGAAATTTTTAGACCCACTTGCTGACAAGTTGCTAGTTTCAGCAGCTTTTATTTTAATGGTAGAGCTTGATATGGCGCCTGCATGGATAATAATTATTATTATTAGCCGTGAATTTGCAGTAACTGGCCTTCGTTTAATATTGGCAGGTGAAGGAGAAGTTGTTGCGGCGAACCAGCTTGGTAAAATTAAAACATGGGCCCAAATTGTGGCCATCGGAGCAGCACTTTTACACAATACAGTCTTTACACTTATCGGTTTTCGATTCGATTCAATTATGCTATATATTGCATTGTTCTTTACGCTATGGTCTGGATGGGATTATTTCTATCTAAATCGACGTGCCTTACTTGAGTCTAAATAAGAGAGGTCTTGAGGATCATGAATGCTGAAATTCTTGCAGTTGGCTCAGAGTTATTGCTTGGTCAGATTTCGAACACAAATGCCAGATTTATTTCTAGTCAGTTGTCCGAATTAGGGATAAATGTGTATTATCACACTGTTGTTGGAGATAATGCACAACGTTTAGAAGAGGCCATTTCCATTGCAGAGACTCGTGCTGATTTAATCATTTTCTCTGGTGGGCTTGGTCCTACAAAGGATGATTTAACAAAGGAAACGATTGCGCGTCATCTTGACGTTTCTCTCGATTTTGATGATATCGCACTGGCTAATATTGAGCAGTTTTTTGCCAAACGAGGACGTCCAATGACGGATAATAATCGTAAGCAAGCTTTAATACTAGCGGGTAGTGAGGTGCTTGCAAACCATCACGGCATGGCACCTGGCATGATATTAACAAAGGATGAACGTACGTATATTTTACTTCCGGGGCCACCTAAAGAGCTTGAGCCAATGTTCCAGTTTGAAGCAAAGCCAAAACTCGGTGCGATGTTAAATGCTGGAGAGGTAATTACATCGCATGTTATGCGTTTTTATGGCATTGGAGAGGCGGAGCTTGAGGTTCGTGTCCAACATATTTTAGATGCGCAAACAAATCCAACTGTTGCTCCACTTGCTTCTGACGGCGAGGTTACATTACGTGTAACAGCTAAAGCAGAAACGGAGCAAGAAGCGCAGCATCTTATTGCCGCTAAGGTAGCTGAGATTCAAGCGCTTGTTGGGGACTATCAATACGGTATAGATGATGATTCTCTTGCCTCTAAAACAGTAGAAATGTTACTAGATAATAAGTTAACAATTTCTGCAGCAGAAAGTTTAACAGCAGGTTTATTTCAGTCAGAATTAGCTGAAATACCAGGTGTAGGAGATGCCCTTGTTGGTGGCGTTGTTACGTATACGGAAGAGGCTAAAATTAAGCAACTCGGTATTTCAAAGGAATTTTTAACTACACATGGGATTGTAAGCAGTGAATGTGCAGCAGCTATGGCAAGTGCTGTACGTAAAAAGCTTGATACGGATATTGGTATTGGATTAACAGGTGCGGCAGGTCCTACAGCCCATGATCATCAACCAGCGGGAACGGTTTGGATAGGTATTGCCATTGGCGATGAAAAACCAATAACGTATTTACTGCATTTATCGGGTATGCGTAATACAAATCGACTGCGTGCGGCGAAATTTACTTGTCATTATTTAATGCAGCTTTTGGAAGAAAGAGGCTTTAAAAAACGTTAATCAATTATGCCCCGGCATAATATAGGTTCATCCCCAAAAGTTGCGGATGACTTTTGTTAAAACGTCTACTATGTAAATAAGTTGATTGGAGTGGAGGCTGGGCGACTCCTTGGGGATTAGCAATAGAGGAACGAAGGCTAAAATCATCACGTCCTGTGATAACGCCTTCGTGACCAACATCGTGTTGGCCCGAGACCCTGGAGCGAGCAACGCGAGTGAAGCGGCTCATCGGACGCCCCCAGGAAAGCGCCCAGTCGGAACGGAAATCAACCACACGTTTTGGTGGTAATCCATAATATAGTTGAAAATAGAAATTTGGGTAATGGAAAGTTACCCAAATTTTTATTTTGAAGAAAAACGAATAAACGTTCGCTTTTTTCTTGCGTCTTCTCTCAAAAACAAGTATAGTAGAGATAGAGAAAAACAGTGAACAGTTTTCGAAGGAGGAAAATGAATGAGTGATCGTAAAGCTGCCTTAGAACAGGCGTTAAAACAAATTGAAAAGAATTTTGGTAAAGGTTCCATCATGAAACTTGGCGAAAAGACTGATTTAGAAATCGCTACATCTTCAAGTGGTTCGCTAGCACTTGATGCTGCATTAGGTGTTGGTGGATATCCACGTGGACGTATTATTGAAGTATATGGCCCTGAATCATCAGGTAAAACAACGGTTGCTCTTCATGCCATTGCAGAAGTACAGGCAAATGGTGGACAAGCAGCGTTTATCGATGCTGAGCATGCACTAGATCCAATTTACGCACAAAAATTAGGCGTCAATATTGATGAACTTCTATTATCTCAACCAGATACAGGAGAACAGGCGCTTGAAATCGCAGAAGCATTAGTACGTAGTGGTGCTATCGATATCATCGTTATTGACTCCGTAGCAGCATTAGTTCCGAAAGCGGAAATCGAAGGAGATATGGGTGATTCGCATGTTGGTTTACAAGCCCGTTTAATGTCTCAGGCCTTACGTAAGCTTTCAGGTGCTATTAATAAATCAAAAACAATCGCCATTTTCATTAACCAAATTCGTGAAAAAATTGGTGTTATGTTCGGAAACCCAGAAACAACACCTGGTGGACGTGCGCTTAAATTCTACAGCTCAGTACGTTTAGAGGTTCGTCGTGCGGAAGCTATTAAACAAGGCAATGACATTATGGGTAACCGTACAAAAATTAAAATTGTCAAAAACAAAGTGGCACCACCATTCCGTACAGCTGAAGTTGATATTATGTACGGTGAAGGAATTTCAAAAGAGGGCGAAACAGTTGATTTAGGTGTTGAACTAGACATCGTTCAAAAAAGCGGTTCTTGGTATGCTTACGGTGATGAGCGCCTAGGTCAAGGTCGTGAAAATGCTAAACAGTATTTAAAAGAAAATCCAGCAGTACTAGACGACATCGCAAATAAAATCCGTGCTTCTTACGGTATTGCATCTTCATCTTACACAATTGCTGCGCATGATGAAGAGGAAGATATGGATGAGGAATTAAAGCTTCTTCTTGAAGATGAATAATATAAATGCATTGTTCCCACTCTTTATAGTGTGAGCAATGCATTTTTTATTTACACATATTGGAGAATATGGTTTTATAATATTTGTTAGGTTATCCATATATTTGGCTCATCTTCAAAAGTCGTGTATGCCATTTTTTAAAATAATTCCTAAGTACTGCTTCTACGCATTAATGATAAAAGTTAAAATAAGCATTAGTGTAAAAGTATTAGGTAATTAATTCTCTTAATGGATATGACTTACTTTTTCTCTTTAGAGGGCGAACAGATGCCCGACTATCCTTGACAGAGCTTAAGGCTAGCTATACAATTAAAAATGTATAATTTCTGAATTATGACTTTAAATAGGCAGTACATTCTGACTTCATTTTAAGTGAAGATGAAGACTCTGGCAGATGTTATGGATTTTGAAAGAAATGAATAATAAGAAGGTAGCCTTAGATTTTCGCATCCTGCGAAAACGGCTGACGTATCTGCATCGGTAAAACGCCACTTCCCGTGACTATACCGAATGCCCGACATCGTGTCGGCTCCTCGTGCAGACCTAAACATTTCAAAATCTGAGACACAATTAGTATGCCGAGGCGAAATTGATGTATGCGCCGACTGAAACTGTAATACCCAAATAGCAAGAGGAGGTGTTCATATGGATGGAATTACTATCATCTCCGCTTTGCTTGGACTCATCGTTGGTGCCGCTGTTAGCTATATCTACATGAAAAAAGTGAATGACTCAAAAATCACTGGTGCTAAACATGTCGCTGAAACAATCGTTGAAGAAGGAAAACGAGAAGCGGAGGCATTGAAGAAAGAAGCACTACTTGAAGCCAAAGATGAAACTCACAAATTTCGTACTGAAGCAGAAAATGACATTCGTGAACGTCGTTCAGAACTTCAGAAACAAGAGAACCGTTTATTGCAAAGAGAAGAGAATCTTGATCGCAAAGATGATGCTCTAAATAAGAGAGAAGCAAGCTTAGAGCGTAAAGAACAAGCGCTAAGCGAAAGACAACAGCATATGGAACAGATGGAAAGCAAAGTGGACGAGCTCGTTGCCTTGCAAAAATCAGAGCTAGAGCGAATTTCTGCTTTAACTAGAGATGAAGCAAAAGCTATTATCTTAGGAGAAGTAGAAAAAGAGCTAACAACTGATATTGCTGTGATGACGAAGGAAGCTGAAACACGTGCGAAGGAAGAATCAGATAAAAAAGCACGTGAAATTTTATCACTGGCACTGCAACGTTTTGCAGCGGATCATGTTGCTGAAACAACAGTATCTGTCGTGAACTTGCCAAATGATGAAATGAAAGGTCGTATTATTGGTCGTGAAGGTCGTAACATCCGTACTTTGGAAACGTTAACAGGTATAGATTTAATTATTGATGATACTCCAGAGGCGGTTATTTTATCAGGCTTTGATCCAATTCGTCGTGAAACGGCTCGACTTGCACTTGAAAAACTTGTACAGGATGGCCGCATCCACCCTGCTCGAATTGAGGAAATGGTAGAAAAATCTCGACGTGAAGTGGATGAACAAATCCGCGAAACAGGTGAGCAGACAACATTTGAAATTGGCATTCATAATTTACATCCAGATTTAATGAAGATTTTAGGCCGCATGAAATATCGTACAAGTTATGGACAAAACGTTCTAAAACACTCAATTGAGGTCGCATATTTAGCAGGCTTGCTCGCTGCTGAACTTGGTGAAGATGTAGCATTAGCTCGCCGTGCAGGCTTATTACATGATATTGGTAAGGCAATTGACCATGAAGTTGAAGGTAGCCATGTCGAAATCGGTGTGGAATTGGCAACAAAATACAAGGAACATCCGGTCGTTATAAACAGTATTGCTTCTCACCATGGTGATACAGAAGCAACATCTGTCATCGCGGTATTAGTGGCTGCAGCTGATGCGTTATCAGCAGCTCGTCCAGGTGCTCGAAGTGAGACGCTTGAAAACTATATCCGCAGACTTGAAAAGTTAGAGGAAATTTCTGAAAGCTATGATGGCGTAGAAAAATCCTTTGCGATTCAAGCTGGTCGTGAAATCCGTATAATTGTACAACCTGAAAAAATTGATGACTTAGCTTCACATCGCTTAGCGAGAGATATCCGTAAGCGAATTGAAGAAGAACTTGATTATCCAGGTCATATTAAAGTAACGGTTATTCGTGAAACACGTGCCGTGGAATATGCGAAATAAAATCATTAATAGATTTTATTTCAAAAGAAAGAATAGAATTTTCGAGTCGATATGCTAGGTGGATAATTGTACTAGATAATCACAGGAAAACCTTGTCGCGGATTGCGGGCTCGAAATGTTTTTCATATTAATGAAGCACTGAAAACTTTAGCAATTAAAGTTAATTTCTTGAAAAAATAGGTAACTTCTTGTTCGGTTTCGAACAAAGAGTTGCCTATTTTTATTTGCTCTTTAGTTATCCAATAAGCACTTCCTTAATAGTACTCATAATATTTATAGATTGTGCATAATAAAAGTATTGGACCTTTTCTAATTAGAGAGGAGGATATTGATGGTTGATATGCATAGTCATATCTTATGGAATGTAGATGATGGACCAAAAACAATGGCAGATACTATGCGATTGTTTGAACAAGCGGTTAAAGAAGGAATTAAAGAAATAATAGCCACTCCCCATTGCCATCACCCACAATATCATGCAAATTACAGCGCAGTGAAAAATCAAATTCACTTATTACAATCTGAACTCATAAAAAAAAGTATTCCTCTCACACTTTTTACCGGTCATGAAGTACGATTATCAGAAAAAATCATGCCACTCTACAAAACAAATCAAATCCACACATTAGCATGCTCTAATTATATGTTGTTAGAATTACCCTCCTATATTGTACCTGCTTATACAATAATAATTATTCGTGCATTACTGTCTGAAGGAATTACCCCAATTATTGCGCATCCAGAACGAAATAAAGCCATTGTTGAAAGGCCTGTTTACTTAGAACGATTAATTTGCGAAGGAGCAAAAGCACAAATAACTGCTGGCAGCTTAGCTGGTTATTTTGGACGCACAATACAAAAGCGCTCACTTGAGCTAGTTAGGGCTAATTTAGTTCATACCTATGGATCGGATGTACACAATCTATCATCTCGACCATTTTTTTTTGATGCAGGACTTTGTTATTTAGAAAAGAAAAAAGAGTTAGATGCGATCGATATATTACTCGAAAATAATGCAAGAATAATTGAAAACCAGCCTTTTATTATACAAGAACCTTGTAAAATCGAAGAGAGGAAATGGTGGAAGATTTTTTAGGATTAAGAAAAAAGAAGTGTAATTATCTTGAGATATATGTAAATGAAAAATACGGACAGCTTTAATGTCATTATTGAAATCGTTGACGGTAAATTGCTGTGGCCAGATGGGTCTTGTCGACATAGGGATATATCCGACAAGCGTAAACGTCTCTACAGATTTGAAATTATTGAATGAACAGAAGGTGTCATATTGAGTATTGTAGATGATCACTATAGGCAATGGATAAAGGAAACTGTCCCCTCCTATTTAAAAGAAGAATTACTAGCCATTGTCAATGATGCAACACAAATTGAAGATCGATTTTATCAATACCTACAATTTGGTACAGCAGGTATGCGTGGTGTGTTAGGTGCTGGTACAAATCGGATGAATATCTACACAATTCGCAGAGCTGCATACGGGCTAGCGCAGTATATCACAGAAAACGGGGAAATAGCCAAACAGCGGGGTGTTGTCATTGCCTATGATACACGGCATTTCTCAAAGGATTTTGCTATTGAAACAGCTCAAGTGCTGGGGGTATTAGGGGTAAAAGTATTCGTTTTTCGCGATGCACGCCCAACACCTGAATTATCTTTTGCAGTAAGGTATTTAAACGCTTTTGCAGGTGTGGTCATTACCGCTAGTCACAATCCCAAACAATATAATGGATTTAAAGTTTATGGGGGGGACGGGGCACAACTGACGCCATCTGCTATTCAAACTATCGTTGAAAAACTCGATGATATCCAAAATATTTTTGACATTCCAACAACATCATGGCACACATTAGAGCAGCATCGAACTGTAGAATGGATGTTACTTAATATTGACCAAGCCTATCAAGAAAAATTACTCGGTTTAAAACAACGTACAAATATTGACTTCACCATACCAATTGTTTACTCACCTCTTCATGGTGCAGGGCTAATATCGGTACAACAAGGTTTACAAGCATTTGGTTTTACAAATGTCCATATTGTAGAACAGCAAGCCGTACAAGATGGAGATTTTCCAACGGTTCCTTATCCAAACCCAGAGGAAGCAGCAGCCTTTACGTATGCAATACAAAAAGGTAACGAAACAGGTGCACAAATACTATTAGCAACCGACCCAGATGCCGATCGATTAGGTGTGGCAGTAATAACAGAGCATGGTTATCAATTATTAACAGGTAATCAGCTAGGTGCACTTATCTTACAGTATTTGCTTGAGGCGAAAAAAGAAAAAAATGCGCTACCTGAAAACGGCGTATTATTCAAAACAATTGTTACCTCTGAACTTGGTGCAGTAATTGCTCAACAATACGGAGTTGAAACTGTGAACACACTGACAGGTTTTAAATACATTGCAGAAAAGATTGCTGAGTATGACGAATCGAAGGAAAAAACGTTCCTATTCGGCTATGAAGAAAGTTATGGCTATTTGGTTCAAAGCTTTGTGCGTGATAAAGATGCTGTTCAAGTTGCGTTGGTAGTAGCAGAGATGGCAGCCTATTATGCAACAAAACAACAAACATTACTAGATGCTCTGGACAGTTTATTTAATAAATATGGCTATTATCAAGAAGCATTACAGTCACAAATATTTGAAGGTATTTCTGGTCAAAAGGAAATGCAAGCTTTACTTCAAAACCTTAGGGAAAATAGAATTTTTGATATTGCAGATCAAAAAGTAATGGTAATAGAAGATTACTTAACGCAACAAGCCATTCATCAAGATGGCTCGATTTCCTCAATTAAATTACCTAAAGAAAATGTTTTAAAGTTTATTTTAGAAGATCAATCATGGATAGCGATTCGCCCTTCCGGAACAGAGCCAAAATGTAAGTTTTACTTCGGTACAGTAGCTAATACGAAAGAACAAGCACAGCATAAGCTACAACAATTACAGGCAGCCTTTATGACAAGCAATTAGTTGAAAGAATGGACATAGAGCGATGAAGAAAGCCAAAAAAATAATTATCCCAGCAGCAGGTATTAGTTTTTGGCTTGATTCCAAAAAAAAATTTATACTATAAAATCTGTACTTTTAAGAAAAGGAGTAAATAGATCCAAAGATGTTAATAGGCCTTTTTTATAGAGCAAGATGAAAAAAAGTTCCTATTATTAACCTTAAAGGAGAAATGCCGGATGAATATTCTTATTAGCTGTCCTGGAAAAAGAGTAGAAATGTTAGAAGTGTTTAATCGTGAATTTGCGAAATTTAACATGGAGATAATAGCTACAGGTAATTCAAATATATTACCAGCCCTATATTCGGTGGAAAATTCATATATAGTACCATCGTTAGAAGCTGATAATTATGTTGAAGAACTTTTGGAAATTTGTAAAAAGAATAAAGTTAAAGCAATTCTAACTATGTTAGATAAAGATATAATGGTTCTCTCTAAAAATATTGATAAATTTAAAGAAATTGGGGTTATCCCAATCTTACCTAATTTAAGTATTGCAAAGACTTGTGATGACAAGTATTTAACGTATGAATTTTTGACAACAAATGGGATTCGCTGTGCAAAGTCATACAATGATTTAGAAACTTTTGAAGATGATTATAGTAAAAATAAAATCTCGTTCCCTGTAATAGTCAAACCAAATAGTGCTGATGGTAGTAGGGGAGTTATTAAATGTACCAATTTGAAAGAACTAGAAAAGAGTTTTCATAATGGACATAAAAATATAATACAGGAGTTTTTAAATGGTACTGAGTATGATATAGATGCATATATTGATATTAATTCACAAAAAATGGTATCAATATTTGCAAAGGAAAAACTCTCAGTGACTATAGGTGGTGCTGATAAAGTCATTTCTTATAAGGATCTTAAGCTATTTGACCTTATTGAAGATTTATCTAATAAACTCAATATTACTGGTCCTATTGATGTAGATGTGTTCAAGGTTAATGGAGAATATTATATAGGGGAAATCAATCCTAGGTTTGGTGCGAACTATATATGTGCTTACGGGTGCGGTGTAAACTTCCTTGAATTATTAATAAACAATATAAATGGTAAAACGAATGTGAAGAATATTGGCAACTACAGTGATGGTATTTTAATGATGAAATATGAAAGGATTATGTTTAAAGCAGCAAACGAAATAATAGGTGTTTAGAATTAACAGAGAGGGAGCGGATGTTTTTCGTGTAAACTTATCCATGCTTATGTCCTTTATTTTGGATTTGGATGATTTACTACCACCCAACCATTATAAAGGCTTTTTTATGTCTAAATAATATTGCAGAAAATTCGTTTCCAGAAACGCGTTGAATTATTTTAATGCGACGCTGGTGGAATAAAGTATAAACTAACTTCGTATATTAGGATAAAAATCGAGTATACCTTCCTGTTTTGGTTTTATTAATAATTAATCGCTATAAAGCGGAAATGAATTTATAGATTGAGAGAAAAAAACAGTTAGTACTACAATCAGGGGGAGAAAATCAGGTGGAAAATATCTTGGTCAGTATTCACTGTCTCGCGTATAATCACGAACAATATATAGCGGATGCGATTGAAAGTTTTTTAATGCAAAAAACAAATTTCAAATTTGAAATATTAATACATGATGATGCCTCGACAGATAGAACTGCAGACATTATTAGAGAGTATGAGAAGAAATACCCTAATTTGATAAAGCCTATCTATCAAACTGAAAATCAGTATTCCAAAGGTGTTTCTGTAAGTACAATTAATATTAGCAGAGCAAGCGGGAAATATATTGCTATTTGTGAGGGGGATGATTATTGGATAGATCCTTATAAATTACAAAAACAATTCGATTATATGGAGAAGCATCCTGAATGTAGCCTATGTGTTCATGGTGGAAATGTAGTAAATGCTTCGGATAAGAAATGTGTATTATTTAACCGTCTAAATAAAGGAAATAAGGAATTCTCAGTTGAAGAAGTAATTGAAGGAGGAGGAGGTCTTTTTTTAACAAATTCCATGTTTTACCGACTGAAGTTTGGGAAGGAGGGACCAGACTTTCTTGTAAATGCCCCTGTTGGCGATTACCCTTTAGCTATTTATTTATCATTGCTAGGTACGGTGTACTATATGGATGAGTTGATGTCTTCGTATCGAGTAGGTGATAGTACTTCTTGGACGGGCAGAACTTTTTCTGATATAGAAACAAAGAAGCAGCATTATCGTGAAATAGAAGATATGTTGGATGAAATAAATCTATATACGAACAATAAATTTAAGGATGCTATTGATAGGAGAAAGAATAGTACTCAGTTTTTCCTTTTACTTGAACAGGGGAGATTTAAAGAAGCAAAAACAGGAGAATATAGAGAGCTATATTTAAATTTAGGATTAAAGAAAAAAACAATATTATTTATAAATCAATATAGTCCAAGTATCTCAAAGCTTCTTAGATTTGTTAAAAGGAGGATCATAAATTGGACGATGATATAACAAAATCTAAAGTCCTTTCTTCTCTATTATGGAAGCTGTTAGAACGAGGAGGGACGCAGGGAATTCAATTTATGGTGTTGATTGTACTAGCCCGTCTACTTCTTCCAGAGGACTTTGGGTTACTCGTTCTAGTTACCATTTTCATAACAATAGCTGGTGTGATAGTGCAGAGTGGATTTAACACAGCATTGATACAAAAGAAAAAAGTGGATGAAGCGGATTATTCATCTGTATTTTATTTAAACTTATTTGTTGCCATTAACCTGTATGTCATACTCTTTTTTATAGCCCCATTCATAGCCTCATTTTTTGCAGAACCCCAACTACTATCTGTCTTAAGAATTCTTTCCTTAACATTGTTTTTCGGTGCGTTTAATTCAATTCAACATGCAGTTATTGCACGCAATATGCAGTTTAAAAAACTGTTCTTTAGTAGTTTGGGAGCCGTTATTATATCTGGTGTTGTTGGTATAACAATGGCCTATGCAGGATATGGAGTTTGGGCTTTAATTGGACATCAAATTACAAACCAGCTTATAGTAACGGTCATTTTATGGTTTACAGTAAATTGGCGACCGAAGCTTATCTTTTCAATGGAGAGGCTCGGAAGTTTATTTGTGTTTGGATGGAAATTATTAGCTTCATCATTGATTGATACCATTAATTACAACATTCGGAATCTACTAATTGGTAAAATGTATAGCCCTGCATTATTAGGTTTTTATAATCGGGGTGAGCAATTTCCTAGCGTAATTATTAACAACATTAATGGTTCAATACAATCCGTAATGTTTCCTACTTTATCCTTCCATCAAGATAATACAGAAAGAGTTAAGGCTATGGTACGTCGTTCAATCATTATGAGCTCATTTGTAATTTTTCCGATGATGTTCGGACTTGTAGCTATTGCTGAGCCTTTAGTTAAAATTTTGTTAACAGAAAAATGGCTACCTTCCGTGCCATTCTTACAAATTTTTTGTATTAGTTATGCATTATGGCCTATACATACTGCAAATTTACAAGCAATTAACGCTTTGGGACGTAGTGATATTTTTTTAAAACTAGAAATTGTGAAAACTATATTAGGATTGATTATTTTAGCTGTCAGTATCCCATTCGGTGTTCATATGATGGCTTTAGGAGTGCTCGGAGTTGGAATTTTATCGACTTTTATTAACGCATATCCAAATTTACAATTACTAAACTATAGCATTCAAGAACAGTGGAGAGATATAAAACCATCTTTGCTAACATCTTTAGTGATGGGGGCTATTGTTTTTCCAATCCACTTGATTGGGTTGACTGAGATTGTGACGCTCATTATTCAAA
This sequence comes from Lysinibacillus sp. NPDC096212, assembly GCF_044763105.1. NCBI lineage: Bacteria > Bacillati > Bacillota > Bacilli > Caryophanales > Bacillaceae > Lysinibacillus > Lysinibacillus sp. NPDC096212. The sequence continues at coordinate 98,735 of NZ_JBIWFQ010000001.1, read as the reverse complement.
TAATTGTAGGGATCGTTTTATATGTAGGGTTAGCAAAAGTATTTAATTTTGATGCCTTTACTTATTTACTATCGATTATAAAAGGTCTGTTTAGAAGGAATACCACTACTAAAATTATTGTAAATGAGGAGGCCACAGAATGAAAAAATTATTAATGCTTGGTGGTGCACATTCTCAAATTCCAGCAATAAAAAAAGCAAGAGAAATGGGTCACTATGTTATTACTTGTGATTATATAAAAGAAAATCCAGGGCATCAATATGCTCATGATTACTATAATGTCAACACTACGGATAAGGAAGGTGTCTTATCATTAGCAAAATCGTTAAACATTGATGGCATAGTTAGTTATGCGTCTGAACCTGCAGCACCTACTGCGGCTTATGTTGCTGAAAGGCTAGGACTACCGTCACATCCTTATGAATCTGTAGAGATATTGTCAAATAAGGATTTGTTTCGGGAGTTTCAGAAGAATAATAATTTTAACGTTCCAAGAGCAAAGGGCTATCGAGCGGTGGAAGAAGCTAAAGCTGATTTTCATGATTTTAAAATGCCTGTAATGATAAAACCTGTTGATTCTTCAGGCAGTAGAGGAGTCTCAAAAATAGATTCCATTGACATTTTGCAGGAAAAAATAGAGTACGCTTTAAGTTTTTCGAAAGTGAAACGTTTTATTGTGGAAGAGTATATAGAAAAGCATGGTTATCATGTTGGGGGGGATGGTTTTTCTGTAAATGGAAAGCTTGTTTTTCGTAGTTTTACGAATGAGCACTTTCCGACATTAGCATCACCAAATCCATTTGTCCCAGTTGGTTCAAGCTGGCCATGCAAAATGTCTGAGCATATTCAACAAAAAATTCATAAAGAGATTCAAAGAGCGTTGACTTTACTCAATATGAAATCAGGTGCCTATAATTTTGATATTCGAGTGGACGAACAAGAAAATATTTATCTTATTGAGATAGCTGCTAGGAATGGTGGCGATTGGATTCCACAAGTAACAAAATATGCAACTGGTGTAGATATGATCGAATATACTATTAAGGCGGCTTTAGGTGAGGATTGTAATGATTTGACTATGGTTGAACCACAAGGATATTGGTCGGTGTATGTATTGAATAGTGAAACTAGCGGAGTATTTATAAATGTGGAAATGCATGATGAAATAGAAAATGGCATTGTTGAATATGAATTGCTAGTTAAATCAAAAAGTCACATTAAAGCATTTTCAGGATCTAATGAAAAATTGGGCACTATGATACTACAATTTCCTTCAGAAGATGACATGTTAGAAAAAATGGAGCATATCACAAACTTCGTGAAGGTAAATGTTGAGTATTCATTTGTGAAAATAAATAACGTCAAGAAGGTGAATATATGAAGCCTATTCAAGTAACACAATCATCAATGCCTGGTTTTACGGAATTCTCTGAAGAAATTAGAGATCTTTGGGATAGTCGCTGGTTGACCAACATGGGTGTAAAGCATAATGCTTTAGAAACTGAATTGAAACGGTATTTGAATACAAAAAATATTACGCTATTTTCTAACGGGCACCTAGCATTAGAATACGCGATTGAAGCATTTCAATTAACTGGCGAAGTTATCACCACACCTTTTACATTTGCATCGACAACGCATGCAATCGTACGAAAAGGTTTAACACCAGTTTTTGCTGACATTAATCTTAATGATTACACCATAGAAACAGATAATATTGAAAGGTTAATAACAGATAAAACTTCCGCTATTATAGCCGTTCATGTGTACGGAAATGTATGTAATATAAAAGAGATTGAAAGTATAGCAAGTAAATATAATCTAAAGGTCATATTTGATGCTGCTCATGCCTTCGGGGTAACGGTAGGTGGTGAAAGTGTTGCAAACTTTGGTGATGCTTCCATGTTTAGTTTCCATGCAACTAAAGTTTTTCACACTATTGAGGGTGGAGCACTAACCGTTAAAGATTCTAACATAAAAGACTTATTAAATATTTATAAAAATTTTGGTATTACTGGACCTGAAACAATTCAGTATATAGGTGGTAATGCTAAGATGAATGAATTTCAAGCAGCGATGGGTTTGTGCAATCTCCGGAATATAGATATGGAAATAGGGAAGCGAAAGAAAGTATTTGAGAGATATGTTGAACATCTCAGTGGTATCAGAGGTATTAAATTATTGCCTCCTCCAAAAGATGTGTCGAGTAATTATGCATACTTCCCTGTTGTATTTGATGGTTTCCAACTTTCGCGGGATGAAGTGTATGAGAAATTAATGAAACATAATATTTTTCCCCGAAAGTATTTTTATCCTTTAACGAATAGCTTTGAATGTTTCAGAGAAAAGTTCAATGCTGAAGATACACCTGTCGCAAAATATATTGCAGAGAGAGTTTTAACACTACCATTGTATGGGGATCTCATGCTAGAAGATGTAGATAAAATTTGTATACTTTTGAAAGAATAGTGTACAAGTTATCTGTAAAACAAAAGAATTTGCAAGCCATAAATTATATAGTAGAAGGGCTATTTAATTTAATGAAAAAATATTGGAATGGGAGAGAACAATATCTTTACTTCGTTCCTCTAATTTCCAAAAGATGATCTTTATATTGTATTTTGTAGACAAGAGGAAATTTACATGGAGTTAGAATTCCATGATGATCAAGATACTTATTAGTAGTTTTATTAACTTAAGAAGGGACACTTAGAATGAGGATAGCCTTAATGCAACCTTATTTTTTTCCGTATCTAGGATATTTCCAACTGATACACTCGGTAGATGAATTTGTCATTTTTGATAATGCTCAATATACGAGAAGAAGTTGGATAAATAGGAACCGAATCTTGAGTGAGCATGGAAAAAGTATATATTTCAATGTTCCAGTATGTAAAGCTTCTAGAGAAACTAAAATTAAAGACATTGTCATAAATAGTAATATGCATTGGCAAGAAAAGATTCTCAATCAATTAATATTTTATAAAAACGCGCCATTTTTTATGAATGTTATGGAATTCGTAACGGATTGTTTAACAAATAGTAACAGCAATTTAAGTCAATTCATTACTTTAGTTCTAAGAAAGACTTGCACATTATTAGGTATAGAAACGAGTATTACTATTCTGTCGCAAAAATTCCCTACTATTAAAGAGGCTAATGCAGCAGATGAATGGGGAATTAAAGTATCTAGGGCATTAAATGCGACTACCTATATTAATGCGATTGGTGGCAAGGATTTTTACAATCAGCAAAAATATATAGACAATGATTTGGAAATTCAATTTATTCAGCCAATACTAACACCATACAAACAATACTCAAATGATTTTATGCCTGGCCTTTCAATAATTGACGTCATGATGTTTAACGATATTAGTAAAATTAAAGAAATGTTAGATATTCATGAATTAGTTAGATGATAAAACGAAAAATAACGATATTGAGCAATATAAAAAGAAAGAGGAGCTTGCTCAACCACTTATGAAAACAGAATATGGTAAGTATTTGCTGGAAGTACCTTATGCCTTGGATCATTCACTTACAACAATACATTGAAAGAGGTAGGAATGATGGTAAAGAAAAAAATATTAGTTACTGGCGGTGCAGGCTTTATCGGAGGTAATTTTATCCAATATTTAATTTGTAAGTATCCTTCCTATGAAATTTATAATTTAGATTTATTGACGTATGCAGGTGATCTAGGTAAACATCGAGCATTTGAAACAAATGATAACTATACATTTGTAAAAGGCGATATTGTAAATCGTGAGTTGGTTATGACTTTTTTTAAGAAGGAACAATTCGATTATGTGGTTCATTTTGCAGCAGAAAGTCATGTGGACCGCTCAATTACAGATCCATCGGTATTTGTTCGAACAAATGTATTAGGGACACAAGTATTATTAGAAGCAGCGATGCAAGTAGGTATTTCAAAATTTGTCCATGTATCTACGGATGAAGTTTATGGGGAATTGGATTTTGAACCATCTACTTTTTTTACAGAAGAGACATCATTACTACCAAATAGCCCTTATAGTGCAAGTAAAGCTTCTTCTGATTGTTTAGTCCGTGCTTATTATAAAACATATGGATTACCAATGAATATTACGCGTTGTTCGAATAACTATGGACCATATCAGTTTCCAGAAAAATTAATTCCTTTAACTATTTCTCGTGTGTTAAAGGATGAAAAAATTCCTATATATGGTGACGGACAAAACATACGAGATTGGTTACATGTTTTTGATCATTGTACGGCCATTGATTTGGTGTTACATGAAGGTGTCAACGGAGAGATATATAATATTGGTGGGCATAATGAACGCACCAATTTAGAAGTTGTTCAAACAATTATTAAGACATTAGGGAAATCAGAAAAACTTATAAAGTATGTAACAGATCGTTTAGCTCATGATAAACGCTATGCCATTGACCCAACTAAAATAGAGCAATTAGGTTGGAAGCCCATATACACATTTGAAACTGGCATTGCGCAAACGATTCATTGGTATGTTGAAAACAACACATGGTGGGAGCAAATTATAAGTGGACAATATCGACAGTATTTTGAAAAGCAATATTTATGATGATGGAAGCTAGAAAAGCTCAGACGAAAATTACAATTCAAACACCTCAATTATTGATAGCATCTAGAAAAGATTGAAGTCCAAAAAGCTTCAAAATTTAGCGAAGAGAACTTGGCTCATAATTCATGACATAAGATGAAATAAATGATTATTGCTAAATAGATATTATTTCTGTATAAAGCTTGCGGGATTCGTAGACAGAGAAGAAAGAAAACAAATACTTTCTTCTGTTAAAGAAAATCGATTTTTATTACAATATCGAAATAATAATAACCATATAATCGCTAGTGTTTTGTGTAAAATAATAGGCTTTCGCGCAACTATGGCTATTTTCAAAGCGCGTATTATTAGTAAAAGAAAATGAAAAGGGAGACAACCATTTGATATTAGTTATCGGTGGAGCGGGATATATAGGTAGTCATCTTGTAAAAGAGTTAGTAAAGAAAGAAGCAGTTATTGTATTGGATAATCTTTCAACTGGTCACCGGGAGTCGATTGATGAAAAGGCGATTTTTGTGCAGGGGGATTTAGGAAAAAGAAGCGATTTGGAGCACGTTTTTTCGCAATATTCCATTAAAGCAGTAATGCACTTTGCTGCGAGTAGTCTAGTTGGTGAATCTGTAGTAAATCCGCAGAAATATTATGAGAACAACGTTATATCTACATTAACTTTATTAAGTGTAATGTTAAAGTATAACGTGAAAAATATTATATTTTCATCAACTGCTGCGACATATGGGGTTCCTAACCTAAACATGATTGATGAAACAATTGTGCCAAATCCAATAAATCCTTATGGAAGATCAAAGCTTATGATTGAACAAGTTCTCATGGATTATGCAACAGCCTATGATTTACGTTACGTAGTTTTAAGATATTTTAACGCAGCCGGGGCCTATGAAACAGCGGAAATTGGCGAAAGCCATAACCCAGAAACGCATCTTATTCCAATTGTATTGCAACATTTGGCTGGTGATAGGGAGAAGGTGTGTATTTATGGTACAGACTATGAAACACCCGATGGCACATGCATTCGTGATTATATACATGTTACAGATTTAGCAATAGCACATATTTTTGCATTGAATTCATTACTTGAGAATAAAAATAAAGAGGCAATTTATAACTTAGGGAATGGTCGTGGCTATACAGTAAAAGAAGTAATAGAAACTTGCGAGGCAGTAACAGGTAAAAGGGCAAATATTGAACTCTCTGAAAGACGTGAAGGAGATCCTGCTAGACTTATTGCTTCATCTAAAAAGATTTTTGATGAACTTGGGTGGAGGGCAGAAAAAAGCTTAGTGGAAATTATTGAAGATGCTTGGAAATGGCATAACAATCAAAGATACTAAAGGGCTTAGAACTTAATTTGAAATGTGATTGACTAAAATATTCATCGTTATAACAAAAGTGCTGAATTTTACCTAAAACCAGGTGTAAAAGTTAGCACTTTTATATTTTTCACCAATTAGTCAATTTGTTTACTTTTGAATAACAATTGAAAGTTCTTCACCATGTATAAAGAGAAATTCACCTTCATATAAGTAGTAAATAGCAAAGTGTTTGTACAAACGAGGTTAAGTTTTTCATATACAAATTGAAAAGCATATTCTTATAGTTACCGGAATTTTTCCACCAATCGTGGAATTCCGCAATAGAATGATGTCAGCATTTTAATTTGATAGTTTTTGGTTTTCGTGACCAATCTTTTTAATAAGAAAGAAAAGGATAGCCATAAATTTCATCAGTGGGATCATGACTAATGGGGATGTGTATAATGAAGGATCTAATTTCAGTAATAATGAGTACTTATAATGAAAAGATGGAATGGTTAAAAGCGAGTATTGAATCGATTTTGAATCAAACATATTCAAAAATTGAATTCATTATTGTATTAGATAATCCAGATAATACTATGATTAAAAGAGTTGTATCTGATTATGCAAATAGAGATGAGCGTATAATCGTTGTTGAAAATGATAAAAACATCGGACTAACCAATAGTTTAAATAAAGCTTTAGAATATTGTAAGGGTGAATATATAGCAAGAATGGATGCGGATGACATCTCAGATAATAACAGACTAGAAAAGCAATTGCTTTACTTGAAAAAGTATAACTATGACTTAATTGGATCGAAAATTAGAAGTATTGATGAGAGTGGGAATGTTATACAAAAATCTTCTAATCATCCCGTTTCAAATAATATTATTAATAGTATTTTGAAATATGATAATTGTATTCCTCATCCAACATGGTTTGTCAAAAGAGAAGTATATACTGACTTAAATGGATATCGGAATTTACACACCTGTGAAGATTATGATTTTTTATTGCGGTGCTCCCAAAAATATCGGATTGGTAATTGTAATGATGTAACGCTTACTTATAGGCTCAATTCTATTAGTATTTCAAGATCGAATGCCTTAAAACAATTTTTATCTGCGAAGTATTTACAAAAAAACTATAAAAATATTGATTTAATTAACCAATCAGAAATCGATAAGTATGTAAATAAGAGGACTACACAAAATAAGGTAGAAAATTTTGATAAAACACAGCTCTATTTTAAGGAAGCATTAGTTTATAAAGAAGAAGGCGAGTTCTTTAAAATGGTATTAAATTTAATTATTGCCTTAAAAACCTCAAAATATTTCCTTGAAAGGTGTAAAAACATGTTATTTATCAGAACTATTAGACTAGTTAAAAGGTGATAGTAATTGCCAAGCATACACATTAGGCATGCGCGCTTGATGAGAGAGGACGAGTGCTCCGAAGCAATCAAGAGCAGGTTTCGATGCTTTTTATGAAAGATTATTTGCTATGTGCTGCGTATGAAAATAGCGACGTGTTAGTCGGTTTTCAACCTACTGGCATTATAAAGAAATGGTGGCAGATTCTTGACCTGAAAAAGCACTATTAGTTTGCACTCTTAAAGAGGGGTAGTAAGGGGAGAGAAAAGTGATTTACGAAAAAAAAAGAATTTCAAATAATTATTTTCTAATATTTATTTTAGTATTCAGTGTTTTTTTAGGTAATCTGAATGTAAACATTGGTTTTTCGTTAAAACCACATATGGTATTAATGGTCGTAATTTTTATGTTTACCCTTAGTAAAATTGTTTTTCATAAGCCTCAAATTCATGAAACCTTTATGATTTTCTTCTATGTTTTCTACTGTTTTACTGGAGTATTTTCTACATATCCGTTGGCAAGTATTCGTTTGACTATTGCTATTTTAATCGGCCTTTTTTCATACTTTATATATAAATTTTTATTTTCTAATATTACATTAAAAGAATTTGAACGAATAATTGGGACAGTAGGAATACTATATAACGTAATTTCATTATTGTTTTATCTATTTGGTTTAATTTCTAATAAATTTAATTTTTATGGGAATGGCATTAGAGTTTATGGCTTAATGCTAGATAGAAATATGCCCAGATTAATCGGTATTTTATCAGACCCTAATATATTTGTTGTATCCAATTCGTTCTTCTTGTTCTTTTTCCTAGTAAATATGAAAGACAATAAAGGGAAGGTTGGATTTGTTTTAGCTTTAATTACAACTTTACTAACTTTTTCAAGGGGGGGCATATTAGCAACCTTAATAGGGGTTGTGATTACTATCGCTTTTTTTACTGTAAAAACAAAAATAAAAATTTTTTTTGTCGTACCTATAATTACATGGATAAGTTACTTTACCGTATTAAAAGTGACGCATATCGATATCTATCAGATTTTGATAAAAAGAATGGAATCTGTTGGTAAGGATGGCGGTAGTGGCAGAGTTGAAATATGGAACAATGGTTTGTCACTCTTTTCAAACCATCCTGTACAAGGAATTGGTATTTATAATTTTAGGGATTATAGTGCGGAATTTTTTGGTGAAGGAATTTATATGCACAATACTTTTTTAGAAATATTAGTTGAGTCGGGTGTAATTGGCTTTGGATTATTCTTTATATTTTGGACACTATTATTTTTTAGAATAATGTTCATTGTAAGGATGGATAAATCAAAGGTATTTCTCCTAGGGACTTATGTTTCAATTTCAATTTCTTTAATGTTCCTTTCACTAATTGCGAGTGAATATCTATTTTTATTTCTAGCGCTTATATGGCGATACAGTATTACAGAAAAAGAATATCTGTACCGTGAACAGATTAAGTTTGAATAAAAAAATTATAAAATTGGGGGAAACTATGAAGTTAGTCAGTGTAATTATTCCAATTTATAATGTAGAGCAATACTTACAAAAATGTGTACAATCAGTTCAAAATCAAACGTATACAAATCTAGAAATATTTTTAGTCAATGATGGTTCAGCGGATAATTGTGGAAAGGTAGTGGATGAATTAGCTGTTGAAGATTCAAGGATTAAAGTAATTCATAAGCCGAACGGGGGCCTGTCTTCTGCAAGAAATGCTGCATTAGATAAGGTCAGTGGAACTTATATCATATTCGTGGATGCTGATGATTGGATAGGGTTGAATATGATTGAATCCATGGTACATGAAATGGAACAGCATGAAGCAGAATTAGTAGTATGTGATTATACGAAAGTATACGAAGAAAAAATAGAGAAGAATTTTTTAGAAATTAAGCATGAGACAATCGATATTGGGAAGTTAGGTTTAAAAGGATACCTATATGAATACTTCTTTAACTACAAACATGGGGATGAAGTTTGTAATAAATTGTATAAAAATACGATTATTAAAGAACACCATATACGATTTGAACCAAATAGTGAGATATTCTCAGAAGATAAGCTATTTAATCTATATTACTTAGTGCATATAAAAAAAATAATAAGTATCGATTCATCTTTTTATAATTATTTGCAACGAAATGGTTCGCTCATGCAACAACCTAAACCTGAAATTATAGAACAGTACTTAAACTTGGCGGAAAAGTACATCGATTATTTAAAAAGGAATAATTTGGATATGACAAGTATATACTCTATCTTAGTATTCCATTTGTTTAATAGTTCACTAAAAAACTATGTCAAATCGGGTGCAAGCATTTCACAAATAACAGCGGCTATTGATAAAACGCAAAATAGAGAAATAATGCAATTAATGGCTATTTTGAAAACAAATAAAGAAGTAATAGCATACTGTCAGAGTAATCGAACAAAATTATTGACACCTTTATTCGTCAAGATGTATGCAGTTTGTTATACATTAAAGTTTAATTTGATCCTCGCATATACATTTAAAAATATTATGAAATAGGATGGTTTATTGCATAAAAATAACTTTCTAGTTTCAATTATTATGCCTGTTTACAATGCGGATAAGTATGTTGGCCAATCCATTGAATCTGTTCTAAATCAAACGTACAAAAATTGGGAATTGATAATTATTAATGACAAGTCAACAGACAATAGTCAGCAAATACTACTAGGATATAAGGATAGTCGAATAAAAATTATTAATTTGACACAAAACGGTGGTGTTGCGAATGCTAGAAATGCTGGTATTGAAAAAGCAAAAGGACAATTTTTAGCTTTTCTTGATAGTGATGATTTATGGCATCCTGAAAAATTATCCAAACAACTCGATTTCATGCAAGAACTTGATGTGGCATTTTCCTATACACAATATCAAGAAATAACAGAAAATAATAAACGAACACGAAAAATTGTTAAGGTATGCAAAAAACCAGTGGATTATAAAAAATTATTGCGTGTTAATTACATTGGATGTTTAACAGTTGTATTAGATACACGTAAAATAGCTAAACCATTTTTCAAGGAGACTAAGCATGAAGATTATGTTCTTTGGCTAGATATTTTAAAAGATTATGAGATAAAGGCATACGGAATGGATGAAGTATTAGCTTATTATCGAATTACACCAGGTTCCATAAGCAGAAATAAATTCAAAGGTATAACGTGGAACTGGAAAATTTATAAAAATCATCTTGGTATGACGACAATTCAATCTGTCTACCGGATGTGTATTTTCTTGCTTAATATTTCGATAAAATACGTTTCAACTAGATTGACAGGTTAAGAATGGTGAAAAGGCTCTTGAACAGATATAAAAGCATTTGAGGTATAAGGCTAAATGCAATTAGAGGTAAAGAATTTTATGATTCAGAAAAATATCAAGAACATGACTTAAAGATAGAATTTATTAAACCAACGATAACCCCTTACGACCAATAAAGAAAATGATTTTATACCGAGCCTTTCCGCTATTGATGCCATGATGTTTAACGAAATAAAAAGTTAGCACATACGAATTAGTAAAGTAAGTGATGAACACGTCTTAGGTATGGGGGGATATGGATGAAAGGAATTATATTAGCAGGAGGTTCAGGGACGCGGCTTTATCCGCTGACAAAGTCGGTTTCAAAACAAATATTGCCGGTTTATGACAAACCTATGATTTATTATCCACTGTCTGTATTAATGCTTGCTGGTATTACAGAGGTACTTATTATATCAACACCTCGTGATGTGACTGGATTTAGAGAGCTTTTAGGTGACGGTCAAGACTTGGGTATGTCTATTGATTATGCCATTCAAGAGTATCCGAATGGTTTAGCCGAGGCTTTCATTATCGGAGAGTCATTTATTGGAGATTCGTCGGTCGCTTTAGTGTTAGGCGATAATATTTTCTACGGTTCCAATTTCAGTGTTCTATTACAAGAAGCGGCTACATTAAAGACTGGGAGTATAATTTTTGGTTGTTATGTCAACGATCCAAGAGCCTATGGAGTCGTTGAAGTGGATGAGCAAATGAATGCTATTTCAATAGAAGAAAAACCTGCATTTCCGAAATCTTCCTATGCTGTACCGGGTTTGTATTTTTTTGATAATAATGTAGTGGCCATCGCCAAAAATGTAAAACCGTCAGCACGAGGAGAATTAGAGATTACATCGATTATTGGAGAATATTTACTCAAAGGCGAATTAAAGGTGGAACTTACCGGACGTGGGTTGGCGTGGTTAGATACTGGAACGCATGAGTCATTACTAGAAGCATCAAATTTTGTAGAAGCTATTCAAAAAAGGCAAGGGTTGTACATTGCTTGTATAGAAGAAATTGCTTTCAGAAAAGGGTATATTACAAAACAACAGTTAATTGAACTTGCAAAACCGCTGATGAAAACAGACTATGGGAAATATTTAATGGAAGTTTCTCAATCATTTAAGCAATCTCATATTTTCGTGTAGCGGTTTTATAGTGGGAATTGTTAAAGCGAAGGTGAAATGGTGGACAAAAAATGTGCTTGTCACGGGTGAAGCGGGATTTATTGGAGGCAATGAAACTTTGCTCTGTAGCGGAAGGTGAATGTTGTTAGCTACACTGGTTAACCCTTCACTCCAATTACCCAGTATTTTATTATTAAAATATCTCTTAGCCAGATGTCATTCTCGAGTTTTGGTGACGAGCCAGTATTAATGAGAATGAAAAGTGCTATCTTTTGTAATGTTTGCTGCATAAGGTAGCACTTTTATAATTACTAACTAAAATTGGAAAAGACAATTACATATTTGAATAAAAAGTAATCGTTATTAATATATTAAAAAGTAAATTAAATCGTGATCGTGAATTAATAAATTAACAACATGCCATAGGAGAGGACAGCCTTACACCTTACACGAAGGGAGATTAAATGAAAAAAATACGTAAAGCCATTATACCCGCAGCAGGATTAGGTACGCGTTTTTTGCCAGCTACCAAAGCAATGCCGAAGGAAATGTTGCCGATTGTTGATAAACCGACTATTCAATATATCGTTGAAGAGGCAGTAGCTTCAGGTATTGAGGATATCATTATTGTTACTGGTAAAAATAAAAGGGCAATTGAGGATCATTTTGATAATGCGTTTGAGCTCGAGGCAAATTTACTAGAAAAAGGGAAGTTCGATATGCTCGAGAAAGTAAAGGCCTCCTCTAAAGTAGATATACACTATATTCGTCAGAAGGAACCTCTAGGCCTTGGTCATGCGATATGGTGTGCACGTAAGTTTATTGGGGAAGAACCTTTTGCGGTACTTTTAGGGGATGATATTGTGAAAAATGAGATTCCGTGTCTGAAACAATTAATCGAGCAATATGATCAAACGTATTCGAGTATTATAGGTGTGCAAAAGGTTCCAGATGTAGATGTTCATCGTTATGGAATCATTGACCCGATTTCAACAGAAAATCGTTTGATGGAAGTAAGGGAATTTATCGAGAAGCCTGCTTTCGGAGATGCCCCCTCAAATTTTGCAATCATAGGAAGGTATATTTTAACTCCAGAAATTTTCACCTTTTTAGATGAACAAAAAAAAGGTAAGGGCGGTGAAATTCAATTAACAGATGCGATTGAAGCATTAAATAGTTGTCAGCGTGTATTTGCATTTGAAATAGAAGGAAGCCGCTATGATGTTGGAGAGCATATTGGCTTTATTAATACAATTATTGATTTTGCGTTGGATCGTGATGAGTTACATGAAGCGATTACCAATTTACTGTTGAATAAAGTGAAGCAACTTAGGGAGAGTCACTTCGAATTAAAATGATTTACGTCAGTAGGAATTCCAAATTATAGGATTGGACGAGATGATTTGACGATTCGTACTATTCAAATGAGCATTTTCAATTTTGAAATGACTAAGCAAGATTGGTCAATATATGAGGCGGAAGTAGAGTGGATTCATCGTCATTTAGCGGAGAGTAGCGAGATGTTAACGGGTTGGTTACATGTACCTCTTGAAGATCATCGTGCTTTATTGCATCGTATTGAGGATACTAAGCAAGAAATTCATGCGTATGCAGATGTACTTGTTGTTATTGGCGTGGGGGGATCATTTTTAGGGGCACGTGCCATCCAAGATGCGTTGTCACCTTATTTTACTCGTCCTACTGATGGTATTGAAGTAATCTATGTTGGACAAAATATGAGTGGTTCCTATATTGATAGTTTGCTTCAATATTTAGCGAATAAAAGTGTGTATGTGAACGTCATTTCGAAGTCTGGGGAAACGATGGAACCAGCACTCGCATTTCGTGTGTTGCGACAGTTTATGGAAAAACGTTACGGAGAAGAGGCTGTTGACAGAATTATTGTGACGACAGATGCGGAAAACGGGCGTTTGAAACAGATAGCAGATCGCATAGGTTATAGACAATTTACCATTCCAGCCGATATTGGTGGTCGCTATTCGGTGTTAACTTCGGTCGGGCTATTACCAGCAGCGGTTGCAGGTGTTGATATTCGGATGCTTATGGCAGGCGCTAGGGATGCTGCGTTAGCATTGCAAGATACAGCGCTAGAGCGAAATGAAGCCTATCAATATGCAGTGTTGCGACATGTGATGTTTGAACGAGGGTATAGAGTGGAGCTGCTCGCTTCATTTGAACCTGCATTATGTAAGTTCCATGAATGGTGGATGCAGTTGTTTGGTGAAAGTGAAGGGAAACAGCGAAAAGGTCTATTTCCTTCGACAGTTAATTATTCAACTGATTTACATGCTATAGGTCAGTTTATTCAAGAAGGAAGTCCGATCCTATTTGAAACATTACTGCATTTTAAGGAAATAGAAAATGATTGTAAAGTGCCATATGATGTGCGAGATGAGGATGGTTTGAATTATCTATCGAAACGAACATTCAATGAAATTAATGGGCTTTCCATGAATGGGACAGCACTTGCTCATGCAGAGGGTGGTGTACCTGTTATTCAATTGATGCTCCCAAAACTAGATGCCTATCACATAGGTTATTTAATCTATTTCTTTATGAAGGCATGTGCAATGAGTGCAAGTCTTCTAGGAGTAAATCCGTTTGATCAGCCAGGTGTAGAAGCGTATAAACGAAAGACGTTAGAACTATTACAAACATTTAATAATTCCATCAAGATAGATTCATTAGGCATGGAACTACCAAAAAGTAGCGTTTATATTCGAAATGAATATTGATTGGGAAATGCAAATGAATAATCTATTGAAATTATGATTAAATGTGCTTTAGTGATAATTTAAAAAAGTTGCGACTCCAGCGGGAACAGCAATGTTTTTCTACGACTATGTGTAGCGTCAGTATACAAGTTGAAAGCCCTGAAGAAAAGCGTCAACCCATAGTGGTATATACGATCCAGTACATGTTTTGGTGAAGAATCGAAGTAAATGGAACTATTAAAGTGATGCCGAACAATATGAAAGATAAATATAATCGTTTAGTTGATTCATCGACAATGGTTTGGCGAGGGAGGGAATTTAGGTGGAAGAACTAATTGACTTGAAAAAATTATTTAAAATATTGCGTAAGCGTATATACCTTATTCTAAGTCTTACTATTGTTGCGATTGGCATTACAGCTGCTCTAAGTTACTTTGTAATTACGCCTATCTATCAAGCACAAACGCAATTTTTAGTGAATCAAAAAGTTAATGATCAAGAAGCGTATGCCCAGGCACAACAGCTAGAGACGGATTTACAATTAATCAATACGTATAATGTTATTATTAAGAGTCCTGCTATTTTAAACAAAGTTATTGATAAGCTTGAACTAAACATTACAACAGAAATGTTGGCAGAGCAAATAACCGTATCTAGCGAAAGTAACTCCAAAGTGGTTAATATTAAAGTTTTAGATACAGATTTAGAAAAAGCGGTTACCATCTCGAATGCAGTTGCCACTATATTTAAAGAAGAAATACCGAAACTAATGAATGTTGATAATATAAATATTTTATCAGAGGCAAAAATAAGTAAAGATTCTAGCCCTGTGAAACCAAATAAACTACTTAATATTGTCATGGGTGCCGTAATTGGGTTTGTAATTAGTGTAGGGATTGCTCTATTGTTGGAGTTTTTAGATACAACAATAAAGACGGAGTCGGATATTGAAGATTTAGCATTGCCTATTATGGGGTTGGTTGGTGCTTTTCCCACCGAAAAAAATTATAAATCCCGTAAAGCTAGGAGGACATAGAAATGCTTCGTTCCAAAAAGAAAAAGAACCAGAAACTGTTAACAAAACCGCGTCAACTTATTACAGTTTTGGATGCGAAATCAATGATTTCTGAGCAATTTAAGACCATTCGTACGAATATTAAGTTTGCTATGCCAAAGCAAGGTCTTAAAACGATAGTAGTTACGTCTTCTATACCAGGTGAAGGAAAGTCAACAAATGCTGCCAATCTTGGTGTTGTTTTTGCACAAGAAGGAAAACGGGTATTGCTCGTAGATGCTGATATGCGTAAACCGACGTTGCATAATATATTTAATATTATCAATTTATTTGGGTTATCATCAATATTAGAAAGAAAATGTCAATATGATGAAGTATTACAGGACACATCTGTGGAAGGGTTGTTTATCATTACAAGTGGACCAATCCCAACGAATCCAGCGGAATTACTGTTATCCTATACTATGGATAGATTTTTAGAAGAGGTGAATCAAAAATTTGATCTTATCATTTTTGATACCCCTCCGCTATTACCTGTAGCTGATACTCAAATTTTATCTAATAAATGCGATGGTTCGCTATTAATCGTCGGTGCGGGTATTGCAGAAAAAGAGGATGTAGGAAAAGCGAAAACACTCTTAGCTGCTTCGAAAGCCAATATTATTGGTGTTGTGTTAAATAAATATAGCATGCCAAAAAGCCAATATTATTATCAATATACAGATAATTAAAATTTAATAACTTTCTTAGTCGCAAATCCAGGATGGGTTTGCGTTTTATTTTGCGATTTACTAGGGGTAGATGGTAAACTAAAAGATGCTAATTAAAGAAAGAGTGGTCTTGCAAATGAAAGTACTATTTATTGGGGATATCGTCGGTTCAATCGGCCGCGATGCAGTGGAAAAATATTTACCACGCTTAAAGAGAAAATATAACACAGACGTTATTATTGCCAATGGTGAAAATGCAGCAGCAGGTCGCGGCATTACACGAAATATTTATAATGATCTATTGCAAATGGGTGTAGATGTTATCACAATGGGCAATCATACTTGGGATAATAAAGATATTTTTGATTTTATTGATGATGCAGAGTATTTAATACGCCCGGCGAACTTTTCAAATGATGCACCAGGTAAAGGAATGGTGCAAATTTCAAAAAACGGTGTAACACTATCTGTTATTAATTTACATGGACGGGTATTTTTACCTCCTCATGAGGATCCGTTTGCGATGGCAGAGAAATTAATCGAAGAAGCACATAAAACGTCACCGCTTGTATTCGTGGATTTTCATGCAGAAGCGACAAGTGAAAAAATTGCACTTGGATGGCACTTAGATGGAAAGGCCTCAGCAGTCGTTGGTACACATACGCATGTGCAAACAGCTGATGCACGTATTTATCCAAATGGAACAGCCTATATTACGGACGTTGGTATGACAGGTCCATACGATGAAATTTTAGGGATGACGAAGGAAAGTGTCATTTATAAATTCCAAACAAACATGCCATCTCGTTTTGAAGTGCCTAAAAAAGGACGCGATGTGTTAAGTGGTTTCTTTGTAGAGATTGATGATAAAACAGGAAAAGCTCTACATTGCGAGCGAATTTATATAAACGAAGATTATCCGTTCCAAGCATAAGAAGAGAAACTATTGTGTATTAAAAATGCACAATAGTTTTTTTGTGTTGAAAAACTGTTATGTCAATGAAATTAAAGCATCTATTAAATATAATAAGGCTCTTCGGCAAAACGAGGGTTGATTTCCGTTCCGACTGGGCGCTTTGTAGCTGCCGCTTTGCTTTCGCTACAGCAACAAAGCGAGTAGCCTGGAACGGAAATCACCCTCACGTTTTGATGAGCCCCACTATTTTTAATATGATATCTTTATTTCATCGATCCAGTAAATTTTCCACATGAAATTTTCAGTCTTTTTTGATTGTTTCAATATATAAGAAATGAAAATAGTCTATTTCCTTCTCGCCGAGCATAAAATGACCTATCGACAATAACTTAAGGTCCAAACAAGGGGGACATGAGTTGTTGAGCGTAAACACTATTCGCGAAACGGGGAGGAATAATTGTGGATTCATTAAAAGTATCATCACGCTCTAATCCAAATTCAGTTGCAGGTGCATTAGTCGCGGTAATCAGAGAAAAAGGGCAAGCAGAAATGCAGGCAGTTGGGGCAGGGGCACTTAACCAAGCCGTGAAAGCAGTGGCCATTGCACGCGGATTTGTAGCGCCAAGTGGCACGGATTTAATTTGCGCACCGGCGTTTGCCGATATTTTAATTGCTGGTGAGGAACGTACAGCCTTAAAGCTTCTTGTGGAAAAACGTGTTCGATAAAAAGTAATAAAGTAAAATGCCTTGCACATAATAAGCTGCAAGGCATTTTTTTGTTTATAAGACAATCGGGATTTGAGGAAGAGAATCCCCCATGCTCTACATACTAATATGTTAAATTTCACTTGAAATCCGCAAATTAATTTTTTTAAACTTAATTGATTTTAAAATTACAACTTTATGAACGCTATTTTCAGTCAAAGGTCTGAATTTCTTTTAAATCGAGGAATAACAATAGTGCAGACCGTTTCTTCGTGTTAAACTTATGAAGGAAAAATAATAGTATATACATTGGATCTAAGGAGTTGTTGACATGTTACATCAGCTTTCATGGAAAGTCGGTGGGCAACAGGGTGAAGGGATTGAAAGTACAGGCGAAATTTTCTCAACGGCAATGAATCGTTTAGGTTACTTCCTGTACGGTTATCGTCATTTCTCTTCTCGAATTAAAGGTGGCCATACGAATAATAAAATTACAGTTCGTCCAACAGAAGTACGTTCAATTGCGGATGATTTAGATATTTTAGTAGCGTTCGATCAAGAAACAATCGACGTCAATTATAAAGAATTAACAGAAACAGGCATTATTTTAGCGGATTCAAAATTTACTCCAGTGAAGCCAGAAGATTCAAAAGCGCCATTATTTGTAGTACCTTTTACAGAGGTAGCGGCAGAGCTTGGTACTTCGTTGATGAAAAATATGGTGGCGATCGGAGCAACAGCTTCATTGCTAAATCTAGAGGACGAAGTGTTCCAAAATGTTGTTGATGATATTTTTGGCAAAAAAGGTGAAGAAGTTGTTCAAAAAAATATGGAGGCCATTGCACGCGGTCATGAATTAATGAATGAGCTGTTAGGCGATCGTGTAGGTGACTGGGCTTTAGCACCAGCAGACGGTAAACGCCGTATGTTCATGATCGGAAACGATGCAGTAGCACTTGGTGCACTTGCAGCTGGGACACGCTTTATGGCAGCCTACCCAATTACACCAGCTTCTGAGATTATGGAATATCTTATTAAAAAATTACCGAAATTCGGTGGTGCGGTTATTCAAACAGAAGACGAAATTGCTGCAGCGACAATGGCAATTGGGGCAAACTTTGGTGGTGTTCGTGCCTTTACAGCTTCTGCTGGCCCTGGTCTTTCATTAATGATGGAAGCACTTGGTCTTTCAGGTATGACAGAGCAGCCACTAGTTGTTGTTGACACACAACGTGGTGGTCCATCTACAGGATTACCAACAAAACAAGAGCAATCAGATTTAATGGCGATGTTATATGGTACACATGGTGAAATTCCAAAAGTAGTCATTGCACCATCTACAATGGAAGAAGCATTCTTTGACACAATCCAAGCATTTAACATTGCAGAGGAATTACAATTACCAGTTATTTTAATGACTGACTTGCAATTATCTCTTGGTAAACAATCTGTAGAGCCATTCGATTACAATAAAATTGAAATTCGTCGTGGTAAAATTGTTACAGGCGACATTGAAGAAGCAGCTGATAAAGCATACTTCAAACGTTATGAAGATACGGAAGATGGTATTTCACCACGTGTGCTACCTGGTACGATGAATGGTATTCACCATGTAACAGGGGTTGAGCATGATGAAACAGGTAAACCATCTGAAGCATCTGGTAACCGTCAAGTACAAATGGATAAACGTTTCCGTAAGCTAGCGGCATTGAAATTTGATCATCCAGTATATTCAAACGCGCCACACGAAGAAGCCGATGTTTTATTAGTGGGCTTTAACTCAACACGTGGAGCAATTGAAGAAGTACAAGAACGCTTAAATGTTCAAGGTATGAAGGTGAACCATGCACATATTCGTTTAATTCACCCATTCCCATCTGCTGAGGTGGCACCACTTGTAGCAAAAGCGAAAAAAGTAATCGTTGTAGAAAATAACTACACAGGTCAATTGGCAAATATTATGAAGATGAATGTTGGTGGTCACGATAAAATCGAGACTATTACGAAATATGATGGTACACCATTCTTGCCAGGTGAATTAGAAAATCGTGTGAAGGAGTTGACTCGCTAATGGCAACATTTAAGGATTTTCGTAATACAGTGAAACCAAACTGGTGCCCAGGCTGTGGTGACTTCTCTGTTCAAGCAGCGATTCAGCGCGCCGCGGCTAACGTTGGAATTGAACCAAACGAACTAGCTGTTATCTCTGGGATTGGCTGTTCTGGTCGTATTTCAGGCTACATTAATTCTTACGGCTTCCACGGTATTCATGGTCGTGCATTACCAATTGCACAAGGTTTAAAAATGGCTAACCGTGAGTTAAACGTTATTGCTTCTGGTGGTGACGGCGATGGATTTGCGATTGGTATGGGTCATACAATTCATGCTATCCGTCGTAATATTGACATCACATACGTCGTTATGGATAACCAAATTTATGGTTTAACAAAGGGGCAAACATCTCCACGTTCTGCTGCAGGGTTTATTACAAAATCTACGCCAGGTGGTGCGATTGAGCCTTCATTAAAACCATTAGAAGTAGCTTTAACAAGCGGAGCTACTTTTGTCGCACAAGGTTTCTCAACGGATATTAAAGAGTTAACAGCTTTAATTGAAGCGGGCATTAATCATAAAGGCTTCTCATTCATCAACGTATTCTCACCTTGTGTTACGTATAACAAAGTGAACACGTATGATTGGTTTAAAGAAAACTTAACGAAGCTTGCTGATATTGAAGGCTATGACAATTCTGACCGTGGTATGGCAATGCGTACAGTGATGGAGCATGAAGGTTTAGTAACAGGTATTATTTATCAGGATACTGAAACAGCTTCATATCAAGAAAAAGTACCAGGCTATTCAGAGCTACCATTAACGGATATTGATATTAAAATGAGCGAAAATGATTTTAATGAATTAGTGAAAGAATTTATGTAAGAATGATAAAATCAAAGCATTTGGAATGATGACATTCCAAATGCTTTTTTTTTTTGTAATTCGTGGGGAACGACGTAGCAGGTATTCGCTGTTGAACCATGAGTATGGCATAGCATGTAACGCTGATAGTGATCATGAAAATGACTTTATAACGATACAAAGTAATGAAATATCAAAGTAATTTACTTGTTTCTATAGCTTCCTGAATTAAATGAATCCCTTCGCCAATTTTATTTTCTGGGATACTAGTTGTGTTCAGCTTAAGAAATTTATGATTATGTTTATATCCAGCTATATAATTTTTTTTGTAATCATCTACTAAAACTTGTCGTTTGGCTAATTCTTCGTGAAGCTTATTCATATTTATTTGTTTCGGAAGCTTGATTACCGTATGCATTTGATGATTATCATTAAATTGATAGTCAGAAAAGTAAGTTCTTAGTACCTCACGCAGAGTGTTTGCTTTCTGTTGATGTCTGAACACGATTTTATCCTTATGGTGTGCATATAACCCACTTTCCATAAACGTCTGCATAATAACTTGACTTAAAGAATTCGTATGGATATCAATAACCTCTTTAAAGCTTCGAAAGGTCTCGATCATGTCCTCGGGCAGAACAGTGATACCTAACCTCTGACCAGGAAACATAATTTTAGAAAAGCTCTTTAAATAAATTACGCACTGATTCGTATCCATTTCATAAAGTGTTTTGTAGCTATTGCTTCCTTCAAAATCACCCAAATAATCATCTTCTATTATATAAAAATGGTACTTTTTCGCATAATCTAAAAGCATACATTTTTCCTGTTCATCCATGGTAGTACCAAGTGGATTATGAAGCCGTGGCATTAAATAGACATAGTTGGGACGCTTGATTTTAATCATTTCTTCTAATTCTTTTAAATCTATCTTGTCAAAATCTCGGTAGCAGGTAATATAATCCAAATGGAGACGTTCAATCAGATTTATGATCTGATGATAGGTTGGCTGCTCTATCAGAATGGATTCTTTTTTGGTCATCATTATTAAAGCCAGAATATGCAAAGCTTGCTGTGTACCGCTTGTTATCATGATTTGTTCTTTTTTAGAGAAAATCTGATCTTCTGCTAATAATTTTTGAAATAAGCATTTCAGTTCCTCATTACCGGTTGTTGCTCCATAGGTGAATAATTCTGATTTTCCATTTTGAATAGCTGTTTCCAAACATTGCGAATAACTGTCCAATGGAAAGTCCGTCCAGGAAGTAGAGGCAGTGGAAAAGTCGTATATTCCATTAAAAGAAGCAGCTTTTCCTTTTTTTGAAATAATAAAATAGCCTACATTTGGCTTAGCGTATATTCTATTCATTCCAACCAAATGTTGCAGTGCTTGTGTTATCGTGACTTGACTCACTCCAAAAGTATCCATCAATTTCCTTACAGATGGGAGACGCTCATTATATTTTCCCTGCTCAATATCTTGCAGTATGCTATTTGCAATCAGTTGATGTTTCCGCATGCTATCCCTCCCATAACAATAGATTACCATGAATTTATTCTAGCTATGCTTGATTATGCCTTGTCCGTATCGATACAGAGATAAAAAGAAATTCAATGTATACAACATTCTTCCTTTATTCTAAAAAAGAAGGAGGGAGGAAATCGTGAGAAAAAATAGTGCATTAGTGGCAGCCGTTGTTTTTTCCATTATTATTGGATTTTCCTTTATGTTTATCAAAATTGCCTTAACATATGAAGGACAATTACTAATATTAGCGCAACGATTTACATTTGCCTTTTTAGGATTGCTTCTATTACTAGCCATAAGACCGATTAACTTAAGGTTAAATCGGAAGGAAGTTATGTTGGTGTTGGTTATTTCGCTGATTTATCCGATTCTGTTTTTTAGCAGCCAGATACTTGGACTTAATCAGACAACTGTTACAGAAGCAGGAATCATCCAAGCTATTGCTCCTGCCATAACGGTTCTATTGGCACGATTATTTTTGAAAGAACAGATTCAAAGAATACAAGGAATAGGAATCTCTTTGAGCATTGCAGGAGTCGTTTTTTTACAGCTGATGAATAACTCGGGAGGAAATGAATTTCATCTAATCGGTAACCTGTTGATTATATTATCTATTTTGGCCATGGCCATTTGGCAAGTGATGTCTAGAAGCGCAACAAAAACAGTGGCTCCAATCCAAATTACGATATATATCATGTTCAGTGGCTTTCTATTCTTTAATGCTATGTACTTTATAAACGGTGGATCTGTCAATGAATATGTGGATTCCGTAAAGGAGATTCCTTATTTGTTATCGATTTTATTTTTAGGAGTTCTATCTACACTCGGTACGTCATTATTGTCTATTTACGCCGTATCCAAATTACCGGTTATTCAAGTGAGTGTGTTTAACAATGTTACTACTTTGATAACAATTCTTTCGGGCGTATTGTTTTTAAGCGAGTCGTTCCATTATTACCATGTTATCGGTGCGATGGTAATTATTTTAGGAGTTATTTTGGTGAACGCTAAGAAGAAACCGGATTGCTCTAATGCAACATAAAAATGCCATTCAAGAATTTGATGAAATAAGAAAAAACTCAATGTTTTGGAAGGAAGTATTTATGAGGATATTCAGCGCGGTGTATCATCGTATGGTTTTGAAAAATCTATTTTGCGACTACGAGAATCGCAGTAACTGTTATGCAAAAAAAGGTGGAGGGAAGTAGCTCAATCCCGTCTACTGAAAGCATTCGCCCAAAGAGGAAATTAACAGCTTTACTTCATACAAAGACTGTAGATAAACTCTCAAATTTTCTCGAGTTTATCTACAGTCTGATGCATTCGTATCGATACAAATGCATTATTTTTTAGAACACAATGTCAAAACTTCTATCATAATGAGGATTAACAGACTGATTAGGAGTGATAGATGCTTAATTGAAAAGGGCTGGAGCAGTACCAAGGATTGTATTTTGATAATAGTTTATTTACGGGAGGTATATAAATGGTTCATATTAATGGTATAAAATCAGAAGTAAAAACAATTACTGTACTTGGTACAGGAATTATAGGTGCTCCTGTGGCTGCAAATTTACAAAAACATAAGTTTGATATTACACGTGCCGAATTACAAAGGTTTCAACGTGCGGTTGATAAAGGACATGGTGACAAAGATATGGTAGCTTCCGGGTTAGCAGGGAAAAAAGGTGAATAAATCGATTAGAATAGACAATGAAGAAGCATTACACACCGAAAAACTCCCAATATGGAATCTCATCGCACTATCAGTTGCCAGTTTTCTTGCCATTATGACAGAAACGATACCTGCCGGCTTACTTCCGCAAATCAGTCAAGGGCTTGATATTTCAGAGGCATTGGCAGGTCAGTTTGTCACACTTTTTGCAATTGGATCGGTTGTAGCAGCTATCCCACTTGTTGCATTAACACAAAGATGGTACCGGAAAAAAGTGTTGTTAATGGCACTATGTATTTTGTTTTTTGCCAATACATTAACAGCACTTTCACCGTATTATGTGCTTACCTTGGTATTACGTTTTATTGCAGGAATGGCTACTGGATTGCTCTGGGGACTGGTAGCAGGATATGCGCGTCGTATGGTAGCACCGCCTTTACAAGGTCGTGCACTAGCTATCGCAGGAACAGGACAGCCGATTGCATTGTCACTGGGTGTACCAATTGGAACTTGGTTGGGGATGTATCTGGAATGGCAAGCCATCTTTTTAATTATCAGCGGGGGGACACTCCTTTTAATGATATGGATTTATACGAAAGTACCAGATTATCCTGGACAAACTACCGGACAGCGTCAATCTATTTATGAGATCCTCAGATTGCCTGGTGTACGTCCAATACTGTGTGTTGTATTGGTATGGATCTTGGGTCATAATATTCTCTACACCTATATTGCCCCATACATGACTCATGTCGGACTTGCCAATCATGTAGGTTTTGCTTTATTTACTTTTGGTATTACGTCGATAGTAGGCATTTGGATCATTGGTATATATATTGATCATCATTTACGCTTGATGACAATAATTAGTCTGGGAGCTTTTGCAATTAGTTCCTTGGTGTTAGGAATCGCAAATGGGATGACACTGCTCATTTTTCTTTCCATAGCTGCTTGGGGACTAACTTTTGGCGGAGCACCAACGTTATTGCAAACAGCCATGGCAGATGCTACCGGAGAAGGTGCAGATGTTGCACAATCTATTTTTGTAACGATATTCAACCTTTCCGTAGCTGGTGGTGGATTTGTAGGTGGATTAATGTTAAATCAAATGGGAGCAGGTTCTTTTCCTTGGATACTTTTATTATTAAGTTTAATTGGTTTATTGATAGTATACAGAAAAAAAGAACAAGCATTTAAGCCTCGTCGGCAGTAAATAGTAGTATATTAAAATTTTATTAGAGTCATTAAATGTTTATCTCAGTGAATATGTCGAAACTTTGATAAAAGAAACACCATTTACATTTCTGCTTGTTCAATGAAAATAAAACAAGCAGGAATGTTTTGTTTTTTTGTGAAATCCCACTTAATCCAAATATCATTCAGCTTCAGATTGATAAATGCTAATCGTACTTCACTAAAATTTAAAAACTAAAATAGACTGCATTAGTAAACAATCGTGCATATCTTCATCCATGCCTCAATAGGAATTTTCTTGTTCATCCCGAAGTTTTCGTATGGAAATCTCCGCTAATGGCTGGCATAGTGTTAGCCTTTGTATTTTTTCGTTTTATAACAAGAGGTACACGATAAGTGAAGTGGTTGATTGGAGTGGAGACTGAGCGACTCCTTGGGGATTAGCGTCACAGATGAGACCCTGGAGCGAGCAGCGCGAGTGAAGCGGCTCATCGGACGCCCCCAGGAAAGCGCTCAGTCGGAACGGAAATCAACCCCTCGCTTTGCCGAAGCTATAATCTATTATTGTTTTCTAAGTAATTCTCCACAAAAAATTTCGATATCCTTATAAAATCCTTATAATCATTTCCTACACTATAGTCATCGAAAGGAAGATGATTATAGATGGAAGATATTATTTTACAAACAGAAAATCTTAGTAAAAGCTTTAAGGGGCAAAAAATTGTAGAGGACTTGTCGTTAACGATACCTCGCAATACTGTTTACGGTTTACTTGGTCCAAATGGTGCTGGGAAATCAACAGCGTTAAAAATGATAACAGGGATGCTGCGTCCGAATGCAGGAAAGATTCTTTTGAATGGACGTGAATGGAATCGAAATGATTTAAAAGACATTGGTGTATTAATTGAAACACCACCGCTTTATGAAAATTTAACGGCAAGAGAAAATCTAAAGGTTCGAACGATTGCCCTCGGATTGCCACAGTCACGTATTGATGAAGTATTAAGAATTGTTGACTTAACCAATACAGGAAAAAAACGAGCAGGACAGTTTTCGTTAGGAATGAAACAACGCCTAGGAATAGCTATTGCGTTATTAAACTATCCAAAGCTTTTAATACTTGATGAGCCAACGAATGGCCTCGATCCAATCGGCATTCAAGAGCTTCGGAAACTGATTCGCTCTTTTCCAGAGCAAGGGATTACTGTCATTTTATCTAGCCATATCCTGTCAGAGGTAGAGCAGGTCGTTGATGAAATTGGCATTATAGCGGGAGGAAAATTAGGTTATCAGGGAGTTGCGCCACAAGGACAGGAATTAGAATCATTATTTATGCAAGTAGTGTCTACCAATAGAAAGGCAGGCATGTAACATGATATCAATTATGAAGGCTGAAAGATTAAAATGGAAAAAGACTTTTATTGTTAAATTAGTTTGGCTAGCACCCATAGTGGGGATAGTACTAACTGCATTATTAATGGGAGGAAGCTATTTTCAAAAGGGTGCTTATAATTGGTGGTATACAATGCTCTTACCAGGTGCTCTGACGATATGTTGTGCAATAGTGGTGGAAAAAGATGCTAAATTGAAATATCATAGTATTCTCGCAATGCCGATTGATCTGAAGAAGATTTGGTTTGGCAAAATACTTGCATGTAGTGCCTGGTTGTTATTAATTTCACTTATTTTCTTTGCAGGAATTACTGCTGGTGGAATACTTTTTGGTAATAGCTTTTCTTTCATAAATAGTCTTACAGGTAGTTTGTTAATTTTCGTAACGTTTTTATGGCAAATTCCACTTTGTTTATTCCTTACGGCAAAATTAGGAACTTATATGGCTATTTTTATAAATTTAGTCGGCAATCTTGCTGGTATGATTGCATTTGCTATTGGGGATTTTTGGTATAGTGTTCCTTACGCCATTACAGCAAGACTAATATGTCCAACATTAGAGATTTTACCAAATGGTCTGCCAGTGCCTGAGGGTAGCCCTTTATTAAGCATGTCGGTTATAGTTCCAGGTATATTAATTGCTTTAGCATGGTTTGCATTACTTAGCTTCTTTACTGCACGTTGGTTTCAAAAAAGGGAGGCGAAATAGTGTATGGTAATGTTAAGATTACTTAGAGCAGAGTTTCTTAAAACAAAAAGAACACCATTTTTGCTCACACATCTAATTGTACCTATTATTATTTCAGGGATATTTTTAGCATACTATACTTACTCACCATGGGGTTTTACTGATAGGGTAACGGCTTATCTTCAAGGAGTTGCATGCGGGTTTCCAATTATTATTGGATTAGTTTGTGCAATGGTAGCTGAGCAAGAAGCAACTGCAGGACATTTTCAGGAGATGCTAACAGCTACTAAAACAAAAATAGTTGCCTATTTAAGCAAGTTACTATTGTTATTATTATATAGTTTTGGAGCAATATTACTGTCTGTCGGTATTTTTAGTGTTGGTTTTATTGACCTTTTGCATGAAGATACTTTTGGTTATCAATTTTATTTTATAGCTGGATGTATTCTATTTGTAAGCTTTGCATTTTTATATATTTTACATTTTTTTGTTAGTCTTCATTTTGGTAAAGGCGCCTCAATCGGGTTAGGGATTGTGGAATCACTTTTAGTAGCCTTACTGCTTACTGGACTAGGTGATGGTATTTGGTCATTTATACCTTATGGTTGGGGTGGTCACTTTGTTACATTATGGACAATGAAGGCGTCAGGGCTTGACCTATCAACGGTGGAAGTAGGACTACGGGAAGGTATTATTGCTTCAGTTTGTGGAACATTGCTAGTGTTAGTCCTATCTTGTTTATGGTTTTGGAAATGGGAAGGAAGAAAAACAGAAGGTTAGGGAAAATGATGAGGGTAGAAATATGGCAAAAGTATTAGCAGTAGATGATGAAAAAGGTATTTTAGTATTGATAAAAAATGCATTACTAAAAGACGAGCATTTAGTAACGGCAGTCTCTGATGCAACAGAAGTAAGTAAAATGAATCTTGGTGCCTTTGATTTAATTTTATTGGATGTGATGATGCCCGAAATTGATGGATTTACTTTATGTGGCCAAATACGTCATGCTGTAGATTGTCCTATCCTTTTTTTAACGGCTAAATCGTTGGAGGAGGATCTAATGTATGGACTAGGTCTTGGCGCAGATGATTATATTATCAAGCCGTTTGGAATCGGAGAGCTACGTGCCAGAGTGAATGCACATTTGAGACGCGAAAAAAGAGAGAGACGTAGTATTCTTTTTGTAGATAATGTTCACTTCAATCTATCGGGCAAAGAGCTGTTTGTAAATGAAGAGAAGGTAATGCTGACAAAAAGTGAATACGAAATATGCGAATATCTAGCTCGAAATAGAGGACAGGTGTTTTCTAAAGAAAAGATTTATGAAACTATTTTTGGATTTGATGGGAAAAGTGACAGTACTGCTATTACTGAGCATATTAAAAATATTCGTTCAAAGCTACATACTTTTAATGTTGACGCCATTGACACTGTTTGGGGGATCGGATATAAATGGAGACAATAAAGCCCACTAAAGGCACAAGACTACATACTTTTTTTCTTCGTTATCTCCTTTTCCTAAGTTTAGGCACCATTCTGTTAGTAGTACTACTAATCAGTTTAACGTTGTTTGCCCTTTCTACCAACATCGTATTACCAGCAAATTATGCAGAAACTCAAATTTCATTATCAAGGGATCGTATTGCGTCTAGTAGTTCAGTTACAGCTGATATGATCCCAGACCTTGTTGATTACACAGTCTTTTCTAAAGAAGGCAAACTTCTTGCAGGAAATCTTTCAGAGAAGGAAGCTTTTAAAGCTTGGGATGCAATGAAAAAAGAACAATCTCAAAGTATCGCCCAATTTTACTCGTTTATAGAGCGAGAAAATGAGATTTGTATATTACGGTATGATTTAGTGCCACAGTATCGTTCGGCTATTATGAGGAAGTATTTACCTAATCCACAACTGTTAGATATTCTATTGTTTATTATAGGGGTTATAACTATAGCAACTGGCCTTGCGATCCATTTCGGAAGAAAGCTTAAGAAAAAAATGTTTGGCTTGCAGGAAGCGATTGAAAAAATACAAAATCAAAATTTGGATTTTACGATAAGCCCTTCTGGAATACGTGAAATAGATGAAATATCCATTTCTCTTGAGCAAATGAGAGAGGCTCTAAACATCTCCTTAAAACAACAATGGGAATCAGAACAGGCACGTAGAGAACAAATTTCTTCTCTTGCCCACGATCTGAAAACACCTCTTACAATTATTCGAGGGAATGCAGAGCTCTTACAGGACACTGCTCAAGATGATATACAAAGAGAATATAATGACTATATTTTAAAAAATACAATGGAAATAGAAAAATTCACGAAAGAGCTAATTGATTTATCGAAAATGGAGAAAAATATCGTTCGGGAAAAAACGAATGTTAAAACGGATGCATTGATGACAGAAGTAGAAGATCAAATGAGAGCTCTTTCGTTGGAAAAAAGGCTTCAAGTGGATGTTCAAAAGGAAATGCTTCCTGCATTTATATTGATTGATGAAGAGCGGTTCTATCGGGCGATTTTAAATGTCATTGCCAATGCTGTAGAGCACACACCTGAAAACGGAAAGGTGACATTAACTGTTCAAAGCGCTTCTGACTTTATTCAGTTTACCGTTACCGATAGCGGCCGTGGATTTTCTCCGAGAGATTTAAATGAGGCTACCAAACAATTTTATCGCGGAGATCCAAGCAGAAATGCAGGAGATCACCATGGGATGGGACTTTATATTGCCCAGTCCATTGTTCAGAGTCATGGTGGAAAACTGCTAATTTCCAATAATTCATCAGCTGGTGGGGGTAAAGTGACCATAACAATCCCAATCCCGATCCTAATCAAAGAAGCGCCCAGCCAGAACGGAAATCAATCTCACTCTATGATGACGAGCCTTTAATTAATGGCTTTGTTAAATTTAAATGTTGATTTTTTTAAATAGTAATTAGGGGAACCTTCATTTGTTGAGGTTCCCCGTTTTCTTGAACGCACCTGTTAGCTTAGGTGAGTCTCTTCACAATATTATTATAAGTGACATATTTATAAAGTTCGTGTAGTCTCATCGTCAATTATTTTAAAATGAATGTCAAAGGACGTTCCTCCTTCAATATGCTTTGGAACATCTGAGACATCGAGTAATTCATTCAATTGGATAGATTTTTTATGATTCGCTTCAATAGTAATGCTATATGGTCCAGCTAAATTCATGAGTGATTCCATTCGTATTCCATCCATGAAATATGAATCTAAAAATTCTAACTCAAGTGAGACAACTTCATTGCTATGATTATGTAATACAAAATTACACTCTCCTTTTAATAAATCTTCACTAACAGAATCATAATTGCACTTGCCATTGCCATCATATGAAATTGCGATAATGCCACTCGCTAAAGTTTCTTGGTAGAATGTAATGAGAATTTGTGGTAATAATCCATATACTATTGCAACGATTAATACAGTTCGAAAGTGGTATTTCTTTAAGCCAATAATGAGTAAAATCATGGCAATTACAAACAAAGCTGAACCAATTATACCAAGCACAATATATCCATCTTGATTGCGGATTGGAAACGTCATGAATGTAGACAATGAGCCTAACATTACATTATCAGGAAATGGGAAAAATAAATACGTACATATGCATAAAATAATAGCTGAACTAATAAGTGCTACTTTACTTCTTATCACCTTATTCACCTCCTTAAATAAGTCCTTTATCGTATTAACCTGTGTCGATAGTTTAATAGGTACTAAATAGCAAATTTCGATAAACGTAAACTCTGATACGTTTCAGTCACTTCAAAAACAAATGAAGTCAATAGAAACTCTTTGATGTTGTGCTTCGTGCTTTCGTTACTATGACTATCTGACAAATAAAAGCCAAGCATCAAGGTATTTAGTAGCCACACCTTTGAAACGGTTTATCCACTGTTTTAGTCGTGAATGAAGTCCGTTTACATTTTGGATATGGTACAAACCTCTAATAACGTATCTCCAACAATAACATTATCCGTTGACAATTTAGACCCAATCATAGAATCAACCTTAGTTTTCACAACACGTCCCATACACGCTACCTTTGAAACAGTGGATTTAGTTCGGTCTCTTGCGACAAGAACACAGACTTGTACTTTGCTTATTCCTCTATGCTTAGATTTTCCGCCTCGCTTACGAGGTTTGCGTTCCGTGATATTACGTCGTCCTTTTTCAGAGTATAGGAAAAAGTCTCGTCAATTTCAACAATACCGTCAAATTTTTCAAAATCCATTTGTTTAAGGGCTGTTAATAGCTTGTGTCTCCAATACCCAAGTAACTCCTACGATTTCCGCAGGGAATACCCTTTAAACATACATTCAACAAAAGTAATCCACTCATTTCCTTTTCGAGTTCGGAACAGAATTGTATTTGTGGTATCCGTAAACGTTTTACGACAAGCCTTACAGTGATAGCGTTGGCGACCATTAGCTTTGCCAAATCTATTAATGTGTTCAGAAGTACAATGAGGGCATTCAAAGCCTTCTTTAAAACGTGCTTCTCGCATTTATCGATTAGACGACCACCAACAGTAGAGGAAGGTTTATTCTTTAACAGAGCCTAATTAATAAAAATGGTTGGTTAACACACCTGATAAAATATCATTCTTTTTGTTTTTGTTGGAAAGGGAAAAAATGGGGAGCGTGTTCGGGCAATAGTATTGTAAAAAATGCTACAATAAAAGAAAAAAAGAAGAGGCGATGCACGTGGATAACGTCATTGATTTTATTGCAAAGAAAAAAGAACGCGAAGAAAGACAACGTGCCCAGGATTTAGAAAGGTATGTTGCGACACAATGTGATTTTCATCAACCAGAAAATATTGATGCACTTGTTGATGGAAAAATGATTGAGGTCAAGGACCATACGTTGTTTTTAGGTTTTCTCTCGATATTAAAAGATGAAAAAATTGATCCACTTGATATTTTTCAGGATGTTTTTACATTAGAACCTGCCCGCTTCGAAATGTCCTACAATATGAAATGGTGGTCAGTTGTACAGCTTGCTTTTACATTTTTAACAATTTTAAAAGAAAACGAGCCGCATACATATGCAGATTTTCTTGGTTTACAAAATTAATCTAGAGTATGTGCACGTCCTGGAACGCTACATAAACGTGCGCATACAGAACTAGATTCCTACTTACTCCTCTAAAACTTTTACAATCCCCCCTTCAATTAATAATTCCTTAATAATTTTTACTGAATATTTTAACGTCCTCCATACTTGCTTAATGTTTGTTTCCTAACATAAATGTTGTAAGGCAAATGAAAACAAACATAAACAAATGGAGGTTCCAACTCATGGCAATTCAAAAGTTGTGGAAGAAAGGTCTAATCGGAGCATTAGCAATTTCAATGTTGGCAGCTTGTTCTGACGGTTCATCTAGTGCGAATGAAGTGAAAAGTGATTTGACACTTGAAGAGATGACGAAAAAAGCACAAGAAGAAGGCACTGTAAATTCGGTCGGTATGCCAGATACTTGGGCTAACTGGGTAGAGACTTGGGATGATCTTGGTACTGAATATAGCCTTAAGCATAAGGATACAGACATGTCGAGTGCTGAAGAGCTAGCGAAGTTTGAGGCGGAAAAGGATGATGCCACTGCGGATATTGGTGACGTCGGAATTGCCTTTGGACCGATTGCTAAGGACAAAGGTTTAACATTACCGTACAAAACATCTTATTGGGATGAAATACCTGACTGGGCAAAGGATGATGAAGGACATTGGATCGTGGGTTACACTGGAACCATTTCATTTTTAACTGATAAAAACAACGTCAAAAATGCCCCGAAATCTTGGGAGGACATTAAAAACGGAGATTACACTGTCAGCATTGGTGATGCTTTAACAGCGAATCAAGCACAGTTTGCTATTTTAGCAGCTGCAATGGCATTTGGTGGCGATGAATCGAATATTCAACCTGGAATAGACTTTTTTGCAGACTTAGCAAAACAAGGGCGTTTAAAAGGAGATCCGACTGTAGCGAATTTAGAAAAAGGCGAAATTGACGTAGCCATCTTATGGGATTTTAATGCACTTGGCTATCGACACCAAATTGATGAGAAACGTTTTGATGTCGTTATTCCATCAGAAGGTTCTGTAACATCAGGCTATGCAACGATCATTAATAAATACGCTAAAAATCCTTATGCAGCAATGTTAGCTCGTGAATACATTTTATCCGATGCAGGACAAGAAAATTTAGCAAAGGGTTATGCTCGTCCAATTCGTGACAAAGTTCAATTGTCTCAAGATGTTCAGAAGCTATTATTACCTGCGGACATGTACAAAAATGCACAGCCAGTAAAAGACCAAAAGAAATGGGAAGAAACAACAAAGCAAATTCCACAACTATATCAAGAGCAGGTATTAATCCATGGAAAATAATAAAGTTGTTTTAATTGTCGTAGATGCACTTCGCTTTGATACAGCCTGTACCCATATGGGATTTATGCACCATTTAGTTGAACGTAAAATTGCGGCACGCTACAAGGTTTGCTCAGAGGTCCCGTCACTATCAAGACCTTTATATGAAACGATTTTAACGGGGACACCCCCCATTGTACATGGAGTAACGAGCAATATGACAGTGCGTTTATCCACGCAAAATAGTTTATTTCATTTAGCGAAAGAAAACGGTCTAACTACAGCAGCAGCTGCCTATTATTGGGTAAGTGAGCTATATAATCGTGCACCATTTGTGCATATGGAGGACAGGCTACAATTAGATACTCAATTGCCAATTGAGAATGGACTGTTCTACTTTGAGGATCACTATCCAGACAGTCATCTATTTGCTGAAGCTGCTTGGCTAATGGATCAAAAGCAACCAGATTTCTTATATATTCATCCGATGAATGTAGATGATGACGGTCATAAATTTACGGCTGACTCTGCGCAATATCGAAATCGTGTTTTAGCAGTTGATGCATTATTATCTTTATTTATCCCAAAATGTCTTGCACAAGGCTATGAAGTGATTGTGACGGCAGATCATGGGATGACGAGTGATGGTAATCATGGAGGCACAACAGCTGAAGATCGCCATGTACCGATGTTTGTTATTTCGAATTATGTTAAAGCGGGCGTTAAGGATGAGGTTGTATCACAGTTACAAATTGCTCCGCTATGCTGTCATTTATTGAATATCGAACCATCTGATGAAATGGTTCCGCTGTTAATAGAGGGGATGCATTCTTTAAAAAAGGTTTAATTATCATTATTTATTCAAGTGTGTAATTGATTCATTATCGAAGTTTGGTAATGACATTTTTAAAACATATGCCTTGTATTAGTTGATTGGAGTGGAGACTGGGCGACTCCTTGGGGATCAGCGTCACAGATGAGACCCTGCAGCGAAGCGAAGCGGCTCACCCCAGGAAAGCGTCCAGTCGGAACGGAAATCAACCCCACGCTATGGTGATAATTCTTCTAATTGATAAAAGTGATTAAATCAACATTAATCTAAATGGCCGCTATTAAATAAAGAAAGAAGTGATTGTTTTGATTTCGAAGCGGCAAACAGTTGCCTGGCTTTCTCCTTTTCTAGTACTTGTCTTGTTATTTTTCTTAGTACCGTTACTGTATATGCTCATCACAAGCTTTCAAAATAGTGATGGTTTTACACTCGCACAATATCAATCTGTACTAACGAATGATTACATTTTACAAGGCTTTAAAAATAGTATTACACTGTCCGTTATTTCGGCAGTCATTGCCTTAATTGTTACCCTATTTGCTGTTTATGCGATTATGAGATTTTCTGAGCCAGTGCGCGAGAAAATTTTAATACTGACAAACTTAACATCAAATTTTTCAGGTATTCCGTTAGCTTTTGCGTTTATCGTATTACTTGGTAATAGTGGGCTTTTTACATTGCTATTCGATAAATGGGGTATCGGCACATTATCATCATTTTCTCTTTATAGCTGGGGTGGCTTGTTACTGATTTATATTTATTTTCAGCTACCATTAGCTTTAATGCTTTTATACCCAATCTATGATGGAATTCAGCAACAATGGAAGGACGCAGCAGCATTACTGGGAGCTTCTACTTGGCAGTTTTGGATGAAGATTGGGATCCCTGTTATGCTTCCAGGGATTGTTGGAACATTTAGCGTATTGTTTGCCAATGCAATGGGTGCGTATGCCTCAGCCTATGCGCTAACTAGCAGTAATTACAATTTAGTAGCCATTCGTATTGGCTCTCTTATTAAGGGAGATATTTTTGCTCAACCAGAGCTGGCAAGTGCTATTGCTGTAATACTAGCAGTAACGATGGTGACGGCGATGCTGTTAAGTGAATGGAGCATTTCAAAAACAAGGAGGAAGTTATAGTGAAAAAAAGAGGCTTTGCTGATTTATTTTTCCTCCTGTTAGTGGTGTATTTAGTGTTGCCAGTTGCTGCAACAATGCTTTACGCCTTTGCGACAAAATGGAATAAGACCATTTTGCCAGAAGGATTAACATTTAAATGGCTTGCTACATTATTTCAGGATGCAGAATTTATACAGGCGTTTGGACGTTCTGTTTTATTGTCGAGTGGGGCTGTAGTGGTTGCATTGCTCGTTATCGTACCAGCTATTTTTGTGATCGTGTTGTATTTTCCAAAATACGAAAAATGGATTCAGATGGCTGTTGTGATGGTGTATTCATTTCCTGGAATTATTTTAGCAGTTGGGCTCATTCGTGTTTACAGCAAATTTGGTGTGCCGATGATTCTCGTAGTTTTAGGGGCATATGTTATCGGTATCCTACCTTACATTTATCAGGGGACACGCAATAGTTTACGGAATGTAGATGCACGGCAGCTTTTAGATGCAGCACAATTACTGGGAGCATCGAAAGTGCAGGCATTTACTAAAATATTATTACCTACTGTTTACCCAGGCTTATTTGCAGGTGCATTATTATCGTTTTCCGTACTTTTTGGAGAATTTGTACTGATTAATCTTGTTGTCGGTTCTCGCTTTGAAACAGTACAAATTTATTTAATGAAGAAGCTTAGTACAAGTGGACATATTGCTAGTGCAGTTGTCTTTATTTATATCGTTCTTATGAGCTTATTAACGTTCGCTATTGCAACATTAACGAAACGATCGAAAGGTGCTACAAATCTATGAGTTATATTGTGATTGAAGGACTTCATAAAAAATATGGATCAACGACGGTTTTATCAAATATAAATATGAAGATTGAAAAAGGTGAATTTATAACTCTTTTAGGTCCGAGTGGCTGTGGTAAGAGTACAATCCTACGTATATTAGCGGGCTTAACAGATGCATCTGCGGGAAAAATTATCATAGAAGACAAGGATATGAATGGTGTTCAATCAAAGGATCGCCAAGTTGGTATGGTGTTTCAATCATATGCGCTATTTCCAAATATGACAGTGAAAGAAAATGTAGCCTTCGGTTTACGTATGCAAAAAGTAAATACTGCTGAAGTGGATCAACGTGTTCAAGAAATGCTTGAAATCGTGCATTTAAGTGAAAAAGCGAATGCATATCCGAAAGAATTATCTGGAGGTCAGCAACAGCGTGTTGCCCTTGCTCGAGCGCTAATTGTACGTCCAAAAGTATTGCTGTTAGATGAGCCGCTCAGTGCGTTAGATGCCCAAATTCGTAAGAAACTTCAAGCAGACTTACGAGCGATTCAACAAAAGCTAGGTATAACGATGATTTTAGTGACGCATGACCAAGAGGAAGCAATGGCTGTTTCTGACAGAATATTTGTGATGAATAATGGGATGATTGCACAGAGTGGAACACCTACTGCAATTTATACAAGCCCTGAAAGTGAATTTATCGCTAATTTTATCGGACATTACAATGTTTTTACGCGTCAAGCCCTTGAGAAAATGATTGGCGAGGCATTGCCAAAAGAATACTCAAAATTTGCGATTCGACCAGAAGCCATTCATCTCAATCAGAGGCAGGGGGATGTTTGTATGACTGGAGAGGCGAAGCAGTCATTAATGAGCGGCAATGTTATTCGGACAACGTTAGAGGGTGAAAGTCACTTTACGATGGAACAGCTACACCAACGAGGGCATTCGTTTGAACTTGGTAAGCAATATGTGTGCTATGTGGCGAGGGAAGATGTGATTGCATTATCATGACATATGCAAAAATTGAACGTTTTGAATTTATTTTAAAACAATTAGAGGCTGATGAAAAAATTATTGTTGCCAATATTGCAGAAGAATTACAAGTGGCACCAGAAACGATTCGTAGGGATTTTGATGAGCTAGAGCAACAGCATTTATTAACGAGAGTACACGGAGGAGCTGTAAAGTATACGAACGTTAGAAATGAACCAGCATTTTTGCGCAAGCTTCAAATGCAAAAAGAGGCAAAGCGCGATATAGCTCGTTTAGCAGCTAGTCGTATATGTGATGGGGATACTATCGCGGTGGATACAGGGACAACGACTGTGCATATTGCAGATTTTTTATTGGCAGTCAACGATATAACTGTCGTAACCAATTCAATCGCTGCAGCTGTACAATTTAATTTGGCTATAGAAGAGCGGCGGATGACGGGGAAAGTTATATTACTTGGAGGAACGACCAATCCAAGGCAATCCTCAGTAACAGGAGCTATGACATTAGAATTATTAGGAAATATGAATTTTGATAAAGCATTTATATCGTGTGGTGGTATAAGTGATGGTATCGTGTACGATTATGATTTGGATGAATCGTTAATTTCTAAAAAAATGCTTGACCGTAGCAAGATGAACTTATTATTAGCAAATGCATCTAAAATAAATGGTAAGTCCTTTTATCAAATTTGTCACATTGAAGAGTACTCAGAAATTCTTTGTGATATATCTTGCCCATTAGAGTGGCAAATGTATGAGGGAAAGTGGACTGAATGCAATGGAGGGAAATCGGATGATTGATTATCATGTACATTTAGAGGAGGGGCCATATTCATTTCGATGGCTGGAGCGTACTTCTCAGGCAATTAGATTTTTTAATGAAGATGAAGGAGCAACAAAAGGTTCTAAAGCATTTATAGAGCTACAAATGCAGCAGTTATCAAAGCGTTTACAGAATGGGTGCTATAGTGAAGAATGGTTAGATTTATATTTACAACAAGCAAAGCAGCTTGGTTTGCGCGAGGTTGGGATTGTCGACCATCTCTATCGTTTCAAGGAGACGCGAGCATACTTTGAGCGATATATGCAATTAGATGACAATGAAGTTGGTAGAATTCAGCGTTACTGGCTTGATCGTGTGATGACGGAAAGCATGGATGATTTTGTGTCAGCTATTAATCGAGCAAAGGAAAAGTGGAGTCGCCATGGTATTTCCTTAAAGCTTGGCATCGAGGTAGATTATTTTGTCGATGGTGAGGAAGAATTAGCATCATTATTAGAAGGTTACCCGTGGGATTATGTCATAGGATCTGTCCATTTTGTCGATGGCTGGGGCTTTGATAATCCTCAAACACAATACATATTTGAGGACATGGATGTAGCAGCCTTACAGGAAAACTTTGCACGATTTTTTGCTACAGTAGAAAAAATGATCATCTCGAATATGTTTGATTTTGTGGCGCATTTAGACAACTTTAAAGTGTTCGACTATCAAGTGAAGGACACGGCTTTTCTTGACTCTTGGTATGAAAGAATTGCAAAGGCACTTGTGACCACGCAAACTACCACTGAAATAAATGCCGGTTTATATTATCGCTATCCAGTAAAGGAAATGTGCCCTGGCCCCCGTTTCTTGCAAATTTTAATTGAACACGGTGTAGCCTTTACAGTTTCCTCAGATGCGCATTTCCCGGACGATTTAGGCAAACATACATTTGCCAATGTAGATTTGCTTAAGAGCTTCGGCGTTCAATCGATTGTTGGATTTGATCAACGCGAAAAACAATATATAGAACTATAATAAACGTCGCCGTTGATGAATATCTTCGGTGATTTTTTGTTTTTAGGAAGGGTGGTGGATGGGCTTCGGTGAGGTGATGGATAGGTTGAGCAAAGCGACGGATATAATCATTAAAGTGAAGGATGGAGTCAGCGAAATGATGGATAGATTGATCAGAGCGACAGATAGAAAAGGCAAAGTCGTGGATAGAAAGGTCAAAATGATGGATAAAACCGACGAAGCAACGGTAGGAACTATAGAAGTGAAGAATAGAAGCCAATGCGACGGAAAGAACCGACGAGGTGACGGATAGAAATCAAAGCGACAGAAGGAACTGACGAAGTGACGGAAGGAATCGTCCAAGCGACGGAAAGAACTGACGAAATGACGGAAAGAACCGGTAGAGCGACGGATAGAAAAGGCAAAGTCGTGGATAGAAAGGTCAAAATCGTGGATAGAACCGTCAATAACATGGATAGAATCATTAAAATCGTGGATAGAACCGTCAAAATGATGGATAAAACCGACGAAGCAACGGTAGGAACTATAGAAGTGACGGATAGAAGTCAAAGCGACGGAAAGAACCGACGAAGCGACGGAAGGAATCGTCCAAGCGACGGAAAGAACTGTCAAAGTGACGGATAGAAGTTAAAGCGACGGAAAGAACCGACGAAGCGACGGAAAGAACCGGCGAAGTGACGGAAGGAATTGTCCAAGCGACGGAAGGAACTGCCGAAGAGACGGATAGAAGTCCAAGCGACGGAAAGAACTGGCGAAGTGACGGAAGGAATCGTCCAAGCGACGGAAAGAACTGCCGAAGAGACGGATAGAAATCAAAGCGAAGGAAAGAACCGGCAGAGCGACGGATAGAAAAGGCAAAGTCGTGGATAGAAAGGTCAAAATCGTGGATAGAACCGTCAATTACGTGGATAGAATCATCCAGCGACGGAAAGAACTGACGAAGCGACGGAAGTAATCATCCAAGCGACGGAAAGAACTGCCGAAATGACGGAAGGAACCGGCGAAGTGACGGAAAGAAAAGGCAAAGTCGTGGATAGAACCGTCAATTACGTGGATAGAATCATCCAGCGACGGAAAGAACCGACCAAGTGACGGAAGGAATCGTCCAAGCGACGGAAAGAACCGGCAGAGCGA
The DNA here is from genome assembly GCF_044763105.1 of Lysinibacillus sp. NPDC096212. NCBI lineage: Bacteria > Bacillati > Bacillota > Bacilli > Caryophanales > Bacillaceae > Lysinibacillus > Lysinibacillus sp. NPDC096212. Next base: position 58,428 of record NZ_JBIWFQ010000001.1, on the reverse strand, counting down.
CGGAAGGAATCGTCCAAGCGACGGAAAGAACTGCCGAAATGACGGATAGAAGTCAAAGCGATGGAAAGAACCGACGAAGCGACGGAAGGAATCAACCAAGCGACGGAAAGAACCGGCAGAGCGACGGATAGAAAAGTCAAAATCGTGGATAGAACCATCAAAATGATGGATAGAAGCGCCAAAGCGACGGATAGCCCCCGCCCCCGCAAAACTGACGAATCCCCCTGCAACCTAACAAAAATATTCATCTAGCTAAGCGTAATTAAGTCTAAACCGCGACATTTAGTACGCAAACCTTGTAGGATGTTGCCATTATTCAGTATAATAGTAAAATGGGAATTCAAATGTATGGAATTCGTTTGAAAGGAGTTACCTGATTGCAATGAATGAAGAACAACGCTTAGCAAATCAACAAGTCAATCAACCAAAAAAAGAAGATAAGCCTGAAAAGGATTATAGTAAATATTTTGAAACGGTCTTTACGGCACCTTCATTAAAAGATGCTAAAAAACGTGGGAAAGAAGAAGTTAAGTACCATAAGGACTTTAACATTGCAGAAGAGTTTGCAGGTATGGGTACGGGGCGTACTTTTTATATTCGTACGTATGGCTGCCAAATGAACGAGCATGATACGGAAGTGATGGCTGGGATTTTTATGCAGCTGGGTTATACGCCTACAGATGTGATTGATGAAGCTGATGTAGTGCTACTGAATACGTGTGCTATCCGTGAAAATGCAGAAAACAAAGTATTTGGAGAACTGGGCTTCCTACTAAAATATAAACGTAAAAATCCAGAAATGCTTATTGGGGTTTGTGGCTGTATGTCACAGGAAGAATCCGTTGTAAATAAAATTTTAAGAAGTTATCCACATGTCGATATGGTGTTTGGTACACATAATATTCACCGTTTACCGAACATTTTAAAAGAAGCATATATGTCTAAGGAAATGGTCATTGAGGTTTGGTCTAAAGAAGGCGATGTTATTGAGAATCTGCCGAAAAAACGTCTTGGTTCCATTAAAGCTTGGGTAAATATTATGTACGGCTGTGATAAATTCTGTACGTATTGTATTGTACCTTATACGCGTGGTAAGGAGCGTAGTCGCCGTCCAGAGGAGATTATTGCTGAAGTTCGTGAATTAGCGGCTGCGGGCTATAAAGAAATTATGCTGCTGGGGCAAAATGTCAACGCTTACGGCAAGGATTTTGAGGATATTGAATATCGACTTGGTGATTTAATGGATGAATTACGAAAAATTGATATTCCACGCATTCGTTTTACAACGAGTCATCCACGTGACTTCGATGATCATTTAATCGAAGTTCTTACAAAACGTGGTAACTTAGTTGAACATATTCATTTACCAGTACAATCTGGTTCAAATGATGTGCTAAAAATTATGGCGCGTAAGTATACACGTGAGCATTTCCTTGGATTAGTAGCGAAAATTAAAGCGGCTATTCCGGAAGTAACACTAACGACTGATATTATCGTAGGCTACCCTAATGAAACAGAGGAGCAATTTGAGGAGACATTATCCTTGTACCGTGAAGTAGGCTTTGAAATGGCCTTTACTTATATTTATTCTCCTCGAGAGGGTACACCTGCTGCCAAAATGGTGGATAATGTACCTGAAGAAGTGAAAAAAGAACGTCTCCACCGTTTAAATGAAGTTGTAGGAGAATACTCTCGCAAAGCATTAGAGGGCTTGAAAGGTGAAGTAGTAGAAGTCTTAGTCGAAGGTACAAGTAAAAAACGCGAGGATGTGTTAGCTGGCTATACGCGTAAAAATCGTCTTGTAAACTTTAAAGCGCCAGCAGATCTAATTGGTCAATTAGTGAAGGTAAAAATAGTTGAGGCTACTTCTTATTCACTAAGTGGTGAGTTCGTAGAAGTAGTAAAAAATGAAAAGGTGGAAGCGTAAATGTCACAAGTATTATATACAAAAGATGATTTAATCAAGAAGTCACACGAAATTGCGCATATGATTGCCAATACGCCAGAAGTTGAATTTTTCAAAAAGGCTGAAGCGCAAATTAATGAAAACCAACAAGTACGTGAGCGTATTGCAGGCCTAAAAAGCCTACAGAAGCAAGCTGTTAACTTCCAACACTTAGGGAAAGAAAAAGCGCTTAAATTAATTGAAGATAAAATCGAAAAAATTGAAGAAGAAATCAACTCAATCCCAGTGGTTCAACAATTTAAAGAATCTCAAGTTGATGTCAATGATTTATTGCAATTAGTTTCGAACACAATTGCTAACAATGTTACAAATGAAATTGTCCGCTCAACTGGTGGGGATTTACTTCGTGGAGAAACTGGCTCATACGTAGCCAATACAACACCAGGCAGCTGCTCATAAACATAATAGAAGTAATAGCTCGAATGCTGCATTCGGGCTATTTTTATGGGTTTAATACTCGTAGAAATTAGCGCAATTCAGACAAAAAAGTATGAAAAAGTCAGTAATTTGATTCTATAAAAATATATGTTCACCCAATAGGCGCTACCTGCATATGATGGAGTGAAAAGAGTCAAAGGAGGAATTGCGCTGAAACGTTTACGACAAATCGTGACGAGAGCAGTAGTTGCCAAAGGGAAGAAGAGAACGGAAGAACGTGTAACATTAAGTCCATCGAATAAACCGACGAGTATACTCGGGTGCTGGGTTATCAATCATACTTGCTCCGCGAAAAAAGTCGGTAAGTTTGTAGAAGTATCAGGGAAGTTTGATGTCAATGTATGGTATGCCTATAGTAGTCATTCGAAAACAGCAGTGTTTTCTGAAACGGTGCACTATAAAGACAAAGTGAAGCTTTCATTTAGAGAAGGCGAAGTGAGTACTGGTGATGATGTTCGTGTACGTGTCGTTCAAGAGCCAAACTGCATAGAGGCAATCATCTCTCCATGTGGTACGAAGTTTGAAATCGTAGTAGAACGTGAAGTTGTAGTAGAGGTAATGGGAGAAACGACGATTTGCATTAGTGTACATCCACTAGATTTCGAAGAGGAATGGAACTTTGATGAGAGCTCATCTTCGTCTTCATCTAGCTCCAGTTCCAGCTCATCGTCTAGCTCGAGTGAAGAAGGTAGGTATGTTTTAGAGTCCTCATCGTTTCCTGATGAACGACCAAGATAATACTGAAGATTTTATACATGCGAAGCGCTAGCATCTTAAAAAAAGGTGAATTAAGCGTTTCGCATGTATCTTTTGTTATAATAAAAATATCTATATGGTTAGAGCGAGGTAAATTTTAAAATGACAACATATACACCAATGATGCAACAGTATTTGCAGGTAAAGGAAGATTACAAGGATGCCTTTTTATTTTTTAGATTAGGCGATTTTTACGAGATGTTTTTTGAGGACGCTATTAATGCCTCTCAGCTTTTAGAAATTACATTAACGAGCCGGGACGCGGGTGCAAAAGAGCGTATTCCAATGTGTGGCGTTCCGCATCATTCGGCAAAAAATTATATTGAAACTCTTGTGCAAAAGGGTTATAAGGTTGCAGTTTGTGAGCAAACAGAAGATCCAAAGCAAGCAAAGGGTGTAGTGAAGCGTGAAGTTGTACAGCTTATTACACCAGGTACGATCATGGAAGGTAAGGCGCTTGATGGTAAAACCAATCATTTTATTGGTGCTGCGGAGCAATTCGACGATATGACATTTGGCTACGCTTATTTAGACTTATCTACAGGTGAAGCAGTAGCCTCCTCGATTGAGGGCGACGGTAAAGCACTTTTATTGCAAATGCAAGCATACGGTATTCGTGAATTAATTGTAACAGAAAGTTTGCAGCTTCTTTTAGCAGAGCATGCAGTAAACGCAGGTATCGTCCTTTCTATTGGAACAGATGAAATGACAATGGATAAAGCCGCGCATTATTTAGATGAGGTGCCAAATGATTTGCAAATTGCGTGTCTTCGTTTGCTCGCTTATATCGATAAAACACAAATGCGTTCTTTATCACATATTCAAGCATTTACTTACAATGAAATGAAAAATTATTTACGTATTGACTCTAGCTCAAAGCGTAATTTAGAGCTTATTCAGTCTATTCGCGGTGGCGATCAAAAGGGCACACTTTTATGGTTGTTAGATGATACAGTGACAGCAATGGGTGGACGTAAGTTAAAACAATGGTTACACCAACCTCTTGCTTCACGTGCTGCCATAGAAGAAAGACTAGCAAACGTCACTGATTTATTAGAGGAATACTTTGTAAGAACAGAGCTTCAGGCCTCTTTAAAACAAGTATATGATTTAGAGCGTTTAGCTGGGCGTGTAGCTTTTGGTAATGTTGGTGGACGAGATTTAGCGCAGCTACGTGATTCATTGCGTCAAGTACCTGCTATTCAGCAGCAATTACTTGGTACCGATAAAGAAACATTGCAAAAGCTAGGTGCAGCGCTTGATATGTGTGCAGATGTAGAGGCACTATTAGCTCGTGCTATTACAGACAATCCACCAATTACAATTAAAGAGGGTGACGTCATTCGCGATGGCTATGATGCGCGCTTAGATGAACTACGCTATGCTTCTCGTAATGGGAAAGATTGGATTGCACAGCTAGAGCAAGAGGAACGGGTGAAAACTGGCATTAAAAACTTAAAAATCGGCTACAATCGAATTTTCGGTTATTATATTGAAATTACGAAATCTAATATCCATTTAGCAGATTTAACACGTTATGAACGTAAGCAAACGTTGGCAAATGCCGAGCGTTATATTACACAAGAGCTTAAAGAAAAAGAAGCGTTAATTTTAAATGCTGAGGAAGAAAGTTTAACGTTAGAGTATAACTTATTTGTGGCAATACGTGATGAATTAAAGGTATTTATTCCACGTGTCCAAGCATTAGCGTCAAGCATTAGTGAGCTAGATGTACTATTAAGCTTTGCGAGTGTTTCAGAGAAATACCGTTTTACGAAGCCGGAGTTTCATGGCGGACGTTCGCTAGAAATTATTGAAGGGCGCCATCCGGTTGTTGAGAAAATGCTTAATAAGCAAATGTATGTACCAAATGATTGTGTACTTGAGGAAAACAACAATATGATGCTTATTACAGGTCCGAATATGTCCGGTAAAAGTACGTATATGCGTCAAGTTGCACTAATTGTTGTCATGGCGCAAATGGGCTGTTATGTGCCTGCTGAAAAAGCTAGATTACCAATTACAGATCAAATCTTTACACGCATCGGTGCAGCAGATGATTTAGCTGCGGGACAATCAACATTTATGGTGGAGATGTTAGAATCTCAGCACGCCATTACGCATGCTACAAAAAATAGTTTAATGTTGTTTGATGAAATTGGTCGTGGGACATCTACTTATGATGGTATGAGTCTTGCTCAATCCATGATGGAATACATCCATGACAAAATTGGAGCAAACACGCTATTTTCAACTCACTATCATGAATTAACGGCACTCGAAAAGGAGCTTTCTCGACTGCAAAATGTACACGTATCGGCTACTGAAAAAAACGGCACGGTTGTCTTTTTGCATAAGGTGAAAAAGGGCGCTGCTGATAAATCTTACGGAATTCATGTAGCACAGCTTGCACAATTGCCAGAGGAAATTTTAGCAAGAGCACAAGTGCTGCTTGAAAACTTCGAGGCCGGAAACGAAGCTGGAAACGAAGTAGCCGTCGTACAGGAAGTTGATGAAAAGCCAGTTGTTGAACAGCCAAAGCAAATGTCACTATTTACGGAGGAAGAAGTAATCTCTCCAGCAGAGACAGAGGTGCTTAAAAACCTAGAAAAAGTAAATATTCTGGGCACTTCACCGATGCAAGCGATGAATATTTTATACGAATTACAGCAGCAACTAGTAAACGCAAAAAAGTAAAGGAGTGATGCGCTATGGGAAAAATACAAATTATGGACGAGTGGCTGTCCAATAAAATTGCGGCAGGGGAAGTAGTTGAAAGACCAGCCTCTGTAGTAAAAGAGCTTGTTGAAAATGCCATTGATGCAGGAAGTACGTCCATTGATGTTTTTTTACTAGAAGCGGGCCTCACTTCAATTCAAATAATTGATAATGGTAGTGGTATGGATGAAGAGGATGCATTAATATCATTCTCTCGCCATGCGACAAGTAAAATTCATCAAGAACACGATTTATTTCGTATTCGTACCCTTGGCTTCCGTGGTGAGGCCTTAGCTTCCATTGCATCGGTGTCAAAAATGACACTAATTACATCTAATGGTGAATCAGGAACGTATTTAGAGCTTGAGGGTGGGCATATTGCTACACATAAACCTGGCCCTTTGCGCAAGGGAACAGATATTACAGTGGCACAGCTATTTTTCAATACACCTGCTCGATTAAAATATATGAAAACAATACAGACCGAGCTTGGACATACAATTGATCTGATGAACCGTCTTGCACTCGGAAATCCACAAATTGCGTTTAGATTATTGCATAATGGCCAGCAATTGTTACAAACAAATGGACGAGGAGACGTACAGCAAGTATTAGCTGCCATTTACGGTGTGCATAATGCTAAAAAAATGGTGTCATTCAATGGAGAGTCACATGATTATAAAATTTCTGGCTTCGTATCATTACCAGAGGTGACTCGTGCTTCGAAAAACTATATGTCGTTGTTTGTGAACGGTCGCTGGGTGAAGCATTATTTGGTACAAAAAGCGATTGTAGACGCCTATCATACGTATTTGCCTATTGAACGTTTTCCAATTGTAGCGCTCTATATAGAGGGGGATCCTTATTTAACAGATGTCAATGTTCATCCTGCCAAACATCAAATTCGTTTAAGTAAGGAGCCTGAGCTTCTTAAGTTAATTGAAGAAACAATACGAGAGAAAATCCGCAACGTTATTCGAGTACCGCTAATGGAAAAGAAGGAGAAAGTGGTAAAGCCTGCGACGGAGCAGTTAAATATTTGGAAACCAGCACCAAAGCTTAATGTGGAGAAAATGAATGCCATTGTAGAAAAACTTTATGATGTGCAAACTGTGCAGGAATCGAACACATTAGACCCTATAGTGCCACAACCTGAAGCCGTCCCTACTACCATTGAAGATAGCTGGCAACCGACACCAGTGATGGAAGTGAATTTTCCTGAAGAAGTGAATCTTGTGAATCCTCCTGAAGAATTGAAGCTAGAGGAGCCAGTGGGAATTCTAGAGGATGAGCCAGCTAAAGAACCATTTCCTGCGCTTGAAGTGGTAGGGCAAATTCACGGCACGTATATTGTTGCACAAATGGAGGATGGCTTTTATTTAATTGATCAGCACGCTGCTCAGGAGCGTATTAAATATGAATTTTTCCGTGAAAAGGTCGGTCAGGTGAACCCAAATGAGCGTCAGGCTTTATTGCTTCCATTGACCTTCCATTATGCTGCTGACGAGGCTCTTATATTAAGAGAAAATAGACAGGAGTTAGAAGCTGTTGGCGTATTTTTAGAGGAATTTGGACAGGCTTCATTTGTAGTGAGAGAGCATCCTAGCTGGTTCCCTAAGGGAGAAGAACAAGAAATTATTGAGGACTTAATTGAACAGGTATTGACAACTAAAAAGGCGGACGTCAAAAAATTACGTGAGGCAGCAGCAATTATGATGAGCTGTAAAAAGTCGATAAAGGCCAATCATTATTTAACGAAAGAGCAAATGGATACGTTACTGCAAGATTTACGCAACGCCGACAATCCATTTACTTGCCCACACGGACGTCCAGTGCTGATACATTTTACAACGTATGAAGTGGAAAAAATGTTTAAACGGGTAATGTAGCTGTAACTCCTAGAACAACAGTTCAAGAACAACATGAACAGTCCATGCGCATAAAAGGAATTTTATAGGTAAAGCATAATACAAATGACTCATCACCAAAAGTTGTGGATGCCATTTGTTAAAACGTATGCCATAAGTTGATTGGAGTGGAGACTGGGCGACCCCTTGGGGATTAGCGATATAGAGGAACGAAGGCTAAAAGCATCACGTCCTGTGATAACGCCTTCGTGACCAACATCCTGTTGGCCAGAGACCCTGCAGCGAAGCGAAGCGGCTCATCGGACGCCCCCAGGAAGCTCTGCTCTGCGCGAAAGCGAAGCGTCAGCGGCAAATGTTTTATCTGTGCGAAAGCGAAGCGACAGCAACAATTGGTTTCTGTAGCGAAAGCAAAGCGGCAGCTACAAAGCGCCCAGTCGGAACGGAAATCAACCACACGTTATGGTGATGAACTATACAAATGACATTAGAATTTCTATGCTTAAAGTTATTGCTAGTTATACAGGCTGTCATACGCAATAGAGGTTACACATATTTTCAAATTATAGCTAATGGGGGAAAAAAGTTATGTTTTCATTTGAACATCGTCCTAAAATTATGCATTTTTTAGAGCAATATAGCTTTGATGTTTTAGTCATTGGTGGCGGCATTACTGGTGCTGGCATTGCGCTTGATGCAGCATCTAGAGGGCTATCGGTCGCTTTGATTGAGAAGCAGGATTTTTCTGCTGGCACATCAAGCCGTTCAACAAAGCTTATTCATGGTGGGCTTCGTTATTTAAAGCAACTTGAAGTTGGTGTAGTAGCCGAGGTTGGGCGTGAGCGTGAAATTGTTTATGACAATGCTGTTCACGTGACAACTCCTGAAAAAATGCTACTACCATTATATAAGAAGGGCTCACTTGGACCATTTACAACATCAATGGCACTGAAGGTATATGATCGATTAGCAGGTGTTAAAAAGCATGAACGTAGAACAATGTTAAACGCTCAGGAAACGGCAGCGCTAGAGCCTTTACTCAATCAAGATGAACTTATTGGTGGTGGCTATTACGTTGAATATCGTACGGATGATGCCCGTCTGACAATTGAAGTGCTGAAAAAAGCTGTAGAATATGGGGCGCTTTGTTTAAATTATGCGGAGATGACAGAATTTTTATATGAGAAGAAAAAGCTTGTTGGGGTACAAGTGAAGGATCATGTTACAGGGAAAACGATTGAAGTACATGCTGCGCAAATCGTTAATGCAACTGGACCTTGGGTGGACGAGGTTCGCCAAAAGGATAAAGTAGCAGACAAAAAGCAATTACGTCTCACGAAAGGAGTTCATATTGTCTTTGATCAAAAGGATTTTCCATTACGACAAGCAGTGTACTTTGATATAGTAGATGGGCGTATGGCCTTTGCAATTCCACGTGATGGTAAAGCCTATGTAGGGACAACAGATACAGTTTACGAGGGAGACCCTGTACATCCTGTCGCTACCCAAGAAGATGTTGACTATTTAATTGCTGCTGCAAAAACTGTCTTTCCAACGGCAAATATTTCAAGAGATACAATAGAATCGTCGTGGGCAGGTGTGCGTCCACTTATTTTTGAAAAAGGAAAGGATCCATCCGAAATTTCACGCAAAGATGAGATATGGACGGCTCCGAGTGGACTAATGACGATTGCGGGTGGCAAACTAACGGGCTACCGTCAAATGGCAGAAACAATCGTTGATAAAATTGTGAAAACCCATAAATATAAGCACGCAAGTCCATGTGTAACACGTGAATTATCACTTTCTGGTGCAAAAGGCATTAATGCCATTAATTTCACTGATTATAGTACGTATAAAGCTAAAGAGGGCGTTCAGTATGGTCTAAATTATGATGAAGCAAAACAGCTTGTACAAAAATATGGCACGAATGTCGATGCATTATATAACCAGGTGAAATATTTGCATGAACATGGAAGTTCGATGCCCCTGGCCCTACATGCAATGCTACTTTATGGCATAGAAGCGGAAATGGTGTACACACCAAGTGATTTCTTTATCCGTCGAACAGGCTTATTATACTTCGATATTGATGCGGTAAAATGTTATAAACAGCAGGTCATTCAAGTTATGCAACAACATTTTAACTATACAGAGTCACAAAGAAATACTTATGTCGCTCAACTAGAGCAAGCTCTTGTAGATGCAACAAATTTTGCGGAGGAAGGAGTGTAGGCAATGCGTTATATTGAAATGTCAGATGGCCATTTTCTGTTTACTCGCACATTAAAGCCATCGAAGCCATGTATTGGCCATATTCATATTTTACATGGTATGGCGGAGCATAGTGGACGTTATGTTAAATTTGCCAATAGCCTAAATGAAGCTGGCTATGCAGTGACAATGCATGATCATCGAGGGCATGGAGAAACAGCAGCTTATAATGGCACACTAGGTTTTTTTGCTGAAGAAAATGGGTTTGATCGCGTCGTAGAGGATGCACATGAAGTAGTTACAATATTGCATGAACAATTTACAGATGTACCTTTGATTTTATTTGGTCATAGTATGGGATCGTTCATTACTAGAAGATATATTCAATTGTACAGCGATCAAGTGGATAATGTGATTCTTTGTGGAACAGGAAGCGTTACAACATTGCATACGATGGGGAATCTAGTAGCAAAAGTAATGGCCAAACAGCTTGGTAAAGATACGGAGAGCAAGTTATTAAATAAGCTGAGCTTTGGTAGCTTTAATAAACAGTTCCCAAATTCGAAGACTGCGTATGACTGGATATGTTCAGCAGAAGATGAGGTGCAAAAATATATCGATGATCCGTATTGCGGCTTTATTCCAACAAATCAATTTTTTGTCGATTTAACAACAGGATTTATGTCGTTAAATCGTAAAAAAGAGATAGCCAAAACAAAAAAAGACTTACCTATATTATTGATAAGTGGTAGTAAGGATCCAGTCGGAGAACAAGGCCAAGGTGTATACGCTGTAGCACAACAATTGGCGGAAGCGGGCATACAGGATGTAACGGTTTACTTATTTGAGGATAAGCGCCATGAAATCCTAAACGAAGACAATCAAGAGGCTGTCTATCAAGTTTTATTACGGTGGTTAGAAAAATATGATACAAGATAAATTACAGCAGGCAGAGGTCGTAGCAATCGTAGGGCCTACTGCTTCTGGGAAAACAGCACTAAGCATTGAGTTAGCAAAAAAATATAATGGCGAAATCATCAACGGTGACTCCATGCAAATCTATCAAGGCTTAGATATTGGTACAGCGAAAATTACTGAGGAAGAGATGGAGGGTGTACCCCATCATTTACTAAGCTTCAAAGAGCCGACAGAGTCCTTTTCAGTAGCAGACTATCAAAAATTAGTGCGAGCTAAAATTGCAGAAATTCAAGCGAGTGGTAAGCTACCGATTATTGTAGGAGGCTCAGGTTTATATGTGCAGGCAGTACTCTTTGATTTTCAATTTACAGAGGAGCAGGTAGATGAAGAGGCACGAAAAGCCTATTATGCAGAACTGGAGAAATTAGGTCCAGAGGCAATGCATGCTAAGCTTAAAAAACTTGATCCACAAACAGCTGAGACAATTCATCCAAATAATACTCGCCGTGTTATACGTGCGTTAGAGATGATTGAGCTTAGTGGCGTTTCAAAGGCATCCGAAGCCCAAAATCGTGGAGAAGTTCCACTTTACAATCATGTGATTATAGGGCTTGGGCAAAATATGTCACGTGAAGTGCTCTATGATCGTATTAACCGTCGTGTCGATATAATGATGGAAAAAGGGCTTTTAGAAGAAGTAAAAGGCTTATGGCAGCAAAATATACGAGGTGTACAGTCAATACAAGCAATCGGCTACAAGGAATTATATGATTACCTAGATGGAAAATGTTCTTTAGATGAAGCTATTGACAGCTTAAAGCAAAATTCTCGCCGCTATGCGAAAAGACAACTAACTTACTTCCGAAACAAAATGGATGTATATTTTGTTAATAATGACGAAAAACTTTAACTAATTCTTAAAAATCACTAATTGCTAAATTGGTAGAATGTGCTAATATAGGAATGAAGAGGTAGAAAGAGAGCATAGGGAGGCATATTTGATGAAATCAATTAACTTGCAAGATACATTCTTAAACCATCTACGTAAAAACAATGTTTTTGTCACTGTGTTTTTGTTAAACGGATTTCAGTTAAAAGGAACTGTGAAATCCTATGATAATTTTACAATTTTATTACTAGATGCTGAAAGCAAGCAACATCTTATTTACAAACACGCTATTTCTACATTTGTTCCAGCAAAGCAAGTAGATTTTTTAGAAACTGAAGAATAGAAACATTAGAAGTAAAACAGTTAGTGTTCATGACACTAGCTGTTTTTTTGCCTTCAGGCTATAATGTAAGAGGAAATCGACATATTGGAGGACTACACAGATGAAAACTATGGATACAACAGAAATATTAGAACTATTAGATGCGAACGAAGACCTATACATTATTGATGTTCGTGAAGATGATGAGGTAGCACAAGGCATGATCCCTGGTGCGCAACACATTGCTCTTGGGACAATCCCTGAGCGCTTAAATGAATTAGATGCTTCTAAGCCATACATTATCGTTTGTAAGGCAGGCGGTCGTTCAGCAAATGCTTGTGCATACCTAGAAGCTCAAGGCTTTGACGTAACAAACCTTGAAGGCGGCATGCTTGCTTATGATGGAGAGTTAGAATTTAAATAATTGTCGTTTAAAACCCTCGTTTAGGCGAGGGTTTTTCTTATACATTCGAGTTGATATAAGATTGAAGCAATTCATTATCGTTTGGTAAAATGTGTTATAATTGCAACATGTAAGGAGGGATTAGTATGTATCGAACAATAGCACCCCCAACAATGTCTTTACAGTAGAATCTGCTGTTTAGGCATTCAATAAAAGCTTGCTAATTCTCAATAGATTCTACTGTATATGAAGACTATATACATGTAGAAAGTAGGAATTAGAAATGAGCGGGAAACTATCTTTTATTTTATCAATGATTATTTTTGGAGCTGTCGGTGTTTTTGCAAAATATATTAAGTTACCTTCAAGTGAAATAGCCTTTTGGATGAGTCTCATTGGCTCTTGTTTTTTACTTTTGATTTTCCTATCAAAAAAAGAAAGATTTACGAAAACAACTATTTTGCAAAATAAATGGCCATTGGTACTTTCGAGCTTTGCCTTATGCGGAAATTGGATTTTCCTTTTCCAAGCGTACAAGGAAACAACTATCGCAAATGCAGCTCTAAGCTACTATTTTGCGCCAGTACTAGTGATTTGTTTGTCACCTATAGTTTTGAAAGAGAAAATAATATTAAGAAAAATTTTTTATGTTTGTGTTGCGCTTGTAGGTCTGTATTTTATCGTTCAAAGCCAAACTACCGAAACGAGCGAACATTATATCGGTATTGTATATGGGCTTATTGCAGCTTGTTTCTATACAATAGTTACATTCACCAATAAGTATATTCATGGATTAAAAGAGCCCGATAATACGATTATTCAACTTGCTTTAGCAGCGTTATTCCTTGCTCTTTACCTTTTTGGGACTAATGGGTTCCAAATAATGAAAATCGATATAAAATCAATTAGTTTACTTATAGCGTTGGGCATTGTCCATGCTGGAATAGGCTTCTATCTGTTCTTTTTGGGAATGCGTCATCTAAAAGGGCAAAGTATAGCTATTTTAAGCTATATTGATCCACTGACATCATTAGTAATTTCGACGATGATTATAGGAGAGAAAATGGCGACCCTACAAATACTAGGCGCTATCCTTTTACTCGGCGCAACATTTCTGAGTGAAATAGATAAAACAAAGTTGATATCACAGCAATAAACGGACAGAAAGCTCCCAAAAGCCTATTTGGCATTAGGGAGCTTTTTCTAGCATAGGGAATAGAATTATGAAGAATAAAGAAGTGAACTACTCGCCACTTAGCAAAGCTTGATGTTGTAGCTTCTCAGTTCCACGACGTTAGCAACCTTGATCTTTTTCTGTAATAGAAGCACTTTGAATATATTCTGCATAATTTATTAATTTTCTTTAATATTGTGCCAAGCACCATTCTTTAGTTTCTTGGTCGGCAAAGGATGCTTCTACACTATTTATATAAATTTGTCGATAATCTTCTTCGCTTAGATTAAATTCATTGTTAACTAAATGGATTTCTTTTGCCATTGTAGTATCAGATACTGTTCTGTTATCCGTATTAAATGTCACTTTTATTCCATCTTTATGAAACTTATAAATCGGATGTTCAGAATAATGATGAACAGCTTTCGTTTGGACATTACTTGTTGGACACATTTCAAGCACTACCTGTCTTTCTTTCACAATCTTATATGCCTCGGCACAATCTTTAATAAATACTCCGTGTCCTATTCTTTCAGCACCCAACAGTTCAACAGCCTCTAGAACATTTTTACCAATTCCTGTTTCACCGGCATGAATAGTGACTCTGTAGCCATATTCTTTGGCTAAAGCAATTGGATCTACGAATTTTTCACAAAAGCCTTCTTCTTCGGATGCACATAGGTCAATTGCCACCACACCTTTTCCAAGGAACTTTTTCCCCTTTTCAACCACCTCAAATGCGCTTTCTACAGACATAGTCCTCATGCAAGACAGGATTATATTTCCCTTTATTTCGTAGCAGCTTTCGGCGTCTCTCATCCCATCTATAACAGCTTGAATAACTTCTTCAACACCAAGACCTTGTAATGTGTGAAGTAACGGGGCAAATCTGACTTCTAAATATTTCACATTTTCCCTTGTTGCATTCTCAAATAGCTCAAAAGTAATTCTTCTTAAGTTCTCCTTAGACTGCATTACTAAATTAGGAAGAGAAAATCTTTTTAAATATTCGTCAAGGGATTCACATTCTAACGGAGCAATCAGCTCCTTTTGCAGTACATCCTTATCAAAAGAGGGTAACTGAATGCCTTCCTTCTGTGCAATATCGATAATAGTTTCAGCCCTAAGGCTTCCATCCAAATGACAGTGTAGTTCAATTTTGGGCAATGCTAAAAAGTTCATTTTTGACCTCCTGAAATAAATTTTTAGATTAAAATACAAAAAATTCCTGACTACAAAGAAAATACAAGTTTTGTACTTTCTTCGTAATCAGGAATTTCGGTTCCTGGTAGAGACCCCCAAACCATATTATTGGGGTTATACGAAATATATTGTTATACGAAATATATTATTGAATTCATTTGTGATTTTCAATATGATAATAGAAAAATTTCGGATTGTCAACATGGTCCATACCTTTTTCAACAAAACTGCTTCGTTCGTTTAAGTACATTTCTTCAAATAGTTATTTGTTGTTATTAAGAGGAAAAGGCTCTTTTGATTTACATTTCGGAGTACCGAATGCCAACATTCATTATTATCTCTTACACCTAATGATCCTTATATCGATAGACCACTCGCCCAAATCCCTTTAAAACCGACTTCCTCTACAACTTTTGCGGAAAGACCGTTATGGGATTCCATTAAAAATTCAAGTTTGTCTGAATATATTTTTTTAAAAAAATTCGTCCTTTTTTTCAATATCTCCCATCTCCCCATACTCGACATGTCTATATGACTAAAAGTAAAGATTAGCAGGGCAAATATATTAGAAGCTAATGATTTTGAAATCAATAAAATGGATGCATTGAGAACAATCATAATGCTACTTTTCTAGTGTAGAAAATTTATTATGACTCTAACAGAAAAATAGGAGATATTAGTCGCGTTACCAAGTCTCGCTCACCCATGCAAGATAAATCTATTTACATACAATACAGTAACCTCCATAAGTGGGGAGGACTACACTATTAATACAAAAGAAATAAAAATATCTAACTAAATGAGGTGAGTTTATTGAAAAATGGACTTGGAAAATGGGAACAATTCTTACTTTTAAAACAAAATCCTTTAACAACTGACTGCATTCCAGAAACAACACTTTACAGTCTAGAAAATCTAATCTATTTATTAAATAGGTATGAGTATGTTTATGTGAAACATAATAGCGCTGGACAAGGAAGAGCAATTTATAAAGTCTGCAAAAGAAAAGATGGACACTATTGTTTTAACGGATTTACCATGCAAGGTGAAGAAATAAGTAAATGTGTGGCAGCAATTGAGGATTTCCACCAAGTTCTACATCCATATGAGAAACACGGTAGATTAAGCGGAATTTATATTATACAGGAGGGGGTTAAAAGTCTAACCCCTGATGGGGATTCAATATCCATTCGTGTTCATGTTCAAAATCTAAAGGGAAAATGGATAATTGGTGGAATTTACGGAAGGCTTGCAACTGAGGATCATGGGATTGTCAATTCAAATCGGGGTTCTCAAGCAATATCGATTGAAGAATTATTATCAGGTTATTTGATGATGGATAATACAAAGAAAGATCAAACAATAGACTCTCTAAAAGAAGATTCAATTTTAGCATCTGAAGTAATAGCATCCCACTTTCCTTGTAGAGAATATGGCATTGATTTTGGAATAAATCTTGAAGGAAAACCTATATTATTTGAAGTAAATACAACGCCAAGCATACGTAGTTTTGCCAAAGTTGATAGGGCGATCTGGAAGAATATTGTTGAGATTAGGAAAATGCAAAATGAAGGCTAAGTTTGAAATGTAGTTATTTTTCATGTTAGTCATCAGCATATTTCTATTCAATAGACTTACATCAAAAAATTACTTTCCCTACTATAATTTTAGGAAAGAAGAAACTTAATTGCATCCGTTACTTGTGAACGATTAGGGATTTACCTAGAAAAAATGGATTATGGTTGGGTAGGCGCGATATGAATCAATTTTCGAAGGAATGCCTGGAACAATTTTCCGTTTAATCAAATATATTGACACAAAAACCACTTTGACGTAGATTTAAACTAATTGCATAAAAGCATTAGGTGCCCATTGCGGGAGAATAGGGAATAAAGTGAAAAGCTTTAGCGGTCCCACCACTGTAAAAGGGAGTTTCATAGAGAATGCCACTAGCGTCTTGCTGGGAAGGTTCTATGAAATGTTGAAATTGAGCCAGGAGACCTGCCTATCTGCTTCGGTTATATAGACGATGGAAAAGTCTGTAGTTTATTTGTTATGGAATAAACTACAGGCTTTTTATTTTTTTCTCTAAATCATTCTTCGAGTAACAAGGGCAAAAAAGAAAGGGGAAATTTTCATGCAATTATTACAACAGACGATTCAAAACATTCAAAGTGCTGACCACAAAATGATGGAGAAGGCAAGGGAACGCATAGATGCACTTTGCAAGCCTCCTGGAAGCTTGGGGAAACTGGAGGCTCTTGCTGTACAACTATCTGGAATTACAGGAGACCTATTTCCTGCGATTGATAAAAAGGCGATAATTGTCTGTGCAGCAGACCATGG
The DNA here is from genome assembly GCF_044763105.1 of Lysinibacillus sp. NPDC096212. NCBI lineage: Bacteria > Bacillati > Bacillota > Bacilli > Caryophanales > Bacillaceae > Lysinibacillus > Lysinibacillus sp. NPDC096212. Next base: position 41,216 of record NZ_JBIWFQ010000001.1, on the reverse strand, counting down.
TGTTTGTGATGAAGGGGTAACACCTAATCCACAAAATGTGACGGTCTTTCAAACATTAAATTTTCCTAGAGGAGGAACAGGTGTCTGTGCTATCGCAAAAATCACAGATGCAAAAATTGTTACAGTAGACGTTGGTGTAAAAGAGGATATTCCACATGATGCTGGTGTTATCATGAAAAAAATTAAATATGGCACGGACAATATGGCAAAAGGTCCTGCTATGTCAAGGGAAGAAGCCATTCAATCCATTGAAGTAGGAATTGAGGTAGCAACGGAAGAAATTAAAAAAGGAATCAATGTACTCGGGACAGGCGAAATGGGGATCGGTAATACGACTCCAAGTGCTGCAATATTATCGGTTCTTCACGAATGTCATCCAAATGAAGTGACAGGCTTTGGTGCAGGAGTAGGACCAGGGGGGATAGCACATAAAGTAGAAGTCATTCACAATGCTATTGCATTAAATAAACCAAATCGCGATGATGCTATTGATATTCTTGCAAAGGTCGGTGGATTAGAAATAGGCGCTATGGCTGGAGTAATACTTGCCGCAGCTGCACATCGTAAACCAGTTGTTATTGATGGCTTTATTTCTACTATTGCTTCACTTATTGCATACGAACTCGAACCAAACGTAAAAGACTATATCATTCCATCTCATGCCTCTGAAGAACCAGGTGCAAAAATTGCTGCTGAAATGCTCGGAGTTGAACCGATGTTGCAGATGAATATGCGATTGGGTGAGGGCTCTGGTGCAGCTTTAGCCTTTCCTATTTTAGACGCAGCATGCTCTATGATGAAAAATATGGCTACTTTAGAAGAAGCTATGTTGCTGTTGAAAGATTAACTTTAGTCGCTGCTGAGGATGTACGGAGTTTGTGATAAATAAGGAATTTATAAATTCAAAAAAGCCCAAATCTGATATTTGGGCTTTTTAATTATGCAACAGTATAACTATGCTCGATTCAACCTCCGTAACGGTAAACGCCATTTCTTCATGTATGAAAGTATTCTTAGTACTGTGATCACTCCAAATAATACATATAAAAAGATATCCCCTGAAAATAGTTGAAGTCCGATGATAAGCCCGGCTAGCGCTGCCCAAACACCATAGATTTCATCACGAAGAACTAACGGTTTACGTCTAGCTAATAAATCGCGAACAATTCCACCACCTGACCCTGTTAAGACAGCAGCTACAATAACGGCACTAATAGGCATGTCGAGCTTCACAGCATAAAGGGCACCTTGAATCGCAAATGCCGATAATCCGATAGCATCAGTGAAATTGCCCCAGCGATGCCAATGCTGAATGAGACGATGTGGAAATAAGAAAAAAATTGTGATGGCTGCAATGGCGATTTGAAACATCATATCTTGACCCCACAATGTTGTTACAGGTAAACCTATGAGTAGATTTCGTATAGCTCCACCGCCGAAAGCAGTTACGATACCGAGTATATAGACACCGAATAAATCGTATTCTTCCTCCATTGCAATTATTGCCCCGGAAATTGCGAAGGCAATTGTTCCAATGATACTAAAAACCTCCCAAGCCAACCCTTTCACCCCTTATGTGAATAAATCATTTCATGTTGTTGTAGATTAGTTACTAGAAAATATTAAAGTTACCTTTTTTTGTATCTAGAAGTTTTTGCAAAGAAAAGCATCGACTTTTGATTCGGAATTATCAGATATCAAATACCTTATTATAACAGAATTAAATAGATTTAGTTGGTCATTTAACTTAGTGCCTAATGAAATTAGCAAGCTTTGCAGGCAAGCTCACAAATTGATAAGATAAGATTTGAACAAATGTGAAATGGAGAAGAACATAATGACTTTTACAACCAATTTATCAGAAGAAACACTAGCATTAGCTGCTAAAATAGAAGAAAAGGTACGCCCTTTTCATGCAAAGGTAGAAGACATGGCATTCTTCAATCAACAAAAAGTGCTTGCTGCGTTCCGAAAGCATCAAGTTAGTGATTATCATCTGCACCCGTCTAATGGTTATGGCTATGATGATGAGGGGCGTGACAATCTAGAACGAGTTTATGCAGAGGTCTTTGGAGCGGAGGCTGCCATTGTACGTCCGCAAATTATTTCTGGTACACATGCAATTACACTTAGCTTATTCGGAGTACTACGTCCAGGTGATGAATTACTTTATATTTCGGGTCAGCCGTATGATACATTGCAATCAATAGTTGATGGTGGCGATAAGGATACTGGCTCGTTAAAAGATTATAAAATCGGTTATAGCCATGTGGATTTAATCGATAATCAAGAGATCGATTGGGAAGGTGTTGCAGCTGCAATTACAGCAAACACAAAAATGATTGCTATCCAACGTTCGAAAGGCTATGCAACACGCCCATCCTTTACCATTTCGCAAATTACAGAAATGTGTGCAAAAATCCGTGAATTAGCACCAAATGCGGTTATTTTCGTTGATAATTGCTACGGTGAATTTGTTGAGGCACAGGAACCGACCGAGGTTGGGGCTGATTTAATAGCAGGCTCGCTCATTAAAAATCCTGGCGGAGGCTTAGCGAAAATTGGTGGTTACATTGCGGGGCGTGCAGATTTAGTAGAAAAATGTGCTTATCGAATGACATCACCAGGTATTGGTGCTGAAGCAGGAGCAACATTAAATACGCTTGGTGACTTCTATCAAGGATTTTTCCTTGCACCACATGTAGTATCTCAAGCATTAAAAGGTGCCATTTTCACAGCTGCTATGCTAGGGGAAATTGGCATGAATACATCACCAAGCTATGATGCTAATCGTACAGATTTAATTCAATCGGTTTCTTTCCAAACCGCGGAACAAATGATTGCTTTTTGCCGTGAAATTCAAGCGAACTCACCAATTAATGCGCATTATGCACCAGAACCGGCGTATATGCCTGGCTATGAGGATGATGTCATCATGGCAGCTGGAACATTCATTCAAGGTTCAAGTATTGAGCTGACAGCAGACGGTCCTATTCGTCCGCCATTTACAGCATTTATTCAAGGTGGGTTAACATACGAGCACGTAAAATTTGCAATTTGTAGTGCTGTTCAAAAAATCCAAAAATAGGTAACGAAAAACTATTCAAAACTTCCATTTTGAATAGTTTTTTTATTGATGGACGAAAAGTTGAAGGTGACCTTTGTTAAAACGTATATTAGCAGAAATCACTCCTACGTTAGGATCATAAACTTAGTTTTTTACAATTTTTCGTCAGTTCAAAAAAATTATTTTATCTCATGTTAGGAAACCTTACATGAGTGGTTGACAGTGTAAATTTTTCGTTATATTATTAGCAGGTATTGGAGGGGACTTAAATGAGTCGTGAAATTAGACGAACTATGCCGTTATTATCTATGAATATCGTAATGCAATTGACAGAGCTTTCGGCACGTCAGATTCGTTATTATGAAGAACACCATTTAATTGAGCCGCACCGAACAGAAGGCAACCGTCGAATGTTTTCATTAAATGACGTCGATACACTGCTGGAAATTAAAGATTATTTGGATCAGGGTATGAACATGGCGAAAATTAAAAAGCTGTTCGCTAAAAAGAATGAACCTGTTTCAACAGATGAACGTGATTTAAGTGACTCAGAATTACGTCACATCATGCGTGAAGAAGTGCGTCAAGCGCAGCGCATGCAAAAATCATCCATCCGACGTGGGGATTTATCTCGATTCTATTAATAAAAAGCAACATCATTCATTTCTTTATTAATAGAGTAGGGTAATAATAAAAAGCTAGACAATTTATAGGAGTGTGGAAAACTGTGGGTAAATACACTAAAGAGGACATTAAACGTCTAATCGAAGAAAAAAACGTAAGCTTTATACGTCTACAATTTACAGATATTCTTGGCACAATCAAAAACGTTGAGATTCCTGTAAGCCAACTAGACAAAGCACTAGAAAACAAAATGATGTTTGATGGCTCATCCATTGAAGGCTTCGTACGTATCGAAGAATCAGATATGTATTTATATCCTGATCTAGATTCTTTCGTAGTGTTCCCTTGGACTTCTGAAAAAGGGAAAGTAGCACGTTTCATCTGTGATGTATACACTGCTAAAGGCGAGCCATTTGCTGGTGACCCACGAAACAACTTAAAACGTATCCTTAAGAAAATGGAAGATATGGGATTCTCAAGCTTCAATTTAGGACCTGAGCCAGAATTCTTCTTATTTAAATTAGATGCAAAAGGTGAACCGACATTAGAAGTGAACGACCACGGTGGTTACTTCGACTTAGCACCAACTGATCTTGGCGAAAACTGCCGTCGTGATATCGTATTAGAGCTAGAAGAAATGGGCTTTGAAATTGAAGCGTCTCACCATGAGGTAGCTCCTGGACAACATGAAATCGACTTCAAATATGCAAACGCAATCACAGCTTGTGACAATATTCAAACGTTCAAATTAGTTGTTAAAACAATTGCACGTAAACACGGTCTACATGCTACATTCATGCCGAAGCCATTATTCGGTGAAGCGGGTTCTGGTATGCACTTTAATGTTTCGTTATTTAAAGGTAAAGAGAATGCATTCTACGATGAATCTACTGAATTAGGCCTTTCTGAAACAGCAATGCAATTCATGGCAGGTGTGCTTGGCCACGTTCAAGGCTTCACAGCTGTGACAAATCCAACAGTTAACTCTTATAAACGTCTTGTACCAGGTTATGAAGCGCCATGTTATGTAGCATGGTCAGCTCAAAACCGTTCACCACTTATCCGTATCCCATCAGCACGTGGTCTTTCAACTCGTGTAGAAGTACGCTCTGTGGACCCATCTGCTAATCCGTATTTAGCGATGGCTGTTATTTTAGAAGCTGGTCTTGAAGGGATCCGTCGAAACTTAACACCACCAGCTGCTATTAATCGAAACATCTACGTGATGTCTGATGAAGAGCGTAAAGCGAATGGTATCGCAAACTTACCACCAGCACTTGATGATGCTTTAGCATTACTTGCTAAAGATGAAGTAGCTCAAGCAGCTTTAGGTGAGCATATTTATGCAAACTTTAAAGAAGCAAAAGAAATCGAGTTTGACATGTATCGTACAACAGTACACCAATGGGAACGCGATCAATATTTAAAAATGTACTAAAAATATTAACCGAGTGCCTAGTATAGGTGCTCGGTTTTTCTTATGAAATTAAGAGATCGATAGTAAAGATAGAAATAGGTATTTTCATAGGAGTATGCTATAAAAAAATGAAGCGATGAGGTATTACTAACCTCATCGCATATTTTTTAATAGCCCATATGATGATGACCCATATGATGATCCATAGGATGGCACATATGATGACCCATATGATGATGGCCCATGTGATGGTGCCCCATATGATGATGTCCCATATGATGATGTGGCATATGGCAAGGCTCAGGTGGCATCTCGCAAAGTGTGTGTGTTTCGCAACATTCTTCCACTACACATTCAGTGCAAGGGAAATGATATTGATGATCAATTATATGTTTGTTAACTGTTGTAATATGTGCTGGTTGTACATGAGGTACGACCGTATGGATGTAATTAGTGCGTACATATTCCTCTGGTGGACAACAATGTGGTTGTTCAAATTGAGTTGGGCAATGCTGCGGTGGACAACAATGTGGACCTGCGTGATGATGATGATGATGCATACGTCTATGCATGGTAAAACCTCCTGTTTTGATAAGTTGTGGTTCATAATTAACATATGAGATGAAAGACGGTATGGTCTATTTGTATGCCTATTAAGGGCTAGTTAAATCTCTTAGGCAATCAAAATAGGTATGATTAATGGAGAGTTTCACCAAGCTTTAACTTCTCTCAGCGGATGTTTGGACACCTGCTGAGAGAAGTTAAAGCCTCCGGATGCAATTATGCAAGGCTTAATTGATCTTTGTCGAAAGATAATGATACTAAGAAGAAGTGTGGATAATTAAAAGAGAATTATAACAATAACAAATTTTTATGGATTGAATAAAAATGCATTTTGTTGTAGAATTAACCGATGTATTGTTGGTTTATGATATTTTATAGCTATGACTTAAAGAATAGAGATTTTGCATTGCGGATGTTAATTATAAAAAAGTATGTTTGGACATTCCTTTATTACTTTTTAGAGGGATGTTTTTTTATTTTATCCGTATTCTATCTTTATCTCGCATTAACGACAGTAATTGATCTGTATCAAAAGCGAAGCGTCAGGTACAAGAATCCCGCATCGAAATTCAGCGAAAGTAAAGAATATAGGTGGGAGATTAACGGCTCGTAAATGCCTGAGAGGTAAAGACTAATGTTCAGTGAGGAATAAGAAATTCCCGCTGATTAAAGTATAGATATACATTTCTTAGCGGATGTCACGGAATCGGAAAGGAGTTCACATAGGATGTTAGCCTAAGATCATCGCATCCATGCGATAACGGCTAACTGACCTGCGTCACGCAGGCCTAAGCACAAAGCCGATTCCGGACGCAATTATGCCGAGGCATAATTGATCAGTCCATAACTAACAAGCTTGATGTATAAAACTTCGAAAAAACCTAGAGAAATGAGGCTTTAAATGATGAAAAAATATCCTTTTTCTACATACTTTTTCTTCATAATTCCGTCTCTTATTGGTGTCCTGTTATTTATGACACCAGTCTTAACGGAAGATGGATGGAAAGTTCCAATTGCTATTTTAGCAAATTTACTAGCAGGTTTTGTTGCTCCGGTTATTAGTTATTTTACTATAATTATATTCGCGATTTCGGCAATTGGTTCACTTATTGCCAAATTTATTCCACGAAATAATTCAAAAGAGCCTAGTATTTTAGAGACATTATTTTATGTAAATTGGTTTTGGACAATTATAAGAGTCATTGGTTTAGTATTTGCCTCAATGGTTGTCTTTGATTTTGGACCATCGGCGATTAATAATGAAAATACTGGTGGATTATTAATGAACCCAGACGATGGTTTAGTAACATTTTTATTCACGATTTTCTTATTTGCAGGCATTCTATTACCGTTTTTAACAAACTTCGGCCTGCTTGAATTTTTCGGAACGATGATGGTAAAAATCATGCGTCCTCTCTTTAAAAGCCCTGGTCGCTCATCGGTTGATGCACTTACATCGTGGGTTGGAGATGGAACAATTGGTGTTCTTATGACGAGTAAGCAATATGAAATGGGGAACTACACGAAAAAAGAGTCTGCCATTATTGCAACGAGCTTCTCGGTAGTATCCATCACATTCTGTATCGTAGTGTTAGATACAGTGCATTTGTCACGCTATTTTATTCCATATTACTTAACGGTTGTCCTTTGTGGTCTTGTGTTAGCGATAGTAATGCCACGAATTTTCCCACTTTCTAACAAAGAAGATACTTATATCGACGGTACACCAGTAGATCCATCGCGTGAGGAATTACCAGAAGGCTATAATTCTGTGTCACATGGCTTAGAAAATGCTTTAGCCGTTGCGCATGCAAATCGTGACCCACGTCAATTTTTGAAAGATGGAATTAGAAATGTTTTGGATTTATGGGTTGGTGTAGCACCGGTTGTTATGGCTTTTGGTACGGTTGCTTTAATGCTTGCTGAATTCACGAATGTTTTTGCATTTTTAGGAAAGCCGTTTGAACCTATTTTAACAGTGCTTGGTTTACCAGAAGCAGCTGAGGCAGCACAAACGATGGTTGTTGGCTTTGCTGACATGTTCCTACCTTCAATTTTAGGGGCAGGGATTGAAGCTGACACTACACGATTTGTAATTGCTGTCGTTTCTGTGACACAGCTTATTTATATGTCTGAAGTCGGTGGACTTATTTTAGGTACAAAGATTCCACTTAAATTTTTAGATCTAATTGTAATTTTCTTAATACGTACGATTATTTCACTACCAATCGCAGCATTAGTTGCACATATACTCTTTTAGACTAAAAAGGCAATTGTTCGAATTTACTAACGCGAACAATTGCTTTTTTCTTTATCTAAATGCGTGTTAAAAGAATAAATTGAACAGAATACAACTTGACACATAATTTCATTGAGTTGGGAAAAACTACACTTAAAGTGATACTGAGGTGATAAAATGGACAGAATTTTTTCTCTCTGCTTAAGTTCCTGTTATTTATTATTTTCTCAACCAAGTGATGCCTATATCAATGATTCGCTCAGTTCTTATGAAGAAATTTATCCTGAAATAGGCTATAAAACGGTTGAAGCAGCTGCCTCCGATTTTGAACGGCACTATCATCAAGGGCTAAAGCTACCACTTCGAGTACCTTCTATTAGTTTTACACATCATTTTGGTCGTTTTAATGATCTTGATGGTGACATGAACGATTTTTTTGAAGCGACATTTATTAATCATCAACTTCCTGAGCATCATTATAAAATAACGGTTCGACCTATTCAGTTTAAGTATCCATCTAAAAAAGAAAATATAGTAAAGACATACAAGTTGAAAAACGGAACGACTTCAAATTATATGGAAATTTCAGGTTTCAATGTACTTGCATTTAAAAGAGAAGATTGGCAATATATGCTGTGGATTGATAAAAGGGTTTCAAATAAGGTAACACCTGAAGTTTTAGTAGACATAGCCAATTCTATTGACTACACAACGCAAGAGGATGAACAGGGTTAATATAAAAATGCCAAGTCCTTTACTTCAAGATGTGATTTTACTCAATAAACTTAAAAACATCGAAAAAGCATTGGGTATTGATTTCCCAATGCTTTTTATTTGGTGATACAGATTATATAAAATTAGGCGATACTTTTTAATGGTATTTGACAAAAACATCTAGCAATAAGGCCTTCTCCTACCTGTTAAGTCAAATGCTCATACTTTTTATATACCATACACTTTTTCATCTATAATTTGATAATCATAGCCTTTGAGAGGTATTTTTGAATTAATATGAATGATTACTCCAAATATTAGGGAGATTAACCCCCATATCAAACAAATAAAGTGTACGTATACACTTGGGATGGAATAGATGAACGCCATACTGAGGCACACACCCACCATCACCATAATGAAATATAGATACTCTAGATGAACCCAACAAAGAATGATTAAATGTGTGGCGTTAATAATGCAAAGGATTGGCAATATCTTTGTCGAATCTAATTGATTAACTAATAACAGTACTGGAAAACAACAAACAGTTATCGCTGAAGCAAATCCGACCAATGATGTATACTGGCTTGGATTTGCTTTCATTTTCAACAATTTATAAAATAGGCTTCCTATTATCGGGACTAATAAACCACCCCATATGTAAACCTTGGTTAATAAAGTTTCATCAAGAACGTAAGTTAATGCAAATGCCAACAGCCAATATATAGAACCAGCTATGAGCATAAAACCACCGCCGCGATATTGCTGTATAAAATCGAACCTATCCCTATGAACCATAACATTATTAGGTACAAATGGTATCCTCATATTAATGTCTCCTTCTTAAAGTAATATAAATTCTCATAGTATAACAGCTTATAGTTATCGTAATAAACAGGATTCCGAAATGCTTCTAGAATTATGCTGCTGGATTGACCGAAGCATTTCGGATTGCCATTGTTATGATTGAGTAAAGTAATATACTAAAAATTAATAAACTACTTAATAAAGTAAAGGTAGATATATTTGATAGTAGGTCAAACAAAGAAGAATACCACTTGAAGATAATTGTAACAATGGGAATTAAGACTAGTAACCCGATAAAACTGTAACCACCAACAGTTCCTAAGCGATAAAAGACAACATTCAATAAAAGACCAGCTGTTAGGAAGAAGAGCAGTAAAACAGTATCCAATGCCATCGTTTGTAAAAATGATGGGGAATTATTAAAAAATAAAATAGGATGAATAATGAATATGTTAGAAACGAAAGTAATTATTTTTTGTGTACAACCAATTATGAAGGCACCTACTAAGCTCCAACAGATGAAAAAGAACCCCACATTGAACATAAATTGCATGCGACATAAACCAAGCCTTAAAAAATAAGACAAGGTTTTATTTAGTAACTTTGCTGCCATGACACTGGAAAAGATATAAACAGGTATAGAAATCATGATGGAAAAAGAATAATTATGAAGTTCAAAAAAAGTATCTATGAAAAGCGAAAATAGGACGATTGAAAATAAAATGCACCAAAAAGTTATAATTTGTTTTTTATAGCTTTGAAATAATACATACAAACTACCCTTTACTGTATTCATTTAATAGCCCTCGCTTTCTGCTGTTTACTTAAATACACCAACATATCCTGTAATGAAACACGTTCAAGCATAATATTCTGTCCTTCAATGGATTGACCATCAGCGAATACAATTGCAGTTAGCTCCTGCATAAATGTATGTTTGTAAATAACTTCTAGACCACGTATTGCTTGCTCGACATCAGAAGCACTACCTTTTACTGCAACAATATGCTCATGCCATTGTTCCGATGTTTTCTGAAGCAGTAATTGTCCTTCGTGTAAAATAAGTATTTCTTCAAATAGCCCACTTGCCTCATCAATTAAATGTGTAGACAAAATAAAAAGTCTTGGATTTTCGGTTTGTTGTTCAATCAATAAATCATAAAAAGTATTTCGAGCAGCAACATCAAGTCCGATATAAGGCTCATCGAAGATCGTAATACCTGCATTACTCGCAAATCCTGTAATAATGCCTAACGCAGACACCATTCCTTTTGATAAGCTGCGAACCTTATCTTTTGGATTTAGAGCAAAAACTTCTAGTAGCTCCATTGCAAGATTCCCATCCCATTTTGGATAAAAGAAGCTATTCGCCTTTAACGTTTGTGCAATGGTCATTTCCTCTTGAAAGTTTTCACTCTCTGCAACAAAACAAATATCACGTAGAGTTAAAGGTACATTAAATACATTTTCTCCATTGACAGTGATGTTCCCGTTAGTTGTAGCAATAAGTCCTGATAATAAATTTAAGAATGTAGTTTTGCCAGCGCCATTATGGCCCAAAAACCCAATGATTTTAGGTCCTTCAATTGTAAAAGAGATATTTTTTAAAGCTTCCTTATGTCTATATGATTTACTAACATTTCTCACTTCAATTTTCATACGTTAACCCCTTTGTAACATATTTTGTAATTCTACATCTGAAATACCTAATCTTATTGCTTCTTTCTTCAATGGCTCTATATGTTGATTAAAAAAATTTTCTCTACGCTCCGCAATTAATATTTCGCGAGCGTCAGCACTAACAAACATACCGACGCCTCGTTTTTTATAAATTACGCCTTTGTCCACTAATTCGTTCACGCCCTTTCCAGCTGTTGCGGGATTAATTTGATATTCCTTTGCAAACTCATTTGTAGATGGAATGCGATCTTCTGGTTGTAGGTGGCCATCTAAAATCCCATCCTCTATTCGTTCGCGTATTTGCTGGAAAATGGGCTTTTCGCTATTTAAAGAGTGAATTACAATCCACCTCCTTATGTTAACTGGTTAATTACTTATGTAACTAACCATATAACGATAGGATATTTTTGTCAATGCTAAATTATGAAAAATTTAGTTGACGGAATGCATTCATTAAGTTAATATTACTAGCGAATAAGAAAGAGGTTCATAGCGCATACCCTCTATAAAAAACTATGGATGACGTCATTTACGCCATATCCCAAAAATGCGGATATGGCGTTTTTTTTATTAGATTTAATGCGTAATGGACTTCTCACAACTTGAGGAGGCATTTTTATGGCAGGAAGAAATGAAGAACAAGGATTACAGGATTTAACCCTACTTGGTAACCAAAACACAAAGTATTTATTTGAATACTCTCCGGGGATACTTGAGGCAGTTGGCAATTTACATACGAAAAACGATTTCTTTGTGAAATTTAATTGTCCGGAATTCACGAGTCTATGTCCAATGACAGGGCAGCCTGACTTTGCGACAATGTATATATCTTTTATTCCAGATAAAAAGCTAGTAGAGAGTAAATCTTTAAAGCTCTATTTATTTAGCTTCCGTAATCACGGGGATTTCCATGAGGATTGTGTTAACATCATCATGAATGATTTAATTAAGCTGATCGAGCCACGCTATATTGAAGTATGGGGCAAGTTTACGCCACGTGGTGGCCTATCCATTGATCCATGGTGTAACTATGGTCGCCCGGGCACAAAATATGAAAAAATGGCGGAGCATCGTTTGATGAACCACGATTTGTATCCTGAAAAGGTAGATAATCGCTGATGCTTTACTATTTAAATGGATTGTTTGTAGGGTTTTTAATTTTAGCAAATGTTTTAGCTGTTAAAGTGTTTAGTATAGGCGAATGGATAATGCTTCCCGCAGCAGCGATTTTAATTATTTTTACGTATCCTCTTATTGATGTAATTTGTGAAGTATATGGCAAGGAAGCGGGCGGTCGCACGGTAAGAACAGGGCTTATGGCACAGGTGTTTGCGGCATGCTTTATCGCGATTGCCATTGCACTACCACCTGCAGAAGCCTTTGGTCATCAACAGGAGTTTGAGACAATTCTCGGCGGCAGTATGCGCGTCATTATTGCAAGTCTTGTAGCCTATACGGTCAGTGTTAATTTGGATGTAGTGATATTTAATAAATTTAAGGAAAAGCATGGAAGCGGTAAGCTTTGGCTTCGAAACAATGCTTCTACGATGCTAAGCCAACTCATCGATACGGCATTATTTATTACGATAGCCTTTTATGGAATAATGCCAATTAAAGTGTTACTGACATTATTTATAACACAGTATTTGTTTAAATTTTTTGCGTCCGTTGTAGCAACTCCACTTGTTTATGGGCTAGTTTTCGTTGCGCGAAGATTTGATAAACGTAAAGGCTTTGAACCATCTCATTATTGAGATGATTCAAAGTGATGAAAAACAAAAATGGGGATATAAGAAGTGTTGTGTCGTTTACCTTCGTAACTCTCTGCTTTAGCAATAACAACGCCCAATCGGAACGGAAATTAACCCCTAGTTTGCCGAAGAGCTATACTTAATTTCATTAACATAATAGATTTTCAACAACTAGAAGCCATCTCATACCTGAGATGGCTTTTTAGTGTGTGCTTTGCGAAAACTAGCGTTGCAAATTTGTACTTCATAATATTTGTGGAATAAGAATCCCTCTTATTCTACGTTTATAGCTCCATTTTAGCATATGTGCAGTAATGCGGCGGAGCATATACTGTGTATGAGAAGGGAGGAGGTGAGTATATATGAGAATTAACTGGATGATCCGTTTTCAGCATAAACCATTTTTACTTGCGCTATTTTCGTTGATTTTATTACTCGCACAACAAGTAGCAGCTATTTTTGGCTACGATTTAACGAGTGCAATGAGTGATCAGGCAATGACCATCTTAAATATCGTATTATCAATTTTCGTTTTATTAGGAGTTGTTGTAGATCCAACAACGCGGGGAACCAGTGATAGTCAACGTGCTTTAATGTATCGAAGACCTAGATAAACAGGGGAGTAAAAATAAATCAAAAGTGTAATTTTACAATAAGGATAAATATGTTATAATGTTAAAAAATTGATAATGCAGGGAGGATGATTGAATGTCGCTTGAAATGGAGCGGAGGGTTGCCACGCTCGAGCAGGAAATGATGGATCTACGGCAGGAATTAGAGGGCTTAAAGCGTCGGCAATCTGTTGCTAAAACAAGTACATTGAACGCCAGAAAATCCATTATTGAACAATCTACGCCAAAACTAGCGCAAAACCCAAAGCCAAATCCAAACTTGGAACCAAAGCCAAAAACAATGCCAGCTCCAGAAAAAAAGATGGAGCCACAGCGAACGTTGGAAGAGCATATTATGTGGGCACTTCCAAAAGTATTTATGGTAATTTTAGTGATGGGGGTGCTTTGGGGTCTTAAGCTTGTGAGTGATTATGGCTATTTATCGAATGAGGTTAAAATCATCCTCGCCTACGCATTATCGCTTGCTTTAGCAGCAACAGCTTATGTGTTGGAGCATAAAAAAATAGGATCCTCAGCCATCACGATTTCTTTGTACGGCGGAGCGTTTATTGTTGGCATATTAACAACAGCGGCTAGTGCGATATTGTATGAAATCATCGGTTTAACGATGGCACTTGTTATTGCCGTTGTTTATATCGGCTACGGTATTGCTATTAGCTATTTAAAGAAAAATGAAGTACTAACAATATTTGTAGCGTTTACTTCATTATTACTACCTTATTTACTAGAATATATGGATTTTAGTCCAATAATTATTTTAATCTATGTGGTTGTCCTATTTACGATGCTGCAATTTGTCATTCATCAACACAAGCAGAAATTGGCGCTCTATATAGCAACCTTTTTCTCAGTGCTAGCGGTCAGCATTATAGCGTTTATGAATCATGACAATCGAGCTGTTTTTGCAATAGGTTTCCTTGTTGTTTTATCTATTTTTTACACGAGTTGGTGCCGTTTATATAATGCAGAGTCTAAATTGAAATATATTCACGTTGGACTTCAATTTAGCCTAGGAGCCTTTAGTTTATTGCTCTTGAACTTTATCATTAGTCCTATTGAATATAGTGAAGCACTATTACTCATATTAGTTTTCTTGTTTGCAGCTTTAGCGGGTTATGGCTATAAGCAAAAATGGCAGGAGGCATTTGATAGTGCCGTAACACTCGCATTTATTACACTATGTAATACGTTACTAGTTATGAATTTCCCGGAGAAAGTGGATCATTTGCTCATCCCGTTCATTACCTTTGCGGGCGTAATGATGAGTTTACGTTTACGAGCTAGTATGATGAAGGTTGTCAGCTCATTTTTATTTATGATTACACTCGCTTTAAGCTTTATAATTCATGAGCCAACACCATTTTTCAGCATAGACCATGTTAGCTTGATCATGCCAGGAATATATCTCCTGATTATTTATGTATATGCAAGACGTCCAAAAGAGACACAGACTGCATTTGAAAAGGTAATGAAGGAACTATATGTGATTGATTTTTTAGCAGTAATAACGACTGGTTATTTCTTAGCTTATATCGGAAAGCTAGATGGAACGTACTTTGCAGGTGCTGGTAATATTCCGCATCTAATGTGTATAATCCTCGCTTTACTTTTCGTGGGATCGCTTTTAGTACCAACAAAATACAAAGGGCGCGCATTAACGCCAGTCCTTAGTGTATTTTTCATTCTCTTTACAATAATGCTTGAAGTTATTCCGTACAATATGCAAGGTGTCGAGTGGTTAAATATAGTGACAAGAATCGTATATATTGCTGTTATCGTAGCAATTATGATCGATTTACTGATGAAAGGGCGCATTTATCAAAGCTATCAAGAGCAAATAGAGAAACTTCTTGATCCAATTGTAAGTGCAGGTGTGGTGCTTACGATGATATCTGTTTGGGGTCTCATATCCCAGCTTTCCTACAACAGTTTGCTTGATTGGAAGCTAAGCATTGCCTTCTCAACGATTACATTATTCTTGACAGCAAGTATCTCGCTTTGGCTTAGCAAAGTGCGCAACTTACGAACATTACGCATAACAGGTTTTATCATCTTAGTTATTGCGTTTATTAAGCTTATATTCTTTGATTTGTCCGCGTTAGACTTACTAATACGAGCTGTCCTGTTTATTACAATTGGTGGGGTTGGGTTGCTGTTGTCGGGTAGGTTGTTGAGGAAATGAATAAATTATTTAGACACTAAGTATGTTTTCACAAAAAACGTTTACCTTAATTTTGGGTAAACGTTTTTTTACATCGTATTGCTTTTTATTGTAATTTAAACGTAGTTCGCTTTACATATTATTAGGAATGGAAAATTTTGAAAAATATATATATTCATATGAAGAAGTGGTCTTGTAAATATTGTTTATATATGGAATAGTGTAATTATCATAAAATAGTATTTAATTAAATAACTAGGAAACTTTAGTTACTGTAAGCACTGTTATTATAGTGTTTAAGACTAGTAGACTTTTATTGATATCTTATATAAATAAAAGTATTATCGGCAGAAGGAGGGCGGAAATGAAGCGTAAAAATAGAGAATTATTTAACAGTCAAGGGGGATTCACTTTAATTGAGGTTATTGCTTCTTTAGTTATAATAACTATCATCTTATTATCCTTTTTTGGCTTACTCATTCAATCGAATAAAACAGGAAAAAGCTCTGAACAAATTATTGATGCAACCTATTTAGCGCAAAAGGAAATGGAGAAAATGTATAACTACTTCAAATCCACCAAAATCGAAACTTGGGAATCTGATTTTCCATACGAAAAGGATGAAGAGAAATCGAGCGGTAATACCACTCAGTATAAAGTGACACCCGTAAATGCTAAAAATAAGGAAATCATAATAGTGAGAGCTGAAGATATGTCGCCGGAAAAAACAGTTAGGATTACTATCGAAGTCTATGATTCAAGAGGGAAGATATTAAAAGCAAAAGTGCAAAATATCTTTAACTTATAAGGAAAGAGGTAGTGCGTATGTCTAAATTTCATAATGAGAGAGGCGTGACCTTACTAGAAGTTTTGGCTGTTACTATAATAGTTACGCTCGTTTCTATTGTTCTAATGTCGATCTTAACGAATGGCATGAATACTAGCGATAAACAAATGAAATCGAGTGTACAATTATCTGATGCAACCTATATTTTGAAAGTTGTCACTAAAGATACTCGTAAATCTACAGAAATTATTACGAAAGACTTTGATGATTGTACAGAATATATATTAACGAATAATCAAAATAATCAAAAATATAACTACGTATTTCATCGGAATAATCAGACAATTGCAAGGGATGATGAAATAATTGCAGTGAATGTACTTGATTTTAAAATTAAAGATAAACGGAGTCATATAATTATTGATATTACAACGCCAAATAATAAGCCCTTTTCATCAACTATATATTTCAGAGGAGGTAGCTAGATGTTTAAATATCTAAAACAAGAAAATGGGTATTCGTTACTTTTAGCAATTTTGGCAATTGCTTTACTATCAGTTCTTGGAATTATGCTTTTAACACTTACTGCAAATTCATTAAAGATTTCTACTAGTGAGCGAGATGACCAATCTGTATTTTTCATTGCAGAAGGTGGTTTAAACAGTACAAAAAGCAAAGTAGAACAATTAGCTAAAATTACATATGATCAAAATAGAAAGGATTTCAATAAGCTACCTCTTGATAAAAGAAAGCCGGAAAAATTTAAGTTAGATTTTATAGATGCATTTGAAAGTAGCTTAAAAAAAATCTTTGAAGAGAATACTCAATCATCATATACTGCTACAGTCACCTTTGATGAACAATTTAAAGAAAAACCTATTGCGAATGTAACAATTGTTCAAGAAAATACAGAACCTTTGCAATATAAAATAACATCTGTTGGTTATATTGGAAAGAAAACAAGAACCGTAGTGCAAACAATTACATTTAATTTAGGAAGTGGAACGGAAACTGGCCCTACTTTTTCAAATGCCGCTGCTATCCACGCTATTGAAAACATCGAACTTGGGGGCGGTAAGTTTAATGGGGATGTTGTATCTGAAAGTGGGAATATTGATATTACACAAGATGAAACAAAAATTAATGGAAAAATTGGAACAACTTCAGATAAGTTTTCAAAACCAGACTGGATCAATATTACAAATGAGATTATAGGGAATGTTGCATTTCCTGAAGATATATTACCACCTTTCCCAGATAATCAATTTTCTAATTTAAGCACAAGACCCTATACGAATTCAATACAAGTTACAATCGGTGGGGAGCAAAGACAACTCTCGTTAGATAAAAATTCAATTAAGATTGATGGGGATAGAAAGATAAATGGTACTCCAAATTTCAGTGGTATTCTTCCGATTTCTCAGGATATGTACGTAAAGACGCTTATGGTTGCTTCGAATAATACATTAACGATTGATGTTGGTAATTCAGACAAAAATTTATTTATAGATAACTTTGACTTCTCTCAAGGTCATTTAAATATTATAGGAAGTGGTAAATTAACTTTGTATATAAAGAATGCTTTTGATTTAGAGGGGGATTCAAGTATGAATAATACAGGGGACATAGGCCAATTAAGTATATATTATGCAGGCACTTCGTCGATGAATTTTACTGGTAATACAAGAACAAAAGCCTCTATATATGCTAAATCAGCCAATATAGAAATTGATGGTTCTGGTAGTGTACAAGGAAATATATATGCAGGTGGAACAAATATCACTATTGAAGGAGGGTCTTATAATCACAACTTATATATATATGCCCCTAACGCAAGAGTCTTATTGGGGGGATCAGGAACAGTTATAGGCGGAATAATGGCTCATACAGTAAAGACTAGTGGAGATCCAGCTGTTACTTACAAACAGAAAACGATTGAAGATACAATATCAAATGGTGGCTTAATTTTTGAAGAAAATAACAATTTAACAATTTCTAATGGTATGCTTGAAGTAGACTAAATATCACGTATAAATAAACGCGCATTAAGCCTAACTGTATAGCTTTTAAAAGGCTTATACTCTTCGATTTGTCGGGACGGTTCTTGAGGAAATATTGGAAAAGGGTTGTTTAAAATGACTGTGTGAAATCAGACTTTCTAAACAACCCTTATTTTAATAACGATTAATTGTCTCGGGTTCGTTCAATTCAGTAATAAATTCTTCTTCTTCATCACGTTTAAAGGATGTGTATTGAGATATTAAATTTTCGTCATAGGTTATTTTCAATCTGGAATTTCTTTTAGGTACTTCAACACCATTTGTAATAACGGTTTCTTTTTGGTTTTTAGAACTTTCATAAGTATAGTTTTGACTATTGCCACGTACTGCAGTTAGAATCGTTCGTTTTGCAGAAATTCCTCCATACAAGTTAATATTCGAGCCAACGCCATACATAATCATATTTTGTTTTGAATAGAAAAAGCCTTTAAGCATACTAGGCGTAGCACTATCAACAGAAATATTACTAATTGAAATGTCCCCTGTTGCGAAAATAAAGAGGGTGCTATTTGAATTTATTCCATTTAAAGTACTATCCTTAATATCGACGTTACCATTTACATATAGCATGGCATCGCTACGTAAATTAGTATTGTTTACAATGAAATCTCCATTAATAAAATAGGTGCCCGACAAATTTAAGGTTTTTCCACTTCCATTAATATTAAAATTTCCTCTATCGAGGGTTTTCTTGCATCCAAATAAACCCCAAGTATTACATTCTTCTTTTTCTCCATGTATGAAAATTATATTGTCTCTATTAAATTTAGATGTTTCGTGATTTGTGTTCGAGACACTTAAGCCAGTAGAATAGTTTTTATTATAATTTTTATTTGTATACAAAGGTATAACTTTCTCTGTTATTTCAAGATTATCTCCAGGTAGGCTTTTTGTTACAAGGGATACATTTTTTGTTAAAAACAAACGATTCTGTAATTCGCTTTTTGTAGCAGGATTTGAAGGGGGGAATTTTATATATTTAGAACCGTTTAAATAGTTTGTATTGCCAGATATGTGTGAGGGATAATCAACAGTATTATTTACATAATATATATTTTTTTCTGATTCTCTCATAATTATTTTTGGGGTAACACTTTTAGAGTCTGGAATTATTCTAGGAAAAACGCTATCTGGCCATTGTGCAATATTATTTTTTAGCCAATGGGCTTTTTCAGAGATAATTAAATGACCATCTGTTTTAATATCTCCCTGAATTTCAACACCACCATGTAAATAAAGATTCCCCTCGTCATTCGTTGAAACAGCATAGCGTAATTGATCTGGAATTGCATCTGTACCGATAATAATCTGTGAATATGTAATATGCTCTTTACTATTTACTTTTCCAGTACTTTTAAATGTTACTAGGCGTTTATAACGATCCTTCTCTTCATTTGAAATTAGTTCTACTTTCTCGATGCAGACGTTTGTTTGATTAGCATTTTCTGCAGGGATGTTAATGCCTTGCGAGCAACTTAGCTTTGCAGCAGTCAAGGTATTAACGAGGAAGGTTTCGAATGCAGTCTTTCCCATTGGTTTATCTTTAATTTCTTTTTTTAGAACAGCTTGAATATCATTAACGGCATAGTCTATCCCTTTATCTGATAAATCTTGAGCTTGTACTACTTCCTCTCGAGTGTTGTTTTTTGTAATACCGCTTGACGTTAAAGTGATAAGACTCAAACCGAGTATAGTGAAGATGATGATGACTGCAAATGTTATTAACAATGAATAGCCATTTTCATTTTGCCGGAAAATTTTCATATGACAATCTCCTTTATTTAAACTATTTTGAGCTTACAATAGGTTGAATCCGATTTTTAAATTCCATAGTTTTTGTTTGGTCATTACCTGAACGTTTTTTTATAATCTCAAGCTTTAAATTGATTGTGTAAATGGATTCAACTGCAGGGTTTCCTGTTATTTCTGAATTTTTAGAAATTTCAATGTGGCTGTTTTGAACTTTATATTTCTCCTTTTTAAAATAGATATATGTAGTGCTATTTTCAGTTTTAAATCCTATAGGCTCAAGAGTCTTTTCACATTCGCTAGTAACAGTCCATTTACCATCATCGTTTTTTTTACATTTAGACAGATCATTGGTTACTTCAATATATTGATTACTGATATTCCTTACAATATGACTTTGGTTTGTTGTATAGAGGGTTTTAATAAATTTACTTATGATTAGATCTGCTTCATCTCTAAGCATAGTTTCTTGTTGAATATTTTGATTAGTTTCTAAAGTTTTCACAAGGATAGAAAAGATAAGGGTGGAGACGATTGCTAGAATAACAATCGTTGCGAGTAATTCAATTAGTGTTAAACCATTTTGATTCTTAATATATTTATTCAATTGAAACATATCCTTCCGACGAGCCTTTTGTTTTTCCATTTTGAGAAGTTACTGTTACAACTACTTTTATTAGATTTAAATCTTTTTCTGTGAAATCTGAATTTACATATTTATTAGAATTTTGACTAGGGGTATATGTAATTGTATATGTTTTTCCATTTAAATTTATCTCGAGAGGTGGGTTTTTCTTTTTGGCATCTGGTTCACCGGTATCTTTAAAATAATCATTTAAGTCTTTTGTAGCTATTTTGGTAAGTGGGTCAGATTTTAATTTAGCTAATGCAGCATCGGCTAAATTTACAGTGACTAATTTTTCGGTATTTACTGTGGCTGTTTTATTAGTAGATATAAATATTTGGGCAAAGGATATGAGAATAATGGATATTAATACAAGTGATGCAACTACTTCGATTAAAGAAAATCCTCTCTGTGATTTTATCAACATAAAAAACTCACCTCCGATCTAATAGTTTTTTTTATCTAGAAAAGTTGATTTAATAGGCTTGATTCGGAAATATGTAGGTAAATATAACCTCATTATATAGGGTGTTTACCTTATTGACAATGTATTATTAATGATTTTAATTACACATTAATAATTTTTAGTTCATAAAATTTTAACTTTTTTTAGTTAAAAAGACTCATTAAATAATATCTAGTATGCTGTATGGTAAAAATATGAATAAAAAGTAATGGAGATATATGAGTAATTAGGCATTTTATTTTTGGGTATATTTGTAAAGGTGGTAAGGCTATGAAATTACATTTGAAAATAGGTTCAGCAGTAGCTGTTCTAATCATTTTATTAACAGTCTGGGTACCAAATTTAATTATTGATAGAGCATTAGCTAAAGGGGATGAATCTACAATCGGTGGAATATCAGTTAAGGACTTAGAAGATGATGCCATTGAAAATGCTTTACGAGAGGCCATAAATACTTGGCAAGAGGCTCCTATCGATGTAGAAGGTGCTAAGGTTACGATTTCACTTGACCCTAAACTGTTTGTATTTGATGTAGAGAGTACGATGGCTGAATATCATAGTTTAACTGACAGGTCTTGGCTTGCTTTCTGGAAGCAAAGACAAGTAGTACATATACCCTTACATGTGGTAGTTGATGATCAAGTGAAGAAACAGCTTGAGGCTACTGGTGTATGGGAAGTTGAAAAGACTTTAAATACGATTATCACCGAAGCTTCCAATTTAAAAAGTCACGAAGTCGCTGCAACAGTTGCAGATACTCATTTAATAGAATCGGAGCGTTTAGCTCTATCAATTGAGGAAATCCCTACAAATGCAATGGGTGTTGATAAATTAGCGAATTTGTTAAATGAATCTATTGTTTTACCGAATGAAGCGTTTTCTTTTTTAGCAATAATAGAAGAAAAATATGAAGAATCAGATAGTGAAGCGATTAATTTCGTAGCCTCTATGCTTTATCATGTTGCTCTTCAAACCGATTATGAGATTTCAGAGAGACATTCCCAAGGAGAGAAGCCAAATTATTTACAGCAAGGTTTGGATGCTAGGGTAAATCGAGCGTTAGATAAAGATTTGCAATTTATAAACCATTCGGATCAACCGAATAAATTAAAACTCACAGTAGAAGGCGAATCTTTAAAAGTGGAATTACTAGCTCAAAAGAAAGAAAAAGAAATCTCAGTTCGTGTTAGTAAAGATAAGATCATACAACCTCGAGTCATTACTCGCTATTCTAAAGATTTACCAATAGGTAGAGAAGAAGTTATTCAAAAAGGTCAAGAAGGCGTGCGGGTCGAAGTTTATCGCTCGATTTCAGAAAATGGTAGCACTACGGATGAACTTGTTAGCCGTGACTATTATCCACCAGTTAATAAAATTATTGTGAAATCTTCAAGACAGCCTGTTGTTACTGAAAATAGTAGCGGAAACTCCGACTCGAGTGATCCAGACTTACAAATGGATTTAGACGGAGATGGATTACCGGATACACAATCTGAAAATAAAAAATCCGGCAATAATGCGAAAACGAATAAAGATACATCTACAGATAGTACAAATACTTCAACAGACCCGAATGACCCTGAAATTGTATACGGCTACTACGATAAAGGTGGGAATTTTATACAAACTAGCCCGTAAAGAGAGGAGCAAACGCGAATGGTCGTAAAAACTGGACGAAAACGCTTAGGTGATTTACTTGTCGAATCTGGTGTTATTACAAATGTGCAATTAGAATTTGCTCTTACAAACAAAACAAAAGATGAGAAATTAGGCGATTTTCTTATAAAAGAAAATATTCTAACCGAGCAACAGTTAATCGAAGTACTAGAGTTTCAGCTAGGAATCCCACACATTCATTTGAATCAATATTCTATCAGCCCGGATTTACTTCAGCTTGTTCCGGCTGAACTCGCTAAACGAACAAATATTATTCCAATCCGTCGTGAAAAAAATAAACTGTTTATCGCGATGGCTGACCCGATGGATTATTTTGCAATTGAAGAAGTACGTATGGCGACGGGCTGCCAAATCGAAACGAGTATTGCGGCTAAGGATGATTTATATCGTACGCTAACGAAATACTATGATTTGCAAGAATCTATGGAAGCTGCATTGCTCGATATAGGTGCGACAGTTGCTGAAACACAGGAGGAAATTGAACGAGAGGATTCTCCAATTGTTCGCCTAGTTAATCAGATCATTGCTAACGGAGTTGCCCAACGTGCGAGCGATATCCACTTTGACCCGCAGGAGACGGAGTTAAGGGTTCGTTATCGAGTGGATGGCGTTTTGAGAACAGAGCGTTCGTTACCGAAACATATGCAAAATATAGTATTAGCCCGTATTAAAATTATGGGGAATTTAAATATTACGGAAAATCGAATTCCTCAAGATGGACGCATTAAAACGAATGTTAATTTCAGGCCAGTAGATATTCGTCTTTCTACACTTCCAACTGTTTATGGAGAGAAGGTGGTGATGCGGATTTTGGACTTAAGCAATGTAGCGAATTCTATTGACAAGCTTGGCTTTACAGAGCAAAACGAGGCCCTTTTTCGAAACATGATTGCCAATCCGAATGGGATTCTGCTCATTACCGGCCCTACAGGATCAGGGAAATCATCAACATTATATGCTGCTTTAACTAACTTGAATGAAGAGGGTGTCAACATTATTACAGTTGAGGATCCAGTTGAATATCAGCTTGATGGGATAAACCAAATTCAAGTGAAAGAAGAAGTAGGCTTAACTTTTGCAACTGGATTACGTTCAATTTTGCGTCAAGACCCAGATATTGTAATGATAGGTGAAGTTAGGGATTTCGAAACGGCGCAAATAGCAGTACGTGCCTCGTTAACAGGGCATTTAGTTTTAAGTACTTTACATACAAACAGCGCAGTTGAGTCGATTTCTCGACTACAGGATATGGGGATAGAACCGTTTTTATTATCCTCCTCACTAGTAGGAATTATGGCACAGCGCTTAGTACGACGAATTTGTCGAGACTGTGGAGAAGACTATACTTTTACCAACCATGAATTAGAAATAATGCGTAATAACGGCATTGAAGGTGTAACACGTGGTAGACGAGGAAGAGGCTGCCCTTCGTGTAATCAAACAGGGTATCGTGGAAGGATGGCTATTCATGAAATTTTACCAATCGACCGCAATATTAAAGAAATGATTTTAAGTCGAAGTAGCGATAGTGTGATCCGCGATTATATGAAACAAGAAGGCTATTACACATTACTAGTAGATGGGTTGTTAAAAGTAGTAGAAGGACTAACAACTACTTCAGAAGTATTGCGTGTAGCAAATGTAGATTAGGATGTGAATCGTTCATGACAACATGTAGAAATATTGATGAGCTATTAACGCGTGCATTTGAAGAAAAAGCGTCTGACCTTCATTTAACTAAGGGGATTCCGCCTGTTTATCGTATCCATGGACAACTAGAACATTATGGGAGTGAATTACTAACTTCCGAAGAATTACAGACAATGGTGAAAACTATTTTACCTGAGCATAAATTACAAGAATTTCACGATAAAGGGGAAACTGATTTCAACTATTCATTGCCCGGGAAATGTCGTTTTCGTGTAAATGCATATCATCAACGTAATGAAGTGACAATAGCTGCCCGTTTAATAGAAGCGAAAATCCCTTCCATTGAATCGTTAAATATGCCACAGGTACTGTATCAATTAGCAGAAAAACCACAGGGACTTATTTTAGTGACTGGTCCAACAGGTTCGGGAAAATCTACAACGCTTGCTGCAATGATTGATCATATTAATGAAACAAAATCAAAGCATATTATCACGCTTGAGGACCCGATTGAATATTTACATGCACATAAAAAGTCAATTATCAATCAACGTGAAGTAGGGGTTGATACTCAGAGCTTTTCCAATGGTTTGCGTGCTGCTCTTCGTCAGGACCCCGACATTATTTTAGTAGGTGAGATGCGGGACTATGAAACGATTTCAACAGCCATTACAGCGGCAGAAACGGGCCATTTAGTGATGGCGACATTACATACAAGTAGTGCTCCCACTACGATTGATCGTATTATAGATGTTTTTCCACCACATCAGCAAGGACAGATTCGTGTACAACTAGCGAATGTTTTGGTGGGCATTGTTTCACAACGTTTATTTGTACGTAAGGATGCCAAGGGACGTATTGCTGCAACTGAAATATTAGTACAAGCACCATCTATTTCAAATTTAATTCGAAATGAAAAAGTTCACCAAATTCCAACTGTTATGCAGACTAGTAAAGCTCTAGGCATGCATACTTTGGAATCTTCTATGCAGCAGCTAATAGCAATGGGGAAAATCTCTTTGGAAGAAGCAAGGCCATATATGAATGCGGGGGATTATAATTGACCGTTTTTCGATATAGTGGACGCACAAAAACTGGTGCACACAAAAAAGGAATCATTGACGCGATTAACAAAAAAGTAGCACTTGAAAAATTAAGAGCACAAGGCATTAATGCCCGTGAGCTGGAAGAGTCTAAAAGCATTTTACACAAAGACTTAAATATTGGCGGTAAAGTAAAGCACCAGGATTTCGTTATTTACTGTCGTCAATATGCAACACTAATTCGTGCTGGTGTTTCAATTGTAGAGGCAACACATATTTTAAGTGGTCAAACGAAAAGTAAAGCATTGAAAAAAGCATTAGAACAAGTGGAAGAGGATATACGAGGGGGGACAGCGTTTTCGGACGCAGCGGCCAAGCACCCAAAGGTTTTTCCTGTAATGTTTGTTAATATGATGCGCTCAGGTGAGGCAACAGGAAATATCGATGAGACTTTAGATCGTTTAGCAGGGACACTGGAGAAACAATTCAAAATTAAAAAGAAAGTACAATCGGCATTGACATATCCAGCTATTTTATCGGTACTAACAATCGCTGTAGGTATGTTTCTAATGATATTTATCGTTCCGACGTTTATGGCTACTTTTGAAGAAATGGACATGGAAATGCCAATCTTAACTGTCGTTGTTGTCAGTATTTCGGATTGGTTAATAGCATACTGGTATTTTGCTATTGGGATTCTCTTATTATCAATTCTTCTATTTAGATTTTTCTATAAAAATAATAAGCAATTTCATTACAATGTAAATTATGCATTATTAAGAATACCTGTATTTGGTATTTTAATGCAAAAAAATGTAATTGCTCGTATGACTAGAACCTTATCTTCTTTGTTTAGTAGTTCAGTGCCAATTCTACAGGCACTTACAATTGTGGAAAAAATTGTAGGGAATCCAGTTGTAGGAAAAGTTGTACTGGAGGCAAGAGATAACTTAGAAAAAGGCGGCACCTTATCTGAGCCATTAGAAAAAAGTTGGCTATTCCCACCGTTAGTAACCCAAATGACTTCGATCGGGGAAAAAACAGGTTCTCTTGATTATATGCTCGAGAAGATCGCGGATTTCTATGAGGATGAGGTAGATCGCTCGGTTGATACATTAAAGTCGCTCGTAGAACCATTGATGATATTAGTTTTAGCAGCGGTTGTAGGAGTGATTGTCGCGGCAATTTTCTTACCAATGTTCGCATTATACGAAAATATGTAAGCGTACTAACTTTAAAGGGGGTGGTATAGAGAAAAGTTGTCGTAGCAATGGTTGTACTTGTGTTTTCGGACTAATCATAACAATTTTTAAGGAGGAACAGTGATGTTCAAAAAAATCTTAAACAAAAAACTATTAAAAAATCAAAAAGGTTTAACGTTAATCGAGCTATTAGCGGTAATTGTAATTCTAGCGATTATTGCGGCTATTGCTATTCCTGCTATTGGGAATATCATTAATAATTCTCGAGACAAAGCACATCTTTCAGACGCTGCTGGTTTACTATCAGGTGCGAAAATTGCTATTGCGGATGGATCTTGTGGTCAACCGGTTTCTAACGTAATTACTTGTAAAGGAGATAAACTTACGGATGTATATGATGGTAAAGGTAAGTTAGATCCTAATGACACTGTAGAATATAATGTTTCCACTAAAGTATATAAAATTACTTTTAAAGGTTTAGGAGAAATTAAAAATATAGCTAAATTTACAGTTGGAACAACTTTCACACCGCCAAGTACTATTATAAGTGATGAAGATTTAGTTAAAGCTATGAATCAGTAAATAATCTTTCAAAGAACATCCAATTCATGAATTGGATGTTCAAATGAAAGATTAATATATTTGAATTTAGTTATAGAAATTAAAAAGGAGGCATCTTTTCACATGTTTACAAAAAAGAAAAAATCGCATGTGTCGATTGAAATAAAGGATTATATATTGCGTGCGATTGTGGCAAAAGGTGCTGATCCGTCGCAATGGAAAGGCTATGAAATGCCGTTAGCACAGGGAATTGTTGAAGGATCTGTTATTCATGATGAAATGGAATTGTTTGATGTAATGAAAAATGATGTGGCAAAATGGGCTGGTAAAAAGCAAAATGCGCGTATTTTTGTACCGGATACTTCCGTTTTGTTAAAGAGCTTTGAGCATCCTGATGATATAGAGTGGAATGAATTAAAAGGTTATGTAGAGATGGAACTTGGTCATTCCATTCATCTTCCATTTCAAGAGCCTCTTATTGATGTGTATGACCCAAATCCTAGTGATGGACAGGCCATGCTATTTGCAGCACCTTCAGAAGAAGTTTCTAAAATGATTGGACTTTTACTCGATGCTACATTAGAACCACAAGCAGCTGATATTCGAGCATTGTGTAATATTCGTCTGTTAGAGTATTTGCAGTTAATAAAGGACAATCGAACTTATTTAATAGCGGATTGGTCAATCAATGAATTGTCGATAAGTATTTTTTCATTTGGTCAACTGGAGTTTTTACGATACCAATCATTTGATACAGATTTATCGGAATGGAAGCATGAAGAGATTGAAGAGTATCGTTTTTCTTATCATTCAGAAGTCGAAGATGAGTATCGTATGATTCTTACCGATCAAATGCTTGAAATCGATCGTATTATGAATTTTTTTAAGTTTTCCTTACATAAAGGTGAGAAAAGTGTAGATGAGATTATCATTTTAGGAGATAATCCACTACTTCCTACCATTAAAGAGTTTTTAGAAAATAATTTTTCGACACCAATTATTATGTTAAATGATTCAGTTATTCAAAAATCTTTCCCTCAATTTTCAGAGAAATTTGCAAGCTTAATTGGACTTGCATTAAAGGAGGTTAACTGATGGTACCAGAAATTAACCTCTTGCCGAATTTGGAGAAGAAGCATTCAACACCTACTTTAATATATGTAGTATTTATTATTCTTATTGGTATGATAGTAGGATATATGATTTTCTTGTTTTTCCAAGCAAAAAGTGATCTTACAAAATTAAGTGTACAGGAAGTGGAGCTTTCATCGCAACGAGAACAAATTCAAATGGAGTTAGATGGTAAGCAAAATGCGAACCAAGGCTCATTGGAGCAATCCGTACAATTTGTGGAAAATGTATCCTATCCTGTGACACCTTTAATGGATGAAACACAAGTATTGTTACCAGAGCAAACGTATTTAAGGAACTATGTATTTGGTGAGAAAAAGGTTGAAATTACAGCTGATTTTGAAACGATGTCAGCTATATCATCTTATTTAGAAAAGCTAACTGCAAGCCTCTATTTCAATGATATACAGGTTGATACTATTTCTAATTTTGATGTTGCTATTGGAAACCAAGAGGAAAAAAGTGCAAAGAACAAGTTTAAGGACGTACCACGTTATTCGGCAACTATTACATTAGGAATTGATTTTAAATTTCTTGCTGGAGGTAGAGAATCATGACAAGTAGTAAAAATTCAACGATTCTTATCTTAACAGCATTCATTGCAGCCATTTTATTTGCGCTATATTACTATATATTAACACCTAAATTAGAAGAAGTAGATGCGAAAGAAAGCTCGAACAACGCCCTTCAACAAGAAGTTTCTACTATTCAGGAGCAGATTGCTTTACTTGAAAAGAATGGCAAATCAAATAGTACAAGTAATTTAACATTACGTAAAAAAGTACCTCAAACTCGAGCTATTGATGAAGTCATTCGAAATATTGAAGAGATAGAAGTGGTGACGAGGACACGGGTAGAAGCTATGGACTTTAATAATTATGATTCCCTCGTAGCGGATTCTACTATTACAGATCCCAACTCGACAAATTCTGATGAACAGGCTGATACACAGCAACCGGCAACTGAAGCGGATGAACAAGCTGTTGCTAAGAATGATGAAACTCCTGAAGTGAAAGATAAAATGCCAACTGCTACTTTTACTAAAGATTCCTTACCAACGGAATTAAAACTAGTAACATTTGATATTGATGTTGTCGCAATGGATAATAAAGCAATGGTTGAGTTTATAAAAGAGATTGAAAAAATTGATCGAGTGATGAAAATTGATGCGATCGATTTCACATTAACGGGTGAAGAAGCGAAATTCAAGGAGGACGCTGATTCAACCTTAAAAGCAACCATACAAGTAACGACGTTCTATTATGAAGGACAACAATAATCTAAATGGCGCGCATACTTAAATGTATGGGCGTCTATTAGTATAGGAGGACATAAAATGGAAATTACTTATACAATTACAGTTTTAATATTTGGGCTCGTTCTTGGCTCATTTTTTAATGTGGTTGGCTTACGGGTGCCTTTGAAGGAGTCCATTGTGCGTCCACCCTCGCATTGCACTTCTTGTAAGAGACAGTTGACGGCGCTTGATTTGGTGCCTGTTTTGTCTTATTTATTTTTAGGTGGAAAATGCCGTAGCTGTGGGCAAAAAATTTCTTGGATTTATCCACTGATGGAACTTATAACAGGCCTATTATTTGCTTTTGCTTATTGGAAATTAGGCTTTAGTGCAGAATTTTTTGTAGCGCTATTATTTATTTCATTATTAGTCATTATTGTTGTATCGGATTTTGCGTATATGCTAATTCCCGATAAGGTGCTATTATTCTTTTTACCATTGCTAGTTTTTGGACGCGTTATATCTCCTTTGTCACTATGGTGGGACAGCATAGTTGGTGCTGTCGTAGGTTTTGGCATATTATATTGTATAGCTGTTCTATCAAGAGGTGGAATGGGTGGTGGTGATATTAAATTATTCTTTTTACTTGGTCTCGTACTCGGGACAATACATACAATTCTGACGTTATTTGTAGCGGCAGTAATTGGCATGATTGTTGGCATAATTGTATTAAAGGTACGCGGACAGGGAAGGAAAACGCCTATACCATTCGGACCTTCTATTGCTCTTGCAGCTATTATCATCTATTTCTATGGGGATGCGTTGATGAATTGGTATCTTGGGTTTTGGTAATTAATCAGTGATGGATTCCTTCAATGATTAATAGTCTTCACCAATTTGGCTTTTACAGGCAGTTATTGCAAGATAAAGATCATGGAGGGGATAGGGTGAAACCAATTATCGGAATAACGGCTTTTGCGGAGGATGATTTGTCCTCAAGATTAAATGCTGCATATAGCAAAAGTATAATTGAAGCAGGGGGAGTTCCACTTATAATTCCACTTGGCGTTGAAGAGGATGTAGCACAAATTTTATCATTGACGGACGGATTATTACTTTCGGGTGGCTATGATGTACATCCATTCCTCTTTGACGCAGAACCTACACCGAAATTAGGGAAGGTTCATCCTGAACGAGATTCAGTGGAGCTTGCTTTAATTAATGCAGCCAATATTCGGAAAATGCCGATTCTCGGAATCTGTCGAGGGCTTCAAATACTAAATGTTGCGTTTGGAGGCACAGTCTATCAGGATATTGAAAGTGAGTATCATAGTAAAAAATTAATAAAGCATGTGCAACAAGCAGCGCGAGGTGTTGCAACACATTATGTAAATTTAACACCGGATACATTATTAAAAACGATTATTGAGGAAGAAAAAATTGCTGTGAATTCATTTCATCATCAGGCAATAAATGTAGTAGCAGAAAAGTTAAAAGTGGTAGCAAAATCAAGTGATGGTATCATTGAAGCGGTAGAGCATGTTGATTTACCATTTTGTCTAGCAGTACAATGGCATCCTGAAGAGCTAGCCATTGCAGGAGATGAAGTATCAAAGAAACTATTTGCTGCATTTGTAAAGGCAAGTTTAAAGTTTAAAGTAGAGGCATAAAACTTTATAAGCATTATTTTTTATCCAAGGCTAAGATAACCTTCGTGATGAACATGAATACAATGCTAGGTGTAAGGAATCCATTGTAAAGTGGGTTCTTTTTTAGTGTATAAAATAGCACTCAAAACATAAGAAAAAGAGGTATATGCTCATTTGTGAACATAATATCCTCTTTTTATATTTTAAAATTGAGATACTTTTAATGTACACGACGGTATAGACCTACAACATGTCCCAAAATAGAAACTTGATCTACGATAATTGGCTCCATTGTTGAGTTTTCAGGCTGTAAACGAAAATGACTTTTTTCCTTAAAGAAACGTTTTACGGTTGCTTCATTCTCTTCAGTCATTGCTACGACAATATCACCATTATCAGCTGTTGCTTTTTGTTTAACAATCACTAAATCTCCGTCTAAAATGCCAGCTTCAATCATTGATTCACCCATAATTTCTAGCATAAATAATTGATCTTCACTTGTACCATAAATATCTGGTAGTGGGAAATATTCATCGATATTTTCAACAGCAGTTATTGGAGAACCTGCAGTAACCTTCCCAACTAATGGGACATGAATAACATGTTGCTTTTGAATAGAATCCTCTGGCTCTAAAATTTCAATAGCACGTGGTTTAGTTGGATCGCGTCGAATCAAGCCTTTTTGTTCTAAACGAGCTAAATGCCCATGAACTGTTGAGCTTGAAGCAAGTCCAACTGCCTCACCAATCTCACGTACAGAAGGTGGATACCCCTTTGCTCGTACTTCTTCTTTAATGAAATCTAATATGGCCTCTTGTCTTTTCGAAACTTTTTTCATAATGGCTCACCTCTTTTTTTAATCATTCTACTTATTAATAGTATAACAGAATGCGAACACTTAAGCAAACATAGGTTCGAAAAGTGTTTGACAAAAACGTTTGTTCGTATTAATATGAGAACATATATTCCGAACAAACATTCTAGAAAAGGGGTTTTAAACATGAACTGGTTAAAGAAAAATCCACATATTACAACTTTATTAGGAGCTTGTCTACTTTTTGCGGCATACCTTTTTATAACAGACCCAGGCGATGTAACGTACACAGAAATTGAAATCGCACATGGTGATAGCTTATGGTCGTTAGCCGATCAATACCGTGGTAAAATGAAAACGGATGAATGGATTAAGCTTGTGAAAACAGAAAATGAATTATCGAACATACAAATTATTGCAGGCAAATCCCTAGTGATTCCAGTAGTGGGTGACCAATCCTATCCTATAAATTCAATTGAAATTGCGAGAAACGAAAAATGATGATGAATCAACAATCGGCTGTTGTCTATTGCCGTGTGAGTACAGAAAAAGAGACACAAAGTTCCTCGTTGGAGCGTCAGCAAGAGGAGTTGATGCGCTATGCTAAAGAACAGGGCTACGAAGTCATGCGTGTTTTTAAGGACAAGCATAGCGGTTATGATGTGGAACGTGAAGGTTTACTAGAAATGCTCGATTTCATTAAAGAAAAAGAGATAGAAGCATTATTTGTGCAGGATGAAACACGCTTAGGTCGTGGAAATGCTCGAATGGCAGTATTGCATTTATTGCAGAAAACTGAAACTGATGTTTTTTCTATGCGAGACGAGGGGCCAATACAATTAAATGAAATGGATACGATGCTCCTAGAAATTTTAGCAATCGTAGAGGAGTACCAGCGCAGAATCCATAATGCTAAAATACGTCGTGGCATGCGTCGTGCCGTTGAAAATGGCTATCGCCCAGAAAACAATTTATCTAACCGTGGAAATCCAAATGGTCAAGAACGTAAGGAAGTCCCTGTAGACGAAATTGTCAACCTACGTAATCGAGGCTTCACCTTTGAGGAAATCGCCATGACTCTTAGAGGTCTAGGTTTTGAAGTAAGCAAAGCTACAGTCCATAGGAGATATCGGGAACATCAAGAGGGAAGCGGGCAAAATAAAGTGACGTTTTAATCAGTGGGAGTTTTATCGTCCCGCTGTTTTTTTTTAAAGGCACTAGATGTTGGTGAAGGGCCGAGAAGTGATGGATAGAACAGCGAAGTGATGGATACAGCAACCGTAGAGACGGGTTTTACCATCAAAATGATAGGTACAAGGAATAACTAAGTTCCATCTATCCTTAAGTAATAAATTAATACAAACTTTAAATAGTCACATTGTCTGGTAGTTTGAATGGATTTTCTTTATTTATTCTGTCATAAAACATGATCCCATTTAAATGATCTATTTCATGTTGCATTAAGATTGAACCATATCCATTAAATTGAAATATGGCTTCTTGCCCATGTATATCGTATGCTTTGACTTTAATTCTCTCATATCTTGGAACAAATCCACTAACTCTTCTATTAACCGAAAGACATCCTTCCCCCTCAGGTAAATAAATCATGTTTAAAGAGTGACTAATGATTTTTGGGTTAATTAACATATATTCATGACTTTTATCTCCATCTTGAAAAAATGCAGCAAACATTCGTTTATTTAGACCAATTTGATTAGCCGATAACCCTGATCCAGGACGCAATTTGTGTTTTTTGGAAAGATCCGGATCTTGGCTATTTTTCAAGTATTGAAGCATGCATAATAAACTATCTTTATCATCTTCTGATACAGGTAACGTAACCTCTTGGGTATTCTTACGTAATATTGCAGCACTCTCTTTAACGAAATCTTTCATTGTTATCATATATGCTGGACGGAACTTACTCATATATAAACACCTCATCTACTTTTCTATTAAGAGCTTTAGCAATTTTAAAGGCTAATTCAAGAGTAGGGTCATACTTATCATTTTCAATACAATTAATGGTTTGTCTTACGACGCCACACTCCCTTGCTAGTGCCTCTTGAGTCATTCCTAATTTTTTTCTTAAAGCTTTAATAATGTTTTTCAGATTTATCCCTCTTTTATCTAAAGTATTGGACATTTTGGAAATGAAAGAAGAGAAGTAGCGAATTCTACTTCTCTTCCTCATAAATTCTCTATAATGTTGAAAAACATTTATATCATCTATTACTATAACTAAGTTTTCATATTAATTAGCTCTATTTCGTTATTCCAGGTACCAATTTTCATCAAAAGAGAGATGGAGGGCTTTACCCACAGTAATGCCAAACTTTATAAAACCTCTACCTCTCGCAGTTATTATGTTGCCGTCTTGTACAACTAGTTCTTCAGAGAAATGATTAAGATCAAAGAAACCTAACTTATCCATACCTTCTGGTGATATTCTTACAGTATATTTTTTGTTCTTTAATACTCCAGCTTTTGCTAAAAGAGTGGGGCTGCTAGAGATGCTTGCAATGATTGCACCTTTGGCATTTGCATTTCCAATAAAATCAATTAATTTTTGCTCGTGTATTAGTAAAGCTATATCCATACACCCAGGTAATATCAGGCTATCGATTTCGTCAAGATTAACTTCACTTATTTGTGTATCGGCTATACAAGATAACCCAGATTCCCCTTTAATTTTTTCACTGTTTAATCCAACAGTTATAACGGGTTTATCTCCTTGCATTAATATAGATAATACTACGCTCAATTCATATTCACTAAATTGGGGATACAATAATACAGCGGTCTTTTTCATATAAATCTCTCCTCTAGAAATCGAAATAGACATAGTAGTAAAGGTAGATTTTTTAATCCCTAAAAGGATCTTATGCCCATTCCTCATCTAAGACAGCATAATAGTATTCGTCCCACCACTCATCTCCGTTTGGTATGCATTTTTTAAAATAACCCTCGCGCCTCATGCCGATTTTCTCCATTACTCGATAGGATGGGATGTTTTCTGGTTGGCATGTTGCAATAATTCTATGAAGTTTCATTTCTTTAAATCCGTAATCCAGTACAGCTTTTGCTGCTTCAGAGGCATATCCATTATTGTAATAGTTCGGATTCAATACCCAGCCAATTTCATATGTATGGTCACCAAAATATTGATGGAAAACAATATGACCAATAACAATATTTTCGCTTACTAAAATAATAGGGAAGTATTTTGCTTTTTCACCTCTATTTTCTGAAACGAACTTTTTAGCTTCTTCCTCATTAAAAACTCCCTCGGGAATATACTCCATCACATTTGGATTCGAAGTATATTCATAGACAGCTTGCCAATCTTGGACCTCAAATTCTCTTATTAATAGTCTTTTTGTTTTGATAAACATTTCATTTTTTCCCCCAAGTCAAGAAATTTCACATTTGTTTTACTTTCTATTTATTTATCAGCTCATCAATCTTTTTATTCATTTTTTTTACTTCTGATTTGTTATATAGATAAAATAACAGCCAAATTAGAGTAAATAGCAAAACACTAAAGAATAGCATTAACATAGTTATTCCTATAGATGATGTAGGAAGCCAATTTAAAAATAGTGCAACAACAATAAAAGTACCTAAAGAAATTGCAGAATGGATAGCTGTTTGTAGTAAAAACGTTAAACGTTCTACTTGATAAATATATGATGGTAATACACAAGCAAGCCCCACAATAATTGAACCTAGAGATTGTTGTATAAAGTCTGCCGTAATAGCTTCTAAAAAAATATCTCCAAAAATCCAAGAACCAAAAAGGTTAATAAAAACAAAAACTGTACAGCCCATACTTACGCCAAACGCTACATTTTTAAAAAAATGCACCTATATTAAACCCCCAAACGGTTTTTAAATTGCTTTCGATAATTACGAGAAATTACTTCTTTAATGCCTAAAACTAACTCAATTTCCATTGTTCCATTAAATGAGGCTTCAATATTTTTAACTTTTGTTAGATTTATAATTGCAGATTTAGAAATCCGTATAAAATCATTCCCTAATTGTCGCTCTAATTCATATAAAGGTTTATTCAATATGAGACGATTATTATCTACATCATATAAAGCTAATTCTCTTCCTTCCGTTCGAATAACAATTATTGAATTTGGATCAATGATATATGTTTTATTATTTGCTATCCCTGTTAAAATTTGTTCTTCTTGCTCTTGTTGTAATAAAGAAATAGCAGCTTGTATCGTAGGAGTAAGTTTTGCTGTACAAATTGTTACATGTGGCTCTTCATACTCTGAATCTATTTTCACCTCTATTTTCAGCTTTATCACCTCTCAAAAAATTATAGCATATACATCGTTTTGGAAAATGCAGGTCATTCTTTGAAAAAGGCATCTTACACAATCATAACAACATGTTACTCCAAACGTATTGTTGGGGTACATCTCGTTCGATATATTGAGTTCAGGTAAAAGGGGGCTATGGATATTATGAATGAATTAACTACTTCAAGTGAAAGAAATAAAACTGGTTGGATATTAGCAAGTATTTCAATTATGCTCACAGCGAGTATAATCCTTTGGTTCTATAATAATCCTGAAGGTTTTATTGAAAATGGAATTGGCTTTAGGACAGATGTATTTTCGAATATATTTATTTGGATTTTTACGCTTTTTATCATAACGGGATACATTGCTTATACACTCATTGCAATACCTTTTGTAAAAGCTCATTTATTGACTATTTCTTGGCTTAAAGTAATTGGAATATGGGTTGCCATTGTGACAGGAATAGTAGAAGAAGTTGTTTTCAGACATTTACTTATGGAATACTTATTAACTCTTGCATTGTCAGACGTGACACAAATACTAATTTCAGGGATACTCTTTGGAATTGCTCATGGTGTATGGGTACTTTTGAAAGGGGATTGGAAGTTTGCATTACCTGCTATTATAAGTACCACAATATTAGGAAGTCTTCTCGCAACGCTTTATATTGTAGCTGGACGAAGTACCTTTGCACCAATTGTAGCTCATATTTTAATTAATATGTTTATTGAACCATGGCTAATGTTATCTGCGGTTTCTGGAAAATGGGATGGTAAATAAAGAATAAATTGATTTTGTATGTATTATATCAAGGTTTCTAGCTTGTTTTATTAGTAGTTGCTGAAAAGATCGAAATATTGCGCGAACGAGGTATGGCATGAACTAATATTAAAATAAAGAAACTAGTGATCATAGATACTACTTACAAGTTATTAAGCTACCAAAATAACCAGGCGTTCATGAGTGGTGGGCACCTGTTTTTTTGTGTTTATTCACCTTATAATCTTAAAAGACTCTTTTGCATAGTATATTCAAGAATTTTATTCATAATCAAAATGTGGAAATTATAATATCATCTGAATCTTTTATATGTCTTTATAAATACTTTTTGGCTGCTTATCTTCTGTTAAATCATCTTGTGAATATAAATTTTAGTTTTGGGTATATTTTATTACTATTGATTTTTTCTAAATCGCTAAACCAAATTCTATTCCCTCCAATGACTAACACCTTTTCCCGTTATCTAAGTTCTTTTTTTAAAATTAGTTCCCAGGTTCAATTCGGACGAAAAATGAACGAGATCTGGTTGTTGAAGCATTGGATCATGCTGTACAAGGATATAAAATCCGGCTCCAGGATTGATCATCATACCGATTAAAAAGAGATTGCAGCATTAACCCCAATCTTTTATCTTACACATTCTGTCACACGCTCGTCGTATGTATTAGCCCCAAATCAGCCCACTAGCCCCAAAAATAAGCTTTTTTTGCACTATCTTAAAGAATAAACTAGTGCTAGAAAGGTTGGTATAACTGCATTTCAAGGGAAAACATGCTATACTTTGCATACCATATTCATTAAGATATGTATTGAAAGGTGTGTAACTATGTTATCAAAAGAAAAAATTAACCGAATCAATGAACTTTCTGCTAAGGCTAAAAGTGGTACATTAACAGAGGCAGAAGCTAAGGAACGATCAGCGCTTCGTAAAGAATATCTAGATACATTTAGATCAACTATGCGTGATACAATTGAAAACGTAAAAGTGGTAGATGCTGAAGGAAATGATGTAACGCCAGAAAAAGTTAAACAAGCGAAAAAAAATAAATTTCTAAATTAATGTGTCACATTTCTATAAAGTATGTAATAAAACGTTAATAGTATAACAAAACCATTGTTTTCTGAAGTAATGTTGACTAAACTGTATAAGAACAATATATAGGACGAGAAAGGATGTCACAAAATAATGACTCAACATGCGGATCAACTAGCGATTAATGCTATCCGAACTTTGTCAATCGATGCAATTGAAAAAGCAAACTCAGGTCACCCAGGTTTACCGATGGGGGCAGCGCCAATGGCTTATACGCTTTGGACAAAACAACTTCGCCATAATCCGGCTAATCCAAAATGGTTTAACCGCGATCGTTTTGTACTTTCCGCAGGTCATGGCTCTATGCTTTTATATAGCCTACTTCATCTAGGTGGCTACGGCTTACCTATGGAAGAAATTCAAAACTTCCGTCAATGGGATTCATTAACTCCAGGACATCCTGAATACGGTCATACTGTTGGGGTAGAGGCAACAACAGGTCCTCTAGGTCAAGGTATTGCTATGACAGTTGGTATGGCAATGGCTGAACGCCATTTAGCAGCTACTTACAATAAACCAGGACATGACATCGTTGATCACTATACATTTGCACTTTGTGGCGATGGCGATTTAATGGAAGGTGTAGCAGCTGAAGCTATCTCTTTAGCAGGTCACTTAAAACTTGAAAAGTTAATCGTTTTATATGATTCAAACGATATTTCTTTAGATGGCGATTTAGAAAAATCATTCTCAGAAAATGTTCAAAAACGTTTTGAATCTTATGGCTGGAACTATTTAAAAGTTGCAGATGGTACAGATGTTGCATCAATTAACGCAGCAATCGAAGAAGCTAAAAAATCAACTGGCAAGCCAACACTTATTGAAGTGAAAACTGTTATCGGTTTTGGTTCACCAAACAAATCAGGTAAAGCTGCTTCTCACGGCGCACCACTTGGTCAAGATGAAGTCGTTTTAACAAAAGCAGCATATGAATGGGCGCACGAGCCATTCCAAATTCCTGCTGAAGCATATGATACATTCGCAGCAGCTGCTGAAGTTCAAGGGGCACAACCTGAAGAAGCTTGGAATGCTAAGTTTGAAGCATATAAGCAAGAGTTCCCAGAATTAGCAGCACAATTTGAAAACGCAATGAATGGTCAATTACCAGAGGATTTCGCTTCAGAATTACCAGTTTATGAAGCAGGTAAATCAGTAGCAACTCGTTCTTCTTCTGGAGATGCAATCAATGCAATTGCAAAGAAAACACCATCATTCTTCGGTGGTTCAGCTGACCTTGCTGGCTCAAATAAAACAACGATGAAAGACGCTGGAGATTTCTCTGCAGACGATTACGCTGGCCGTAATATTTGGTTCGGTGTACGTGAGTTTGCAATGGGTGCTGCTATGAACGGTATGGCACTTCACGGTGGTGTTAACGTATTCGGTGGTACATTCTTCGTATTCTCTGACTATGTTCGTCCAGCTGTACGTCTTTCTGCACTAATGGGTCTTCCTGTTACTTATGTATTTACACATGACTCAATTGCTGTAGGGGAAGATGGTCCGACACATGAACCAATCGAACACCTTGCATCTTTACGTGCAATGCCAAATTTATCTGTTGTTCGCCCAGCTGATGCAAATGAATCAGCAGTTGCATGGGAACTAGCAGTAGCATCTGAAAAAACACCAACTGTTTTAGTATTATCTCGTCAAAACTTACCTGTGCTTGACGCATCTATTGATACAGTACGTGAAGGTGTTACTAAAGGTGCTTATACAGTATCTCCTGCTACAAAAGAAGTGGCAGATGCCATTTTAATTGCAACAGGCTCTGAGGTTTCACTTGCAGTAGAAGCACAAAAAGCATTAAAAGCTGATGGTGTAGATGTGGCAGTTGTTTCAATGCCATCTATGGATCGCTTCGAAAAACAAGATGCAGCTTACAAAGAATCTGTTCTTCCAAAAGCTGTAACAAAACGTCTTGCAATCGAGATGGGCTCATCATTCGGCTGGCATAAATACACTGGTTTTGAAGGGGACGTTCTTGCAATTGACAAGTTCGGCGCTTCTGCACCAGGTGAATTAGTAATGGAAAAATACGGATTCACAGTAGAAAATGTTGTAGCGAAGGTAAAAGCGCTATAATTTATAAAATACCGCAATACTCAGTAGGTTAAATCTCCTCTGAGTACTGCGGTATTTTTTCATGTTTAGAGGACTTCAATAAAGAAATACAAATAGCTGCACAATGAATTAGTAGCATAATGACAGATGCATAAGCAACATACATAGTGAACAGTGTAAACGAGCTGCTAGAACTTTTTAATAGATTAGGTTAAACAAATACGAAACTGCATTGGAAAAATGCAGTTTCGTATTTGTTTTGGAAAGCAGGTAGAATCGCTGATAAAAGAGCGAAAATCGCTGATAGCCCGGGTAGAATCGCTGATAAAAGAGCGAAAATCGCTGATAGCCCGGGTAGAATCGCTGATA
The DNA here is from genome assembly GCF_044763105.1 of Lysinibacillus sp. NPDC096212. Lineage (NCBI taxonomy): Bacteria > Bacillati > Bacillota > Bacilli > Caryophanales > Bacillaceae > Lysinibacillus > Lysinibacillus sp. NPDC096212. The sequence continues at coordinate 272 of NZ_JBIWFQ010000001.1, read as the reverse complement.
AAAGAGCGAAAATCGCTGATAGCCCGGGTAGAATCGCTG
>NZ_JBIWFQ010000001.1:0-136 GCF_044763105.1 Lysinibacillus sp. NPDC096212 | reverse complement strand
CTGATAAAAGTGCAAAAATCGCTGATAGCCCGGGTAGAATCAGTCAAGTCCTTAATATTGTGTAAAATTTTATACAAAGTTTTCAACTCTGATCCTTATCTAAACATCAGATTGGTGAAATAAATTGGGCTAACTC